>CAMNLM010000048.1 GCA_946543085.1 uncultured Clostridia bacterium | reverse complement strand
GGGAGCTGCGGAGCGATCTGCAGATGATCTTCCAGGATCCCTATTCCTCCCTGAACCCCCGCATGACGGTCGGCCAGATCATCTCCGAGGGCATGATCGCCCACAACCAGTACAAGAAGAACGACGAGCGCCTGCAGGAGGCCATCATCAAGGTGATGGACGACGCGGGCCTTGCGGCGTACTTCATCCACCGCTATCCGCACCAGTTCTCCGGCGGCCAGCGCCAGCGCATCGGCATTGCCCGTTCCCTGGCCGTGAAGCCGAAGTTCGTGGTCTGCGACGAGGCCGTGTCCGCCCTGGACGTGTCCATTCAGAGCCAGATCATCAACCTGCTGCAGGACCTGAAGGAGCAGCAGAACCTGACCTACCTCTTCATCACCCACGACCTGAGCGTCGTCAAGTACATCTCCGACCGCATCGGCGTCATGTACCTGGGCTCCATGGTCGAGCTGGCAGAGAGCCAGGAGCTGTTCGACCATCCGCGCCACCCCTATACGGAGGCGCTGATGAACGCGATCCCCACCACGGACATCGACAGCGACCGCAAGATCGAGGTCCTGGAGGGAGACATTCCCAGCCCGGTGAACCCGCCCAAGGGCTGCAAATTCCACACCCGCTGCAAGTACTGCACGGAGATCTGCGAGCACATGATCCCGCCGCTGGTGGAGGACAGCCCGAACCACTTCGTGGCCTGCCACCATATCCTGCGCGACAAGGATGAGGAGAAAGCCTGATGCTGTTCCAGTCGAAGTATGACCGGGCGCGCAAGCTCCAGAAAGAGCGCATGGGCGACAGCCCGCGCGCGCTGGAGGACGAGAATCTCGCCGACAAGCTCGAGAAGCACGATACCTTCGCGCTGATCGTCTCGGCCCTGCTCACATTCCTCCCGGCGGCCCTGATCTTCCTGCTCATCGTGGTGGGAATCGGGTACTTCTTCATCGCGCGCTGATCCCGCGCGGCCGGCTGCGTCGTGCTTTCGCCGGTATCGGCGCGCTGTGCCCGCTTTTCACACGCTGCCGGAAGAAGAAAGAAAGACTGAACAAACGGAATTTCACGGAATACCCGCCTGAAGCTTTGCGCTTCGGGCGGGTGTTCCTTTGCGGCGGCCTCTACAGGGCCGGCGTCTGATGCCGTCATATATGTAAATATTGTCATCCTGAGTGCAGGAAAACAGGGAAATGAATCGTATAAATATTGACGGCGGAAATTGGGTGAGTATGCATTCGCAGCCCATCGGGTGGAAGCCGATGAATGAAATATCACTCGCAGCATACACATGTAACCGATGCGGTAACCGTGATATGCTACGATGCAATTGACGGACGGCCCCGCATGTTATGGAACTGGCCTGTCCGCCTGACAGGAGGGGTGAAGAGAAATGACGAAAAGAATTGCAGCCCTGATGACAGCCCTGAGCCTGCTGCTGACCGTGGCGGGCGGCCTGGCCGAAGAAGAGACCGTTCCGGAAGCCGCGCCGGCGGAAGAGATTGTCCTGGAGCAGGAAGCGGCCCCCGAAACCGCGCCGGAAGCCCCTGCGGAAGCGCCTGCGTCCGTTGTGGAGGAAGCAGCGTCTGAAGCCGCGGCCGAGGCGGAGGCGTCTGCTGAGATCCCCGCGCCTGCCGAGGAAGCGCCTGCGAGCGATCCGGAGGCAGAGGCTGCGGTGACGGAGGAGGCTCCGGAAGCCGAACCCGCGGAAGAACCCGCGGCGGAGGAGCAGCCCGCGGCGGAGAATGAGACAGCGGAAGCCGACCAGCAGCCGGCCGCCGGGAGCGAGCTGCCCGCTGAACCGGCTGCGGCGCCCGAAGAAGCCGCCGCCGAGGAACCGGCCGGGCAGAACGCCGAGGCCGTGACGCCCGAAGCCCCCGCGGCCCCTGCGGAAGAGGCTGCCGCTCCCGAGGCGGAGAATGAGGAGAATGAGGAGAGCAAGCCGGAACCCGCCGCACCGGACACGGTGGAAAAGGTGACCGTCGAGGGCGTGGCAGTGCCGAAGCAGAGCTATGCCGGCGTGTTCACCGAGGGCAAGCGCGAGTTCACCTGGCAGCTCGCCGTGCCGAACGGGACGGATGCCGTGTTCACGGTCACCGGCGCGCTGGTGGAGATCACGCTGATCGGCGTGAACGGCCGTGTGTTCCAGACCTTCAGACCGCAGCTGATCGACAGCGAAAAGATGCTCCTGGCCGCCACGGTCTGGATGGACCGCGGCGTGTACATGGTCACGATCAGGGCGGTGGACGCCAGCGAGGGCGCTTTCGCCTGGGCTGTGGACTGGAACCTGGAGCAGACGGAAGCCGTTCAGACGGCTGAGCAGGAAGCTCCTGCCACGGCTGAGCCTGAGGAGCCTCAGCCGGCCGTCGGGGACGCCGGCGTCCAGCCCGCGGAAGCGCAAAGCGAGCCGGAGCCCGACCTGATCACCGGTTTCATCTCGATCACCCTGGATCAGCTCCCCGGGGAAGCGCCTGCGGCCGCCGAACAGGCCGAACAGCCCGAGGAAACAGTGGAAACCGCCGCCCCGGAAGCCGAGGCCGCTGCCGAAACGGCCGAGCCTGAGACGCCCGTGCAGGAGGAAGCCGCCGACGATGAAGCGCCAGCCGAAGAAATCCCCGCGGAGGGCGAGACGCCTGCTGAAGCCGAAGCGGCTATTGAAATAACGGAAGATACCGAAGAAACGGAAGAAGCGGAAGCGGCCGGGGAAGCCCCCGAGGCGGCGGAGACGCCTGCAGCAGGAGAAGAAGCGGCCGCTGAGGACGGCGTGGCAGAGACTGGGGAAGCCCAGCCCGAGACGGCGGAGACCGCCGCGGCGGACGAGCCCGAAACCCAGCCGGCCGCCGATGCGGAAGCGGACGAACCCGACGAGGTTCCCACCGAGGCCGCGCCCGTGGAAGAGACAGCCGATGCGCCCTCCGTGGCAGTGATGCTGACCTCCAGCATCGCGGATTCGGGCACGGTCGAGGTCGGCAGGGAGGTTGTGCTGAATGCCTTCGTGCAGGGCCTGGACAAGCCCTACGCGCTGCAGTGGCAGTATTCTCCCGACGGCGGTGAAACCGTGATCGACATCGAAGGCGCGAACGAGGCCGAGTACCGCTACACGCTGGACGCCGAGACGGTCAAATACAGCTGGCGCGTGACGATCCGGATCCTGCCGGATGAGGAAGCGCAGGACTGACCGCGCATAAACCCCAAAGCAAAACCCATGCATCCCATCCCTCTTCTGTGCGGATGGGATGCTTTTCCTTTTGGCGGTGCGGGGACCGGGCCGCGTTTTTCCGCGGGGCATGGAGAAGGGAAAGGGACAAAGGGCAAAAAAGCAAAAGAAAAACCATCCGGCATGCATCCGAATGGTTTTGATAAGACGCGGTCTTACTCAGCCGTGTAGGGCAGGAGCGCGATGGCACGGGCGCGCTTGATGGCCTCGCTCAGCTGGCGCTGATGCTTGGCGCAGTTGCCGGTCATACGGCAGGGCAGAATCTTGCCGCGCTCGTTGATGTAGCGGCGCAGATGATTCACGTCCTTGTAGTCGATATAAGCGATCTTATCGACGCAGAAAGCGCACACCTTGCGGCGGGGGCGACGGCCTCCGCGCGGACGCGGCCTTCTCTCTTCACGTACTTCAGACATGGGTATTGGCCTCCTTTCGAGGGCTGCCCGTCAGGACGGGCGCATGTTCGATCGACTGGAATCAGTCGTCTGGTTGGAACGCGGCGACGCTGTCTGCCTCATCAGAAGGGCAGATCGTCTGTCTCCACGGCTGTGAATCCGTTGTTCTGAGCGGTGGGCGCGGCGGGAGCGGCGGGGGAAGCGGTGAAACCGTTGCTTTGCCGCATGGCTTCCGCTTCGGCGCGGGAAGTGAGGAACTCGAAATCGTCCGCGCGCATATCCAGACTGACGCGGGTGTTGCCGCTCTGGTCTGTGTAGGTGCGGGGCTGCTGCAGCTCGCCGGTCACAAACACCTTGTTGCCCTTCGCCAGATAGCGCTGGCACACATCAGCGCGGCTGCCCCAGACGTTCACCCGGATGAACAGGGTGTCGTCCTGCTGCTGGCCATTCTGATTGTTCTGGTTATTGCGGCGGCGGCCGTTGGCCGCTACGGTGAAGCTGCACACGGAGGTGTCTCCGTTGTAGCCGCTCACGGTGCGGGTTTCGGGATCTCTCACCAGGTTGCCGATGATCTGAATCTTATTCATATCTTACTCCAATGACGCTTTCGCTCGGCAGTTGTCGGAATTACTCAGCTTCGGCGGGCGCGGCGGGTTCGGCCACAGGCGCGGCTTCCTCGGCGGGCGCGGCGGGAGCTTCCTCAGCCACGGGCTTCACAGCGCGGGGCTTGACTTTGCTCTGCTTCACGAGCAGCTTCACGGTCATGTACCGCAGGATGCTGTCGTTGATGCGCAGGTTGCGCTCAACCTCAGCCACCAGCTCGGCGGGAGCCTGCATGGTCACCAGCACGTACCAGCCCTCGGTGCGATAGTTGATCGCATAGGCCAGGCGGCGCTTGCCCCAGGTCTCATCAACCTTTTCCACTTCGCCGCCGTTGGCAGCGATCAGGGCGGAAACCTTCTCGATCAGTTCCTTGCGAGCGGTCTCCTCCAGGTTGGGGTCGATGATGTAGGTCAGTTCATACCTATTCATGTCCTTTCACCTCCTCATGGACGTATGGCGCTGCATCTTTGCGTGCAGCGCAAGGATGTGCCAATTTGGTATTATACCATAGTTTTGGGCTTTTGCAAGGGATTTCCGAAGGTTTTTCTGAAGGTTTTACAAGTGGTTTTTGCGCCCCGCGCGGTTTTCCCGCCCGGCCCTGCCCGGCTCCGGGCGCGAGCGCGGCTCCAGCACAGGCGGAGCCTGCCGGAACCCTGCTGCCGTGAGAGGAAAGCTTCACCATGCTGCCTCTTTTTCGCGGGGAGTATGCCGCGGAGCGGATGAAAACGTGTGGATTTCACGCGCCATTCACATCAAATTCACTTTGATTCTGTATCTGTTTTCCTGCGGGGGACGGCTGGCTCAGCCCACGGCTCCCCGTCAGAAAGAGAGGATCTGATTATGAAGAAAGCGATTGCGCTGCTCCTGGCAGCCGTGATGATTTCCAGCTTCGCCTGCGTGTCTTCCGCCGGGGCGGCGGACAGCGCGGAAGAAACCGCCGTGGCGGACGCGCTCAACCTCGCGAACAATCCCGGCCAGGCGTGGACCTACCAGGCCGACGCGGACGCCTGGGTGCTCTCCGTAGTGCCCTACGTGGCCCATCCGGTGCTGGAGGAATACCAGAGCCTGTCCGTGTGCGTGCCCGGCGCGTATGTGCTCGGCCTGGACACCGACGGCGACGGCGCGGCGGATGTAAAAGCCGGAAGCGCGGACGGCGAGACGAAGGGCCGCCTGGTGATCAACGAGGCGGGCACCGTGACCTCGCCCAACGGCCAGGTCTATACTGCCCTGACCGCCCCTGTGCTCTTCGAGACGGGCGGCGCGGGCTATTCCGCCCAGCGCGCCAGTGCGGCTTCCACCGCCTACGCGGCGAACGGCTTCATCTATATGACCGCCGGCAACCGCGGCAAGCAGAGCAGCTTCACAGATGAAAGCGGCGCGGCGGTCTATACCGGCGACGCCCCGGACATGGTGGTGGACGGCAAGGCCGCCATCCGCTTCCTGCGCTACAACATCGCCCTCGGCAACCTGCCCGGCAGCGCGGAATACCTGGTCGTGACCGGCGGCAGCGGCGCGGGCGCGCACACCATCATGGTGGCGGCGAGCGGCGACAACCCCGTCTATTACGACTATCTCTATGAGCTGGGCGCGGCGGGCCTCAGCAGGAACGCCGACGGCAGCTACACGGCCACGGTCTCCGACGCCGTTTGGGGCGCGCTGGGCTATTCGCCGATCACCTCGCTCGCGGAGGCGGATCTCGCGCTGGCCTTCGAGTACACGCTCGACGCGGACTACAGCTTCAACACGGCCTTCCAGAAGCAGCTCGCGGCTTATCTTGCCGGGCAGTACATGGAGCTGATCAACAGCCGGAACCTCACCGTGGACGAGGAGAAGGTGGGCTTCGACCTGAACGGCGACGGCGAGATCTCCGGCACGGTCGCCCTGACCATCGCATGCGATCCCGAGGCCTATCCGGAGACCAACGGCTACCACGGCACCTATCTCGACCTCTACCTCGCGGAATTCACCGAGAGTCTGCAGTCCTACCTGGACCGCCTGGCCTATGCCGAGGGCTGGACGTGGTTCAACGCGGACGGCACCGCCATGACCGATGATGAAGTGGCCGCGATGACGGACGCGGACCGCGCGGCGGCCTTCCTGGAGGGCCGCGTCGCCACGGCGTCCACCCGCGGCGGCACGGGCCGCATGGGCGGAATGGGCGGCATGAGAGAAATGGGCGGCATGGACCGCGGCGAGCGCCCCGAGGGCTTCGACGGCAATTTCCCGGGCGGCGGCTTCCCCGGCGCGATGGGCGGCAACGGGCCTGCGGGCGTGACCGATACCGCCGGCAACGCGGTGGAGGTCGGCACCCCGACGCGCGGGACCACCCAGTCCGCGGGCAGCAGGACCGACGCTTCCAGCTACGCGACCTACGACGACCTGCTCGCGTCCTATGAGGCGGACGTCGCCGCCGTGCTCGCGGGCGACGAATACGGCAACAACCCGGTCACCCTCTACGACCCGCTGACCTGGATCGCCGACGAGGCGACCGCCCTGCCCGCCTGGGTGCGCATCATGAACGGCGCGAACGAGGGCGACATCTCCATGTTCAATTCCCTGAATATCGAACTGGCCCTGCTGGAGGCGGGCGTGGACACTGAGATCGAATGGCAGTGGAACGGCGGCCATGTGCCGGGCGAGATTCTGGGTGACAGCCTGGCGCTGCGCGTGGACGAGATGTACGGGAAATATGTGGAAGGCGCGCGCCGGGTGACCAAGGCGGAGGCTGCCGCGCAGACCGCGAACGGCACCGCCGAGGCGCCCAATGGCACGGATGTGAGCGGCTGGGTCACCCTGGATGAAAACGGCCGGGCGAGCTTTGCCCTCGCGGACATCGCCGCCAGCCGCACCGCCGGGGCGAGCAAGGCGATGCCGGCCTTCGACGTGCTGGATTACGGCCAGGAGGACTACGTCTTCGGCGACAGCGCGAACGACGCCCGCCACTGGGACGAGGCGGTGCTGACCGCCCTGCGCGGCCATCGGGACGTGCTGGAAGGACTGTTCAACGCGGAATAAGCACGCCATCCCGACAGACAAAGCAAAAGGAGAACGGCTCGCACGGCCGCTCTCCTTTTGCTTTGGCGGCACCCAGAAAACCGAATACCGGGCCGCGGCGCAGGCAGCCTGACGACAGCCGCACATCCCGCAAAGCATCTTGCGCGCGAAAGCCCTTTTATGCTATCATGCACATGCCGGCGGGACACCACAGCCCCCGGCCGGATCAGGGTCATCCGGCCCTTCCGCCAAGAAGACAGCATCCCGAGGAGAGACCCCTATGCAAGACCACCGCACAGACCGGAAGCCCGCGCACGTCACCGAGACCGAGCTGCAGGTGCAGCGCCAGGCGATGGCGGAGGTGCGCGCCCTGGAGGACAGGCCGCGGACCTTCTGCATCGTGACCTACGGCTGCCAGATGAACGCCCACGACAGCGAGACGCTGGCAGGCATGTTCCGCGAGATGGGCATGAGCGAAGCCCCCGACCGCGAGAGCGCGGATTTTGTGCTGTTCAACACGTGCTGCGTGCGCGACAACGCCGAGCGCAAGGCCCTCGGCAACGTCACCTGGCTCAAGGAGGTGCGCAAGCGCAATCCCGCCCTGCGCATCGGCGTATGCGGCTGCATGATCCAGGAGCCTGGCATGGCGGAGCGCATCCTGAAGCAATACAGCTTTGTCGACCTCGCCTTCGGCACGGCGAACCTCTACCGCATGCCGGAGCTTTTCCTGCGCATGCTGCAGACCGGCTCCCGCGTGGTCGAGGTCGCGGACGAGAACACCATCGCCGAGGATCTGCCCGTGCAGCGCCTGCGCCGGGACGCTGCCTATATCACGATCATGTACGGCTGCAACAACTTCTGCTCCTACTGCATCGTGCCCTATGTGCGCGGGCGCGAGCGCAGCCGGGAGATGGACGACATCCTCCGCGAGGCCGAGGGCCTCATGCGCGACGGCGTGAAGGAGATCATGCTCCTGGGCCAGAACGTGAACAGCTACGGCCTGGGTCTGGAGGGAGGCGCGAGCTTCCCGGCCCTGCTGCGCCGCCTGGACGCGATGGGCGTGGAGCGCTTGCGCTTCATGACCTCGCACCCGAAGGATCTCTCCGACGATCTGATCGACGCGATGGCGGGCTCGAAGCACATCCTGCCGCAGTTCCACCTGCCGGTGCAGAGCGGCAGCGACGAGGTGCTCCGCGCGATGAACCGCCGCTATACCCGCGCGGAATACCTGGGCCGGGTGCGCGCCCTGCGCGGCGCGATTCCGGACATCGGCCTCACCACGGACATCATCGTGGGCCATCCGGGCGAGACGGAGGCGCAGTTCCTCGACACGCTCTCCCTGGTGGAGGAGGTCGGCTATGACTCCGCCTTCACCTTCATCTATTCCCCGCGCGTGGGCACCCGCGCCGCGGCCATGCCCGGGCAGATCGCCCCGGAGGTCGCCACCGAGCGCATCCAGCGGCTGATCGCCGTGCAGGAGCGCCGCCAGCGAGAACGCCTCCGGCGCTTCATCGGCATGGAGGAGAGCGTGCTGGCCGAGGGCCTGAGCCGCCGCAGCGACGCCGCTGTCTCCGGCAAGGGCGGCCACGGCATCTCCATCACCTTCCCGGGCAGCGCGGAGGACGTCGGCGAGATCGTCCGCGTCCGCGTCACCGGGGTGAAGAACAACACCCTGACGGGGGAGAGAGTCTGAGCTTTCCCCGCACCGCTTCCAGACCCTGACCGTATCCTCGGAGGAGATGACATCCCGATGACCCACTCCGAACAGCGCCTCTGGCTCATTCAACAGCTGCTGAACGAGGAACCCGACCTGCGCGGGTACCGCATCCCGGAGACCGAGAGCGGCCAGAAGGATTTTCTCCGCGCCCTGATGAACATCTGGACGCCGCGGGAACTCTCCCCGGAATTCCTCCGCGTCCAGGACGCGTATCTGGCCGAGGAAAACCGCCTCGCCGGGATCACGGAGCTGAGCGGCCTGCGGCCGATCCCGTCCGACAGCCGCATTTACCTCTGGCAGGGGGACATGACCACGCTGAAGGTCGACGCGATTGTGAACCCCGCCAATTCTGCCCTGCTGGGCTGCTTCCGCCCGCTGCACAACTGCGCGGACAACATCATCCACTCCAAGGCCGGCCTCGCCCTGCGCTGGCGGTGCAACTGCATCATGCAGGCCCAGGGCCACGAGGAGCCCACCGGCCGGGCGAAGATCACCCCGGGCTACAACCTGCCCTGCAGGTACGTGATTCACACCGTCGGCCCGATTGTCGAGGGGGAGCTGACGGAGGAGCACGAGCGGCTGCTGGCCTCCTGCTACCGCAGCTGCCTGGAGCTCGCCGACCAGAACGGGCTGGAGAGCATCGCGTTCTGCTGCATCTCCACCGGCGTGTTCATGTTTCCAAACCAGCGCGCCGCGGAGATCGCGGTGGAGACCGTGCGGGCGTATTACGCGGAGACGGGCAGCCCGATCAAAACTGTGTTCAACGTGTTCAAGGATGTGGACAGGGAGATTTACGGGAAGCTCCTGCATGCCTGACGCGGCCTGAGGAATACACAAAACATAAAAACCAAAAAAGCCTCGCCGGGCTATGCGCATGCGGGAGCATCCGATGCGCGCGGCCTGAGCGCAGGCTTTTTTGCTTTTTGAATCGCCGAAACGGAAATCACGGATGGCGTCCCTGCTGCTTCTGGCGGAACTGCAGGGGCGTCTGCTGGAACTGCAGGCGGAACCGACGCACGAAGTTGCTCACGTCCGGGTAGCCGCACTGCTCGGCAATGGTGGTAATGGACAGCTCGGTGCCCAGCAGGAGCAGGCGCGCCCGCTGCATCCGGCTCTGGGTCACGTACTGCATGGGGCTGAGGCCCACGGCCTTGCGGAAGTGGGTCGACAGGCAGCCTGTGGAGACGTGGTATTTGTCCGCGAGCTCCTGCAGTGAGAAGGGCTCACAGAAGGAGGCGTCCAGCTCGTTCAGGATGTCCTGGATCGGCAGAAAGGAGAGCTGGTTGGCGGGGATGAAGAGATCGGGCCGCATGGCGTGGGTGTCGGTCAGGATCAGCGTCATCAGCGCCTCCATGCGCGCGTCGGCGAAGCTGCCGCCCTCCCGCTGCACGTCCATGAGCAGGGAGAAGTAGGCGTCGAAGCGCGGCTTCCGCTCGCCGACCTGGATCACGTAGGGAAACTGCTCCCCGTGATAGCGGAAGACGGACAGCAGCAGCACGTCGTTGTGGAAGGCATTGAGCTGGGTGACGGGCATCAGCAGGTAGTAGCGCTTGTAGGGCAGCTCGAGGGGGCGCGAAGCATGCTCGTCGAAGGGGTTGAGGAAGATCAGCGAGCCAGGTCCGCACTCATAGTCCCGGTTCCGCACGGTCATCACGGCCGAGCCGGAGAGCACGTAGAGCATTTCATAATAGGTGTGCGTGTGCATGCCGTGCGGGGTGGGTTGGTCGTTGTATTTGATCTCAAAGGACATGGAAGCCTCCGGAAATCGAAATTACATAGATTCGAGCGGTAATCAACCATTTTTCATGCCGATTCTATTGTATCATATCTGGTAGAAACAAGCAAGGAGTCAACCAAATGAGACACGAAGCGTTTCATTATCCTGCCTTGACTGATATCCGGACGGAATCGAAAAAACTGAACGCTTTCCTTCCTCTGTCCGAGGATGTTTCCACCCTGTTCGAGGCCCTGACGCTGGCGGGAAAGCAGACGGCCAACCGCATCGCCTTCCAGCCCATGGAGGGCACGGACGGAACGGAGGACGGAGCGCCGGGAGAGCTGACCGTTCGCCGCTACCACCGCTTTGCCCAGGCGGGCCCGGGTCTGATCTGGTTCGAGGCCGTGGCCACCGTGCCCGAAGCGCGGGCCTCCGCCCATCAGCTGTGGCTGACGGAGAAGAACCTGGACGCCTTCAAAAAGCTGGTGGACGAGATCCGCGAGATCTCCCTGAAGGAGAACGGCTACGCCCCTCTGATCGTGATGCAGGCGACCAACTCGGGCCGCTATTCCAAGCCGCACGGCTATCCCGAGCCGCTGATCGCCTACAACTGTCCGCCTCTGGAGGACACCCCGCTGGCGGCGGACCGCATCGTCACGGACAGCGACCTCCGGCGCTATGAGGAGGCCTATGCCGCCACGGCCGCGCTGTGCCAGCGGGCCGGCTTCGACGGCATGGACGTGAAGTGCTGCCACCGCTACCTGGCCTGCGAGCTGCTCTCGGCCTACACGCGGCCCGGCGACTACGGCGGGAGCTATGAGAACCGCACGCGCTTCCTGAAGAACTGCTACCGCGCGGCCAGAAGCGCGGTCACGGAGCCGGGCTTCTTCCTCTCCAGCCGCCTGAACGTCTACGACGGCTTCGCCTATCCCTATGGCTTCGGCGTGAGCGCGGAGGGCGGCCTGACGCCCGATCTGACTGAGCCCATCCGGCTGATCCGCGAGCTGAAGCAGGAGTTCGGCATCCCGCTGATCAACGTGACCATGGGCAACCCCTATAAGAATCCCCACGTGAACCGCCCCTATGACCACGGCAACTATGTGCCGGACGAGCACCCGCTGGAGGGCGTCAGCCGCATGATGCGGGGCGTCAGCGAGATCCAGCACGCCGTGCCCGATGTGCCGGTGCTGGGCAGCGCGTTTTCCTACCTGCGCCAGCACGCCGGAAACCTGGCGGCGGGCATGGTTGCGGGCGGCCACTGCGCCATGGCGGGCTTTGGCCGCATGGCCTTCGCCGATCCCGGCTTCATCCATGAGCTGCGGGAGAGCGGCGCGATCAGCCCGAAGCGGGTCTGCCTCACCTGCGGCGGCTGCGCGGTGCTGCTGCGCCAGGGAACGCCCGCGGGCTGCATCGCGCGGGACAGGGAGGTCTACAAGCTGTGAAAGTCGCCTTTGTGACGGGCTCCAGCCGCGGCATCGGCCGGGGCATCGCCGACCTGCTGCACCGGGAAGGCTGGCAGGTCGTCTATTCCGGCACCAGGCCGGAGCGCCCGGAAAACCTGCCGGAGGACCGGGACTATGTCGGCTGCGACATCTCCCGGGAGGAGGACCGCGCGGCCGCGCTGCGGTACGTCGTGAGCCGGTATGGCCGCGTCGACCTCCTGGTGAACAACGCGGGGGTTGCGCCGCTTCAGCGCCGCGACATTCTGGAGATGACCGAGGAGAGCTTCGACCGCGTGGTGGGCATCAACCTGAAGGGCACGCTGTTCATGTGCCAGCTCTTCGCCCGGGAAATGCTCGCAGAGCGGGACGCGGGCGCGCCGGACTGGCAGCCGCGCATCGTCAACATCGGCAGCATGAGCGCCTACACCTCCAGCACCTCCCGCGGGGAATACTGCGTCAGCAAGGCGGGCGTGGGCATGGTGACAGAGCTCTTCGCTGACCGCCTGGCCGCGGAGGGCATCCCGGTCTTCGAGGTGCGGCCCGGCATCATCGACACCGATATGACCAGGGTGGTGCACGAGAAGTACGAGCGCCTGATCGCGGACGGCCTGCTGCCGGTGAAGCGCTTCGGCACGCCGGAGGACGTGGCCAAGATGGTGCTCGCCTGCGCCAGCGGCCTGCTGGACTACTCGGCCGGCCAAATCCTCGACGCCGACGGCGGCTTCCGCCTCCGCAGGCTCTAACCCCCTCTCAGGACAGCCCTCCGCGCCCGCAGGCGCGGAATCCCTGCCGCCTCAAAGAAAAAGAAAAACACGAATGCGGAGTGCGAAGGGGTGCCGGGGGCGATCGCAAAGCCCCCGGCTCGCCGCCCGCAGGTGCGGAATCCCCTTGCCGCCCAAAGGAAAAGAAAAAGTAAAAGTGCGGAGTGCGAAGGGGTGCCGGGGGCGACCGCAAAGCCCCCGGCCCGCGCCCGCAGGCGCGGAATCCTCTTGCCGCCATGCCAAACGGCAAAACAATCAAAACCCAAGTAGGAGGAAAATCACTCATGCGGGAGCTCACATACCGCACCGTCGTCGTCGGTTCCGGCTGCGCGGGCCTCAACGCAGCGGACACCCTGGCCTCCCTCGGCGAGAAAAGCCTCCTGCTGGTGACCGAGGACATGAACGCCGGCACCTCCCGCAACACGGGCAGCGACAAGCAGACCTACTATAAGCTCTCACTCTCCGGCGACGAGGGCGACAGCGTCGGCGCGCTGGCGCGCGACCTGCACTACCCCGACGTCAACGGCGACACAGCCCTGTGCGAGGCCGCCGCGTCGGCCGGCTGCTTCTTCAAGCTCTGCGCCCTGGGCGTGCCCTTTCCCACGAACGCTTACGGCGAATACGTGGGCTATCAGACCGACCACGACGTGCGCCGCCGGGCGACTTCGGTCGGCCCACTGACCAGCAGGCTGATGACGGAGGCGCTGGAGCGCTCGGTGCGCGGGCGCGGCGTCGAGATTCTGGACCATGCGTTCGCCGCGCGGATCGTGACCGGGCGGGACGGCGTGGCCGCGCTGGACGTCTATCTGCCGGAGAAAAAGGAGCTGCTGCGCATCCGCTGCGCGAACCTGCTGCTGTGCACCGGCGGCCCGGCGCATATCTATCAGGACCGGGTGTACCCGGAGAGCCAGCACGGCATGAGCGGCCTGGCTTTCGCGGCCGGCGCGCAGGGCGCGAACCTCGACTGCTGGCAGTACGGCCTCGCCTCCGTGAAGTTCCGCTGGAACCTGAGCGGCAGCTACCAGCAGGCGCTTCCCCGCTATGTCTCTGTGGACGAAAACGGCGTCGAGCGCGAGTTTCTGGCGGACGCGCTGGGGGAGGACGCGGCCATCCGCAACACCTTCCTCAAGGGCTACCAGTGGCCCTTCGACGAGAGCCGGCTGGCGGGCTCCTCCCAGGTGGACGTGCTGGTCAAGCGCGAGAATGACGCGGGCCGGACGGTCTTTCTGGATTACACGCGCAACCCCCGCGGCTACGCGCCCGAGCGTCTCACGGATGAGACCCGCGGCTATCTTGAAAACTGCGGCGCGCTGCTGGATACGCCTATTGCCCGGCTGGCCGCCATCAACCAGCCCGCCATCCAGCTTTACCGGGATCACGGCATTGATCTGGAGCATGAGCTGCTGGAGATCCGCGTGTGCGCCCAGCACCACAACGGCGGCATCGCCGTGGACGCCCACTGGCAGACCTGCGTCCCCGGGCTGTACGTCTGCGGGGAGGCGGCCGGCACCTTCGGGCGCAAGCGCCCCGGCGGCACGGCGCTCAACGCGACGCAGGCCGGTTCGCTCCGCGCGGCCCGGCACGCCCTGCGCAATCAGCGGCAGGTATCCGGCGAGACGCCGGAGGCCCTGCCCCTGTCCCTGCCCGAGGGCAGCGCGGCGGCTTTCCAGCGGGAGATGACCCGCGTGGCGGCCTTCCGGCGCGACCGGACGGGCATGGAAGCCCTGAAAGCGCAGGCGGAGCGCGCCCTCGCCGGCGCACGCGAAGCCGATCCCGCGCAGGCGGACTTCCTGCCGCGGCTGCTCCTGCGGGACATTCTGCTGACCCAGCGCGAGGTGCTCTCCGCCATGCTGTACGCCCAGGAGGAGGAAAAGGACGCCCCCGGCGTGCTGATGACGGCGGACGGCGTGTCCCGGCGGGTGCCCGCGCGCCCGATGCCCGAGCGCGACCTGTGGTTTGAACATGTTTGGAAGGAATTCCGGGAGGGGCGTTATGACTGACACGGTGCGCGGCCTGATCGAACGGGACGACAGGGAAGGCATGCTGCGCCTGATCCTGGAGGGCAAAACCGGCCCCGTGCCCGAGGACGAGAAGGCGGAATGGGCGCGATGGGCCGCCGCGCGGGGACGCGCCGCGATGCTGCGCCTGCTGTGCGAAAACTGCCACGGCATGGGCTTTAAGCCGGACGACGCCGGCCGCACCCTGCTGCACTTTGCCGCCCAGTCCGGCGACGCGCAGACCATGCGCTTCGCGGTCCAGGTCCTGGGCTATGACGCGGCCGAGGGGGACAGGCGGGGCGTCACCCCGCTCGACCTGGCTGAGCGGAACGGGCCGGACGCGCTGCGCGCGCTGGAGGAGGCATCGGGCATCCGCCTGGCGGACTGCTACCGGAACCCCGTGCTCCGCGGCTTCCGCCCCGACCCCTCCATCCTGCGGACCGGCGAGGATTACTGGCTGATCAACTCCTCGTTCGTGATGGTGCCCGCCCTGCCCATCAGCCACAGCCGCGACCTCGTGCACTGGGAGACGGTCGGCCACGTGTTCGACGACCCGGAGACGGCGGCCCTGACCGGCCTGCCGGGCGGCTACGGGTACTGGGCGCCGGACATCTCGTACTTTCAGGGCCGCTTCTGGGTGGCTGCAACCCTGCGGCGGGACACGCCGCCCTTCCGCGTGCAGATGATTACCTCCGCGCCGGATCCCCGCGGCCCCTGGGAGGCCCCCCGCTTCCTGCCCGTGGACGGCATCGATCCGTCGCTGTTCACGGACGAGGACGGCAAGCGGTATCTCGTGGTGAATCCGGGCGTGAAGATCGCGCGCATCAGCGACGCGGGCGAGCTGCTGGAAGAGCCGCGCATGATTTACCTGGGCTTCAACCGCCGCAAGAGCGAGGGCCCGCACATCCTGAAGAAGGAAGGCTGGTATTACCTCTTCCAGGCGGAGGGCGGCACGGGAAACGGCCACATGATCACCTGCGCCCGCTCGCGCTCTCTGGAAGGGCCGTATGCGCCCTGTCCCTTCAACCCCATCCTGGGGGAGAGACGGGAGGACGCCTTCATCGGCCGCGGCGGGCACGGAAAGCCCGTGCAGCTGGCGGACGGCCGCTGGGCCATCGTGTACCTGTGCGGCCGCCGGGTGGAGGGCCTGTCCCTGATGGGCCGGGAGACGGCGCTCGATCCGCTGACGTGGACGGCGGACGGCTGGCCGATGGTCAACGGGCTGAAAGGCCCTTCCTGCCTGCAGCGGAAACCGCTGCCCGAGTTTTCGGCGGCGGACAAGCCCGTCTGGGTCTGCCCGCGGGCCGACGTGCGGCGTTTCGCGTCCTTCGGGGACGAAACCATCACCCTGCGGGGCGGCGAGGCGCTGGATCAGAAGGCGGACGCCCATCTCCTGCTGCACCGCCAGAGCGAGGCGGCTGTTCGCCAGCGCGTGACCGTGGATGTTTCTGCCATGCAAAATGGCGGACTGGCAGGACTTACGGGGTATTATGACGAAAACAGCTGGTATCTGCTGGCGCTCCGCCGCACGCAGACCGGCGCGGAGATCGCGCTGATCGAGCGCATCGGCGCGGAGGAGCGCGAGGTTTCCCTGGGCCGCATCCTGGACGTCCGGGCCGCTGTGGAGATCAGCGGCCGCGGCCTGGATCGCGAGGCGTTCTGCCCGGCCACGGGCCAAAGGGCGGCCTTCCGCGTGGACTATCTGACCGACGAGGGTCTGCGGATGGGCAAGCGCTTCACCGGCGCGGCGCTCGGCCTGGCGGCGGTCGGCCGCGGCGAAGCAACATTCAACGCGTATGAAGAGGCAATGACAGATGATTGAGAAGCAGAGCTTCCGTCCCCGCATCCTGCTGGTCTCGGTCGGGATGTTCGGGCAGAAATACCTGGCCGAGGCCACGGGACACGACGTGGGCGGCGACGTGGCCGGCGTCGTGGACGTCGCGCCGGATCTGGCGGAGCGGTTCCCGGTGATCGCCGAGAAGAACATCCCCGTCTACACCAGCCTGCGGAGCTTCTTTGAGCGGGACCGCGCGGACCTGGCCGTGATCTCCTCGCCCATCCACCTGCACACCTCCATGGTGCTGGAATGTCTGAAAAACGGCGCGCACGTCCTGTGCGAGAAGCCCCTGTGCCTGACCGAGGGGGAGACCCTGGAGCTGGCGGAGGCTTCGCGGAAGGCGGGCCGCTTCCTGGCCCTGGGCTGGCAGCTCAATTACGACCGGGCGGTGCTGGCGCTGAAGCGGGACATCCTCGCGGGCCGCTTCGGCAGCCCCCTGCGCTTCCGCTGCGTGCACGCCATGCGGCGCGGCCGCAATTACTACGCCCGGAGCAACTGGGCAGGCCGCATCACCGTGGACGGGCGCGAGGTGCTGGACAGTCCCTTCATGAACGCCTGCGCGCACAACTTCCAGCTGATGACCTTCCTGCTGGGCGGCGCGATGGACGAGCCCGTCGGGCTGAAGGAGATGAAGGGCGAGGTCTGGCGGGGCAATCCCGGCGTGGAAAACTATGACATCGCGGCCCTGCGCTTCACGACTGACGGCGGCGTGCCGGTGAGTTACTACACGGCGCACCCGCTGAAGACAAAGAACCTGGGGCAGGACGGACTGGCGGAATTCGAGCACGGCACCCTGACCTGGGGCAAGGGCAGGCCCTTCCGCGTGACCACCGACACCGGCGAAACCATCGACTACGGCATGGACGGCGGGACGCCGCTGATGCAGAAGCTTTACGACGCGGTGCAGTGCGTGAAGGACGGCACGGCCCCGCTCTGCGGCCCGAAGGCCGGGCTCGCCCACCTGCAGGCCGTGCGCATGGCGCAGACGCTGCCCATCCGGGACATCGATCCCAGCCATGTGGAATGGCTGGAGGAGGGGGATGACCTCTTCCCCTGCGTGAAGGGGCTGGAGGACGCCTTCCTCGCCGCGGCCGAACAGTGGGCGCTGCCCGGGGAGATCGGGCTGAGCCTGTGACCCGCCGCGCCGCCCGGGGCGGGAGGCGCCATCATTCCGAATTATCGGCGGAGAGACCGCTGATAAAAAATAAAAGAAAAGGAGAACCTCAACCATGAAGAAACTCGTTGCGCTGTGCCTCGTACTGGCGATGCTGGCCACGCTGGCCGTGTCCGCCACTGCCGATGAGAGCAAACCCTATGCGGGCGTGAAGCTGACCTACTGGGTCAAGCTGCATGAGAACCTGGACGCGGCCAAGGTCACCAACATGGCTCAGACCCGCTGGTATGAAGCCGTGAAGGAAGCCACCGGCATCGAAATCGAATTCATCCATCCGGCCGCCGGCCAGGACGCCACCGAATTCAACCTGCTGACCGCCGTGCCGGACGAAATGCCCGACATCGTGGAATACAGCTGGACCGCCTATCCCGGCGGCGCTTCCGCGGCCATCGACGACGAAGTGATCATGTCCCTGAACGACGTGATCGCCTCCGGCAAGGCCCCGCACCTGAAGGCCATCCTGGACAACGAAGTGGCCATCGACAAGGCTGTGAAGACCGCCGACGGCGACTACTATGTCTTCCCCTTCCTGCGCGGCACCACCTTTGAGAACAACAACTGCCTGTTCACCTCCGGCTTCTATATGCGCGGCGACATCCTGAAGG
>CAMNLM010000047.1 GCA_946543085.1 uncultured Clostridia bacterium | reverse complement strand
CTCGCGACCTCCACCTTGGCAAGGTGGCGCTCTACCAACTGAGCTACTACCGCATGAAGTGGTTGCGGGTGTGAAAGGAGTGCGGACGAAGAGACTCGAACTCTTACGTATCTCTACACCAGATCCTAAGTCTGGCGCGTCTGCCATTCCGCCACGCCCGCACGATTGCCTTGTCAGGGGCAGATGGGAATGACCCATTGGAGATTCGAACTCCAGACACCTTGATTAAAAGTCAAGTGCTCTGCCAACTGAGCTAATGGGTCATACATGCTGGGGTGGCAGGACTCGAACCTGCGAATCGGGGAGTCAAAGTCCCTTGCCTTGCCACTTGGCTACACCCCAATGCAGGTTGATATCCGAACCGTTACCAACGGCAGACCAGGAAAAGATGGGGTGAGTAGTGGGACTCGAACCCACGCCATTCAGAGCCACAATCTGACGCTCTACCACTGAACTATACCCACCATAGAAATGGCGCGCCTGGAGGGTCTCGAACCCCCGACCCACAGCTTAGAAGGCTGTTGCTCTATCCAACTGAGCTACAGGCGCAACACTGCGGGACCGGCATCTGTGGTGGATGCTCCGGGATCAGCGCTTGCCCGCGGCATGACGTCTGAGGACGTTTCCGCTGACAGTTAATGATTATAACACGAATTCGCCGGGGTGTCAATGCATTTGTCTTGTAAAGATATGAAAATATTTTTACAAAACTTTTACTTTCTGCCGAGAAAATCTGATCAAACGAGTCTACCAAGGCAAGCTGCTGGGGGAAAGCGGAATCGTCCGGTTCCCCCAACAGCCATTCCGGGGGGGGGTCAAACGTGCCCTGGACGCTTACTCAGCTCATCCTGCACATAGCCCGCCAGGATATCAACGATCCTTGCGTTTCGTCCGCCGCCGGCGACAATCACATCCGCATAGGCCACATAGTTGCGGATATAGCGGTCATACATCGGTTTGACCGTGGTGAGGTACTGCGTGCCGATGCCGTCGATATCACGACCGCGCTCTTTGATGTCTCTCTGAATGCGGCGAAGCAGGCAGATATCGGGCTCGACATTCATATAGAGCTTCAGGTACATCATGTTGCGGAGACGCTCGTCGTGGAAGCAATGGATGCCTTCGAGTATCATGACGTCCCGGGGCCAGATCATGTCATCCGTGTCAGCGCGCCGATGCACGGCGTAGTCGTACTTCTTCCGGGTGATCGGCTGGTTGTTCATCAGCGTCTGGATATCGCTGAGCAGAAGATCATGGTCAAAGATCTCCGGCTCGTCATAATTCAGCAGCTTTCGTTCCTCCAGGGTAAGGTTGGGATGATCCAGGTAATAGGCATCCTGCTGGAGCACGAAGCAATGCGCGCCGAGCCGGGCCTGGAGGGATTCTGCCAAAGTGGATTTACCGCTGCCGCTCGCGCCGCAGATACCGATGAACAGCATAGAGAGCCTCCTTGCGTGGGCGTTCAGAAAAAACCGGACACAAAATGTCCGGTTTGAGTATGTTGATTCAGTTCAGGGCTTCCGCGTCGTTTTCGATGGAGACTTCTTCCACGGAGCGGATGGCCCAGCGGGCGACCTTCATCTCCATATTCTGCCTGCCGACGGAGAGCGTGATCACGTCGTCCTTGATGCCGGTGACGGTGCCGTAGATACCGCCGATGGTGCAAATACGGTCGCTGACTTTCAGGCTGTCCAGCATCTGCTTGACCTGCTTGTCCTTCTTGCGCTGCGGACGGATCAGGAAGAAATAAAACACCACGAAGAGCAGCACCATGGGCAGCAGCATGGAGATCATGCTCGCCACAGGAGAGACCTCAGGGACGCCTTCCGCGGTGGCTGCGGTGGCCGCGGCCGCGTCGCCTGCAGCTTCTGCGAAGGCGGAGGTGATGCCGAGCAGCTTATCAAAATTCATTTCGAGTCAAACTCCTTTCTTGACGTTCGTCTTGCCAATTATAACAAATTGTATGGAAGGAAACAAGGGGATGCTGAAAACTTCATCAATCTGTAAGAAATGGGCGCACCAAGACACCGCGATATGCGGTCCGCGCGGGAATTGATTTTTTCTTCAACTTATGATAGCATAGGGCGACGGGAAATAACAGCGTGTTTTCTTTAAGAAAAACCGTTCTGTTTTTACTGAGCAAGGAGGTGGTTCCATGCGTTACAGCCGGGAAGACGGCTGCAGGGCATGGCTCACCTGCGCCGAGATCAATCCCGTCAGGCTGCGCGGTCTCCTGAATGAATGGGAGACGGCGGAGGCTGTCTATGATGACGTTGTTCACGGAAAGACAGATTCGCTTCGCGCCTACTGCACAGAGCGCCAGTTGCGCATCCTCCTGTCCAGGTCTGACCCGCACGAGATGCACGAGATGATGCGCACGATGCAGCGGCTGGACATTGGCATCCTCAGCATTGACGACGCCGATTACCCCATCGCGCTGCACGACATCAGCGATCCGCCGCTGCTTCTCTTCTACAGGGGCGATCCAACCGTCCTGCAGGAACGCTGCCTCACCATTGTCGGCTCGCGCCGGGCGTCCCCGGAAGCGATTCACATCACGGAGACGGTCGCGAAAGACCTGAGCGACAGCGGCGTGACGATTGTAAGCGGCCTCGCCTTTGGCATCGACAGCGCCGCGCACACCGGATGTATAGAAGGGAAAAGCCCGACTGTCGCCGTATGCGCTGCGGGCCTGGATTCCGAGTACCCGGTCGGAAATCAGGCGCTTGCGCGAAGGATTCTGAGCGACGGCGGCGCGCTGATCAGCGAGTTCCCGATCGGAAGTACGGCTGCGAAGTGGCATTTCCCGGTTCGGAACCGTGTCCTCTCGGGGCTCAGCCGCGGCGTTTTGCTGATGGAGGCCCGGATTCGCTCCGGCTCCATGACAACCGTGCAGCACGCGCTGGATCAGGGACGCGAGGTGTTTGCGCATCCGGGCGTTGTCGGTTCCAAGTGGTCGGAAGGCACGCATCAGATCCTGCGCGAAGGCGCGAGATACTTCACCACGGCAAAGGACGTGCTGGAGGATCTCGGCTGGGACGAGGAAACTCCGCCGACACAGGAGCAGAAATCATCCCTGCCTGCGCTCAATCCGACGCAAATGCTCGTCTTGACCGCGCTGAAAGGCGGCGAAAGAAGCTTTGATCAGCTGGCAGCGCAGACGGGACTCGCTGTGCCCGAGCTGACAAGCACGATCACCATCCTGCAGCTTTTCGGCCTGATACGCGCTTTGCCCGGCAAGTGCTACTGCGCAGTGTAAAACCAATAGATACTCATTTTTCAGATGGAGGTTCATTCCATGCCCTCAACAAGGAAGCATAAACTCATCATTGTCGAATCCCCTGCGAAAGCCCGCACGCTGAGCCGTTTCCTCGGCCACAGCTACAAAGTGGAGGCTTCGCAGGGCCACGTCTGCGACTTGCCCAAGTCGCAGATCGGCGTCGACATTGAAAACGACTTTGAGCCCAAGTACATCACCATCCGCGGACGAGGCGATATTCTCGCTTCGATCCGCAAGGAAGCCAAGAACGCCTCCCAAATCTACCTCGCGACAGACCCTGACCGCGAGGGAGAGGCAATCTCCTGGCATCTCGCGCACATCCTGGGAATCGACGAGAAGGACGCCTGCCGCATCGAATTCCATGAGGTGACGAAGAAAGCGATTCAGGAAGCCCTGAAGAAGCCGCGCACAATCGACATGGGACGCGTGGATGCCCAGCAGGCCCGCCGCGTGCTGGACCGTCTTGTCGGTTACAAGATCAGCCCGCTTCTCTGGGCAAAGGTCAAGAAAGGGCTTTCCGCCGGACGCGTGCAGTCTGTTGCGACGCGCATGGTCGTGATGCGCGAGCGCGAAATCAACGCCTTTATCCCGGAGGAATACTGGGAGATTACGGCTCAGGCTTCCGATCCGTCCCAGAAAGGAAAGCAGGGAACGTACCCTGTGCGCCTTGCGCTGATCAGCGGCGCGAAGGCCGATATTCCCAACGGCTCCATGGCCGAGGACATCGCGAAACGCATCCGCAGCGCTGCTTTCAGGGTTTCGTCGCTGCGTGTCAGCGAGAAGCACAAGGCTCCTGCGGCGCCGTTTACCACCTCAAGCCTGCAGCAGGAGGCGAGCCGCAAGCTCAACTTCTCGACTGCGAAGACTATGCAGGTCGTTCAGCAACTCTATGAAGGCGTGGATATTGAGGGCGAGGGCACACAGGGTATTGTGACCTATATCCGTACAGACTCCGTTCGCATCAGCGACGAGGCGCTGTCCGCCCTGCGGGAGTACATCCCCATGCGCTACGGCGCTTCATATCTCCCTGAAACGCCAAACGTCTACCGCGGCCGCGCCAACGCGCAGGATGCCCATGAGGCGATCCGCCCGACAGATGTCACCCGCACGCCTGAGCAGATCAAGGATTCTCTTTCCAAGGATCAGTACCATCTCTATCGGCTGATTTATAACCGCTTTGTCGCCAGCCAGATGATGCCCGCCGCGTACAAGACCATGACGGCGGATCTGACGGATGACGACCTGACCCTGCGCTTCTACGGTGAGCATAAGGTTTTTGCCGGCTTCACGGCGATCTATGAGGAGAGCAGCGACGAGAAGGAAGAATCTGTGGAGACCAATCTCCCGAGCTGGGAGGAAGGCATGGACATCGCCGTGAACGATGTGGCGACGGCCCAGCACTTCACCCAGCCGCCGGCCCGCTACACCGAGGCTTCGCTCGTCCGCGCGCTGGAGGAGAAGGGCATCGGCCGACCCTCCACCTACGCGCCGACCATCACGACGATTACCTCCCGCGGCTATGTCGCCAAGGAAAAGAAGCGTCTTTATCCGACCGAACTGGGCGAGATGGTCACGGGCATGATGGAGGAATACTTCGCCTCCATTGTAGATATCGACTTTACGGCGGATATGGAAAACCGCCTGGATGAGGTCGAGGAAGAGAAGCTTCCGTGGAAGCAGGTCATCCGCGATTTCTATCCTTCCTTCGCCGAGATGCTGAGCAAGGCGGAATCGGAGATCGAGAAGGTGGAGATCAAGGACGAAGTCAGCGACATCGTCTGCGATAAATGTGGCGCCAATATGGTCTACAAGATGGGACGCTATGGCCGCTTCCTTGCCTGCCCGAACTTCCCTGCGTGCCGCAACGCGATGCCGATCATCACCTACATTGACACGCCCTGCCCCAAGTGCGGCGCGCGCCTGATGGAGAAGATGAGCAACCGCACGAAGCGCAGGTTCTACGGCTGCGAGCGCTTCCCGGACTGCGACTTTGTGAGCTGGGAGAAGCCGCTCGCGGACAAGTGCCCGAAGTGCGGCAGCTATATGATCGAAAAGCGCTCCCGCAAGGGTGAGGTGCTGCACATGTGCGCCAATGAGAGCTGCCGCTACCGCGAGGTGGTCGCCACCGACACGGAGGCCGAACATGAGTGAACTGCGGGCGACGGTGATCGGCGCGGGTCTGGCCGGCAGCGAGGCGGCCTGGCAGCTGGCGCAGCGCGGCATCGCGGTGACGCTCAGGGAAATGAAGCCCAACCGGATGTCGCCCGCGCACCACTCGCCGCTCTTTGCCGAGCTTGTCTGCTCCAACAGTCTGCGCTCTGACCGCCTGACAAACGCCGTGGGCCTCCTGAAAGAGGAGATGCGGCACATGGGCTCCCTGGTGATGATGGCCGCCGATAAAGCCCGCGTGCCGGCGGGCGGAGCGCTCGCCGTGGACCGCATATCCTTCTCGGGTTTCATCACAGATCAGCTGCGCAGTCATCCGAACGTGACGGTCGTGGCGGAAGAAGCAACGGACATTCCGGAAGGACCCGTGATCGTAGCCAGCGGACCGCTGACCTCCGATGCTTTGGCTGAAAAGATCGTGTCCCTGCCGGGTCTGGATACGCTGAGCTTTTACGACGCGGCGGCTCCGATTGTGACGGCCGAGTCCCTGGACATGACAAAAGTCTTCCGGCAGTCAAGATACGGCCGCGGGGACGATTATCTCAACTGTCCGATGGATGAAGAGGCTTACAATGCCTTCATCGATGCGCTGCTGACAGCGGAGACGGCAGAAGTGCACGGCTTCGAGGAGACGCGCGTGTTCGAAGGCTGCATGCCCATCGAATCCATGGCGCGGCGGGGGAGAATGGCGCCGGCTTTCGGCCCCCTGAAGCCGGTCGGGCTGATCGATCCGCGAACGGGCAAAGAACCTTTCGCGGTGGTACAGCTCCGGCAGGATGACGCGGCGGCTTCGCTGTATAACCTTGTCGGCTTCCAGACAAGGCTGAAATTTCCGGAGCAGAAGCGCGTCTTCGGCCTGATACCGGGCTTGGAAAACGCTGTCTTCGCGCGCTACGGCGTGATGCACCGCAACACGTTTCTGCAGTCGCCGGGTTTCCTCAGTGATCACTTCGAGTGCCTGACGCGCCCCATGCTCTATTTTGCCGGACAAATGACCGGCGTGGAGGGCTATGTCGAAAGCGCGGCGAGCGGCCTTGTCTGCGGCATATCCTTAGCCGCGGAACTGAAAGGGGAGACACAGCCTCCGCTCCCGGGAATCACAGCACTGGGGGCCATGGGCCGCTATGTGTCCACGCCGAACCGCAGCTTCCAGCCGATGAACTGCGCGTTTGGGCTGATCGATCCGCTGCCAGTCGACAGGGAACACAAAAAGATCCGCAACAAAGCGATGCGCTATGAAGCTGTGAGCGAGCGCTCGCTGGCCTACCTGCGCGAGACATATCCTTGCACAGAAGAGAACCAAGAGACACAGGAAGCAGGAGAACAAAACACATGAGCGCAACATTCAAGGGTACCACGATCTGCGCGGTGACGCGCAACGGCGAGACAGCCGTCGCAGGCGACGGCCAGGTGACCATGGGGGAGAGCGTCGTCTTCAAATCCACCGCCCGCAAGGTGCGCCGCCTTTATAACGGCAAGGTGGTGGTCGGCTTCGCCGGCAATGTCTCCGACGCCTTCACCCTCTGCGACAAGTTTGAGGAAAAGCTGACCCAGTGCAACGGCAACCTGGAGCGCGCCGCCGTCGCGATGGCCCAGATGTGGCGCAGCGAACAGGGAATGCGGCAGCTGGAGTCCCTGATGATCGCCGCGGACAAGACCACCCTCCTGATGCTCAGCGGCACGGGTGAAGTGATCGATCCCGACGGCGGCGTGGTCGCCATCGGTTCCGGCGGCAATTACGCGCTGGCAGCCGCGAAGGCGCTGGTGGAGAATACGGACCTGAGCGCGCACGAGATTGCGGAGAAGGCGCTGCACATCGCCGCGTCCATCTGTGTTTTCACCAATGACAATGTAATCGTAGAGGACGTGTGACGCAAGTCCGCAGATGAGAAGGGAGGATGCATCGCAATGTCCGAATTGACACCCAGAGAGATTGTTCACGAGCTTGACCGTTATATCGTCGGCCAGGAAGAAGCCAAAAAGATGGTCGCTATCGCCCTGCGCAACCGCTACCGCCGTTCCCGTGTGGACGAAGCCATGCGCAGTGAGATCAGCCCCAAAAACATCCTGATGATTGGTCCGACAGGCGTCGGCAAAACTGAGATTGCCCGCCGGCTGGCCCGCCTTGCGCACGCGCCATTTGTGAAGGTGGAGGCCACCAAGTTCACGGAGGTTGGTTACGTCGGCCGCGACGTGGACAGCATCGTCCGCGATCTGGCGGAGAATGCCATCCGCATGGTGAAGGACGAACATGTGGCCCGCGTTCAGCCCCGCGCGCGGGTTCTCGCCGAGGATCGCCTCGCGGAGATGCTGGCCAATCCACAGGCCGGCAAAGGCAATACAGGTTCCAACATGATGGACTTCCTGCTGGGCCGCAAGAACCAGGAGACCAAGCTGTCCGATGAGGAACAGCAGAAACTCACAGGCAAGAAGGAAGACATCCGCCAGCAGCTGCTCCGCGGCGAGCTGGAGGACCGCGAGCTGGAGATCGAGGTCGAGGAGAACGCGCCGCAGCTGGAAGTCGGCGGGAATTCCATCAGCCTTGGGGACATGATGGGCAACATGATGCCCAAGCGCACCAAGATGCGCCGGATGAAGGTCTCCGAAGCCCGGAAGATTCTGGAGCAGCAGGAGTGCGACAAACTGATCGACGAGGATGCCGTACAGGAGGAGGCCATCCGCCGCGCCGAGCAGAACGGCATCGTCTTCATTGATGAGATCGACAAGATTGCCGGCCATCGTGGAGGCAGCGGCCCGGATGTGAGCCGTGAGGGCGTTCAGCGCGACATTCTGCCCATCGTGGAAGGCTCCACGGTCAACACGAAGTACGGCCCGATCAAGACGGATTATATGCTCTTCATCGCGGCAGGCGCCTTCCACGTCGCCAAAGTGAGCGACCTGATTCCTGAACTGCAGGGCCGTTTCCCGGTGCATGTGCAGCTGAACAGCCTGAGCAGGGATGATTTCAAGCTGATCCTGACCCAGCCGGAAAACGCGCTGACGCTCCAGTATAAAGCGCTGCTGGCTGTGGACAAGGTCATGCTCCGCTTTGAGGACAGCGCGATCGACGCGATTGCGGAGGCAGCCTGCCAGGCCAACGAGAACAATGAGGATATCGGCGCCCGCCGTCTGCACGCTATCTTTGAACAGGTGCTGGAGGATATCTCCTTCAACGCAGGGGACGAGAACATGCCGCCCTTTGAACTGACAATCGACGGCAGCTACGTGAAGGCGCATCTGAGCGGCGAGAACAAGCCGACCGACCTGCACCGCTATATTATCTGAGTCAGATATTATCTGAGTCCGAGATCCAAGTATTCAGAAAAAACAACGGAAGAGGACGGAACAGAGACCGCGCAACCGACAAAAGGAGCGACGAAAGATGAAGACCATTGCAGTGATAGGTGCTGGCAACATGGGCAGCGCGCTCATCCGCGGCATGATCGACACCGGCTACGTAAAGCCCGAACAGCTCTATGTCTGCGACCACCAGCGGGAAAAGCTGGAGGATCTTGCGATGGAGCTGCCGGCCGTCAACTACTGTGAGCATGCCGTGGACGCGGTTGAACCTGCGGATGTGGTGCTTGTGGCGATCAAGCCCTATAACATCGCGGAGCTCTACGCGGACATCGGTCCTTTCCTTGCCGGAAAAGCTGTTGTGTCCATCGCGGCGGGCTGGAACAACCAGATGATCAGCACCGCCCTGAAGGATACGGGAGCGACCTGGCTGCGCGTGATGCCGAATACACCCGCGCTGGTAGGCGAGGGGATGACGGCTCTCTGTGCCGAGAACACCCTCTCTGAGGAGGATTTCGCCTTCGTCAAGGGGATGTTTGAATCCGTCGGCCGCACGGCCGTGGTGGCGGAAAAGCTCTTCGACGCGGTGATCGCTGTCAGCGGTTCCAGTCCCGCCTATATCTATATGCTCATCGAAGCCATGGCGGATGCCGCTGTGCAGGAAGGCATGACGCGCGACATGGCCATCGAGATGGCCGCGCAGTCAGTGCTCGGCAGCGCGCTGATGGTGCTCTCAACCGGGGAGCATCCCGCAAAACTGAAGGACGCCGTATGCTCTCCGGGAGGGACGACCATTGATGCCGTTGTTCAGCTGGAAACCCATGGCTTCCGGGCTGCGGTGATGGCTGCCATGGATGCCTGCGCCGCGAAGTCGAAGGCCATGACAAAATAATAACATAACATGCAGACTGAAAAGGGAAGAGAACGATGGACGAGCAGAAACCCTTGGCAAAGGTCAACATCTATACGGACGGCGCATGCTCAGGAAACCCTGGGCCAGGCGGCTGGGCGTGCATTCTGGAATACGGCCCTAACCGCAAAGAGATGAGCGACTTCATGCCCAATACGACCAACAACCGCATGGAAATGATGGCCGTCATTAGCGGGCTGGGAGCACTCAAGCGTCCGTGTGATGTCACGGTGTATTCCGATTCCAATTATGTGGTACAGGCCTTTAACGACCACTGGCTGGACAATTGGCAGCGGAAGGGCTGGAAAACGTCGACAGGCGAAAAGGTGGAGAACCAGGACCTCTGGATGATTCTGCTGCTGCAGACAAAAAAGCACCGCGTGCGTTTTGTGAAGGTCAAGGGTCACAGCGACCATCCGGAAAACAACCGCTGCGATGAAATGGCCCGGGCTGCCATCCAGCATTACCGCGAAATCAACGGTGTGGAAAACAAATGAAAGAACGGTTCCTGCGCAAGCGCAATCACAGCACTTGCGTATTTTTGTTATTGTGATTATAATAGGGCAGGACAGAATTCAGTCTGAAAAGCCCGGAGTCCATAGGCGAGGCTGACGAAGACCAGGGATGAATGTCTCTACAATTCTTCGCTAAACCATAGTTTCACGAAGAATTGTAGTAGTATTTAAGAAGGAGGGCGGATTCTGTGGCAGCATCTTCCGATGCTTATCGCACGCAGGTCGATCTCAAGCGCATTCAAGAGATCAGAGAGATTTGCCGCGGTCTGCCCACTGCGTGCAGTGATTTCCTCCGGCACATCGCTGTCACGACCGGTTCGTTCACGCGGCTTGCTTATGCAATTGACCTCAGAACTTTCTTTGAGTTTCTGCACACCGAGCGCGCACGATTCGCGGCCAAGAAATTGCCATTGCTGGACGATACCGATCTGGCGGCTTTAACGGCGCAGGATCTGATCGCTTACACAGAATACCTGACCTATTATCTGAAGGCCGGCGCTGAAGATGCAAGTGCTGAAAAGATCGATGAGAGCCGGGTTCTGGTCAATCATGATCTGGCCATCAAGCGCAAGCTCTGCTCCATCCGTGCCTTTTATGATTATCTTTTTCAGGCCCAGCGGATTCCCTCCAATGTGACGCTGCTGGTGCCGCTCCCGAAGATCCACGAGAAGCCGATTCTGCGCCTGTCCGCGGATGAGATGGAAAGAATCCTTTCCACAGCCCAGACTGGCGAAGGCTTGACATCCATGCAGCAAAAACGCCTGGAGCATTCCAAAGCCCGGGATTATGCGATTCTGTCCGTCTTTTTGGGAACAGGAATTCGCGTATCGGAATGCGTTGGGCTGAATCTCTCCGATATTGATCTGGAAGAAAAAGCTTTTCTGGTCACACGCAAGGGCGGCAATCAGGTAATTCTCTATTTCCCGGATGACGTGATCGCGGCATTGAAACCTTATCTGGAGGAAAGAAACAAGATCACGACGCTGCCCGGCCATGAGGACGCGCTGTTTCTGTCTCAGCAAAAGCGCAGGATTACGCAGCGGGCAGTCCAGAACCTGGTGAAAAAATACGCCGCTGTGGCAGCGCCGCTGAAACCGCGCATCAGCCCGCACAAGCTGCGCTCTACCTTTGCGACCAACCTCTACCAGCAGACCGGCGATATCTATCTGGTGGCGGATGTGCTGGGTCACTCCTCAGTGGACACAACGCGCAAACACTATGCCGACATGACGGACGCGCGCCGTCGCATGGCATCGGAGATTGTGCATCTGCCGGAACCCGCCGTGGGGCTGCCGGAAAGCGACACGGAATTGAGCGCTACAACATCTCGCAGGAGCAAGAAGAAGCAGGCGGAAAACGCGGAGCGTGAGGATGCGGCAGCAGCTCAGGAAGAAAACCAGCCTGTCAGGAGAAGCCGTCGTGCCGCTCTGCATCAATCAGAAAAAGCATCGTCAGATGAGTATGCGGGGCTCACAGATCAAAAAGAATCCGGCGATGTTTCAACGCATCGCAGAAGACGCGCCGCAAGGCAGGAGGAGCTTTCGGCTGATAAGCAAAAAGACGCGAATGACATTCCGGCGTCCGAGATGGATCGGCCGAGGCGAAGAAGGCGCCATCAAAGCGAAATATGAAGCACAGCAAAGGGGAATCGCATGGAATTGCGACTCCCCTATTTCATTACATTTGTAACAGCGTATCGATTTCCTTCTTCAGGAATTTAGGCTTTCAGTGATTCGCATTCACACAGCCAGGCTGCGGATTCCGCGTCGCTGGGCATCCGCCAATCCCCACGCGGGCTTAGCGCGATGGAACCGATCTTCACGCCGTCCGGCATGCAATTGCGCTTGAACTGCTGATTCCAGAAACGCCTGTAGAAATTCTTCAGCCATTTCAGGATTGTCGCGCGGTCGAAATCCTCCCGGAATGCCATGCAGCAGAGTTCATAGACCTTTGCGGGACTGTAGCCAAAACGAACCGCATAGTACAGGAAGAAATCATGCAGGGCGTAGGGGCCGACAAGGTCCTCTGTCTGCTGGACAATATGCCCCTTTTCATCCGGCGGAAGCAGCTCGGGACTGATCGGTGTGTCGAGGATGCGCTGCAGAACCTCTTTGGAAGCCCGGAATTCGGGCAGTTCGGCCGCTGTGGCGATGACCCAGCGCACCAGCGTTTTCGGCACGCCCGAATTGACGCCGTACATGCTCATGTGGTCGGCATTGTAGGTACACCAGCCGAGGGCAATCTCGCTGAGGTCGCCTGTGCCGAGCACGATGCCGCCGAAATCGTTGGCGACGTCCATGAGTACCTGCGTGCGTTCGCGCGCCTGAGCATTCTCGTAGGTCACGGAATGATCGGATTCATCGTGTCCGATGTCACGGAAATGCAGACGGACTGCTTCCTTGATATCGATTTCCCTTGCGGTGACGCCGAGCGTATCCATCAGCGTAAGCGCGCTCTGATAGGTCCAGTCGGTTGTGCCAAAGCACGGCATAGTGATGCCAAGAATATGGGTGCGAGGCTCCCCCATCAGGTCGACAGCCTTGCAGGCTGCCAGCAGCGCAAGCGTTGAATCCAGACCGCCTGAGATGCCCACCACAACCTTGCCGCCGGTAATGGAGAGACGCCTTGCCAGCGCGCTCGCCTGCATGGCGAAAATCTGTTCGCATCTCGCCTGGCGCTGACCACGGTCTGCCGGGATGAAGGGATGCTTGTATACGCGCAGCTGCGGTTCAATGCTGTCGCTGAGGTACAGCGAGACAGGCGCGCAAGCCATCACCGGCAGATTGCCATAGAGCCCGGCGCAGTCGCGGAAGCTCGACTGCTTGCTGCGGTCGGCACGGATGCGATCGACATCCAGATCCCAGGTCTGCACATAGTCGTCAGCAATGAAGTCTGCGCTCTCCCCTGCCAGCGATCCGCAGACCGCGGCGATGCTGTGCCCGGAGAACACCAGGTCGGAGGTTGACTCTCCGTTGCCGGCCGAGACATAGACATAGCCGCACAGGCAGCGTGCGCTCTGCTGAATCACCAGGTCGCGGCGGTATTCCCGCTTGGCGATCAGCTCGTTGGATGCGGAGAGATTCACCACAATATCCGCGCCGGAGAGCGCAAGCGGAAAGCTCGGCGGAATGGGTGACCAGAGGTCTTCGCAGATTTCAACGCCCAGCTTTACGCCGTCCGCGGTGGTCACAAGCCCCTGGGAAAGCGCGAGACCGTCCAGGTCATCGCAGGAGAGGTCGTTCTGTTCAGCCTCCACCGCGCTCTGGAACCAGCGCTTCTCATAGAACTCGTTGTTATTGGGCAGATAGGTCTTCGGAACGGCGAGAAGCAGCTTCCCGCGCGTCAGCACAACGCCGCAGTTATACAGGGAGCCGCGAGCACGAATCGGCGCGCCGACGACGGCCACGATGCCTTCCGGGCAGCCTTCGGCAAGAGTGCGGAGGCCGGCTGCGGCATCCTCAATCAGCGTGCGCTGGAAAAACAGATCGCCGCAGGTATAGCCGGTGAGCGACAGCTCCGGAAACACAACTAGCGCCGCACCGGCTGCTTTGGCTTCCTGCAGTTTCTGGAGATGGGTTTCCACGTTGGCGGATACATGGCCAAGGTGAAGGTGCGGCACAGCTGCCGCGATCCGAACGATCCCTTGCATGGCGTTTTTCTCCTTCTCTTTGCTTCTGTCAGGTCAGTTCGTGTTCAGATTGATCATGTGGACGCGGGGCTTTCCCGTATCGCTGATTTCAAGCGCCAGCATACGGCCGTTCTGTGCCGAGCCGGGATTGAGCAGCAATGCGGACCGCATTTCCATCAGAGGCTCGTGGGTGTGACCAAAGAGCGCTATGGAACAGTGCCTCTCGCGTACGGCGTCGTCGAGCAGATAAAGACTGCTCTTGACGCTGTAGTGATGCCCATGGGTCATGAAGATCCGGCATCCGTGGACTGTCACGGTTTCCTCATCCGGATAGTCCCCGTAGAAATCACAGTTGCCGCGCACCTGGACAATCTCAGCGTCCGGGTTTCTGTCATAGATCAGCGGAGCAACACTGTCCATGTCGCGCGCTCCGTCGCCGCAGTGGAGATAGTAATCCGCCGTACCGTACCGTGTCCAGGCGGTTTCAAGCAGCTGGCGGAGACCCAGACGGTCACCGTGACTGTCACTGAAAACGAATAGGATCATGCGCGGTACAGTCCCTTCAGAATTTCCCGCATGGCGGCAGAGGCACGGGCCCGATGGGAAATGGCGTTCTTTTCCTCCGGCGTCAGCTCCGCAAAGGTCTTGTTGAGCGGCTCATAGTAGAACAGGGGATCATAGCCGAAGCCGCCTGTGCCACGCCGCTCATGGAGAATCACGCCGGGACAGACGCCCTCGGCAGTCAGCGGTTCTTCGCCAGGTCGCGCAATCGCCAAGGCGCTGTGGAAGGCAGCCGCGCGATTCGTCACGCCTTCCATCTTAGCCAGCAGCTTGTCGTTGTTGGCTTCATCATCGCCGTGATGGCCGCAGTAGCGCGCGCTGTAAACGCCGGGTTCTCCGCCCAGGGCATCAACCATGAGACCGCTGTCGTCGGCGATGGTCGGATAACCGGTCGCGGCGCAGACGGTCTGCGCTTTGATCAGCGCATTGCCCAGGAAGGTATCCGCGTTTTCCTCGATGTCATCGGTGAATCCGGCGGCTGTCATCGGCAGGACCGTGTACCAGTCGCCGAAGATGGTCTGCAGCTCCTGGATCTTATGGGCGTTTCCGCTCGCTGCCAGCAGGAGCGGCTTTGCGCAGAGGAGAGCTGCGTCTTCCCCGAGGGCTTCCCGCTGGGCCTGCATCAGCGCGTCGATGCCTTTCCTGCCGAGCACCGTCAGCGTCTGCAATTCATCGGGGGTGAAAGCCCTCCCCTCGCCCGTTCCCTGCAGCTCGATGAATTCGCCTCGTTCATTCATGACGACATTCATGTCCACCTGAGCACGGCTGTCCTCCTGATAGCAGAGGTCGAGACTTGGCACATCGTCCACCAGACCGACGCTGACTGCCGCCACCTGATGCCTGAGTGGTGAGACGAGCAGTTTGCCTTCACGGATGAGCTTGGCGACCGCACAGGTCAGCGCGACCATCGCGCCTGTGATCGAGGCGGTTCGCGTGCCGCCATCTGCCTGCAGGACGTCGCAGTCGAGTGTGATGGTTCTCTCGCCGAGCGCCCGCATGTCCACAGCCTGGCGGATGGATCGGCCGATCAGGCGCTGAATCTCCACGCCGCGGCCGTCTTTCTGGACGCCGTCGCGGCGCTTGCGTGTTCCGGTGGAGGCGGGCAGCATGGCGTATTCAGCTGTCACCCATCCCATGCCCTGTCCTTTGCGCCAGCGCGGCACGCCTTCCTCAACCGACGCGGTGCAGATTACCTTGGTGTTGCCGGTGGCAATCAGGCAGCTTCCGTCAGCTGTCGCGACAAAACCTGTCTCAATGGTCACTTTGCGGCCCTCGTCAGCCGCACGTCCGTCTATACGCATGACTTGTTCAACCCCTTTATTCACACTGGCTTTTATTCTCCTGACAAGCGGAATAACCCGCCTCATAGACAGATCCGTCTCCGGCCGTATAAGGCTCAGGGCCTTCAATGGCGTCCTCGCTGTGACGCTCGACAGCAGCCATATCCTTCGGCAGATTGTAGGGCAGCTTGCCGGTGGGGCTGCTGACGCCAAAGAGGGCATCCATCACCGCTTTGGTGGTCGCGCCAAAGTCGAGCAGCACGGCATCCGCCAGCGGTTCCCACTCAGAAGGAACCAGGGGCTTGTGCATGCGCATGGAGACAACGATCGGTTTGTCCCCGATTGCCTTGCGCACAGCGATCAGATTGTCCAGATCGCTTTCATTGTACGCAGAGGCGGTCTTGCCCCTGTAGGTGCGGTTTGCGCTTGCCTCGCGGAAATCTCCGCCTGCGATGGACACGGCACGAGCTTCCACAGCCATGTACGGGCGGTACTGAAGCTGGATTGGCAGGTATCCGCTGCCGGTCGCCTCGCGTTCGTCCTTCAGGTAGCCCTCCGCTGTCGAAAGAGGACTCTCCATTCGCACGATCGCAACATCGGCTTCCTCGGGCGTAGAGACCCGAACCAGCCACGGCGAGAGATCCTCGTTAAAGGGATGGATATCGCTCGCCTCCGCCCATGTACGGAAGAAAACCTTGTGGCGATCATAATGCCGATCCGGGATATAGACCCTGATTCCCTTTCTCAGAGGAAGAATGCCCTGGCGTTTCTTGAGCAGCACCATCGAGCGCGCCTGCGCGACAAGGCCCGCTTTGACAAACTCGGCCTGACCGACAATGCGCGCGCTTTCCTCGGGATCCAGATAAGGGTTTTCAAACAAACCGAGCCGGAATATGCCTGTCAGGAGTCGGGTCGCTGAGAGCTCCATGCGTTCGCGCATCCAGGCCTCTCCATAGCGGACATCGCCGATCCGCCATGCTTCGAGAATGGGTTCCGCGTCATTGTTGCCGCCGAACTGATCCGCTCCGTTGAGGATGATCCGCAAATGCCTTTCCGCTACGCTCAGATTTTGCACACCGTAGCATCGGGGGCCGAAGGCATCCAATTCCTCCAGCGGATCGCCTGTGATCCCCCAGTCCGTGCAGACCACACCATCGTAGGCGTACTTTTCACGGAGAAGGTCATTCAGGATGTAATGGCTGTAGGAATTGCCTACATTCTCCCCGTCTTTTGTGTCGAGATTCCAGGACACCGTGTAATAAGGCATCACAGCACCGGCGCACTTCGTCGGACCGTCAAGCTGGAAGGCGCCTTCCGTGAATGGACGCAGATGCTCTTTTGCTTTCCCGGCCGGATAGACGGCAAAGCAGCCGTAGGCATAGTGGGCGTCGCGGCCGCCCTCCCCGGTGCCGCCGCCGGGCCAGTGCTTGACCATCGTGATCACGCTGTCCTTGCCCCAGCCATCCGGCGCGCCTTCGGTCGTCTGCATGCCGTCGCAGTAAGCCTTCACCATCGGGATGACCTTTTCCGGATCGCTTCCCAGCGTGTCCTCAAGCCGCATCCAGCGGGGTTCGGTGGAGAGATCGATCTGCGGGCCCAGCGCGGTCGTGATTCCGAGCGCGCGGTATTCCTTCGCGGCAATCTTCGCGAACTGGCGCACAAGCTCCGGGTCACCGGCCGAAGTGAAGCCGATTCCCTCCGGCCATTTGCTCACGCCTTTGCCGGCCGTGCGGAATTCAGCGCCGCCTTCGTCTGCTCCATGGCGCGGGTCCGTGGAGATGTTGACGGGAATGCCCCATTTTGCCTGCTCGCAAAAGCGCTGCAGTGCGTTGCTCCATCTGGCTGATATCTCCGCGCTGTCTACTGACATCTGCAGAATATGACGGATGTGGTCGCGCTCCAGAAATAGCTTCTGCGCGTCCGACAAGGCCCAGGGATCCGCCCCGCTTTCCTCAAAGGGCTTTCCGCCGTAGGTATCCGAAAACCTTAAACGCGCGTGAAAGGGAACGCACTGATGGGAGGAATAGAGCATCAGGCCTGCAATTTCTTCCCGGGAAAGCCGGGAGGCCAGATCAGCCGCACGCTCTTTTGCGCTCAGACGCCAATCCTCATAGGGCAGCAGTTTCCCCGTATGCGCCAGATCTTTGAAGCAGTATCCGTCCTGCTCAATGATGGGCGTATCGGCTGCCGTGCCAAGCGTTGGTCCATGATCCTGGATGATGGCTTCATATTCGCCGCGATGTTCTCTGCGATATGCCATGGGCGCGCCTCCTTTGCTGCACTGAAAAGCTTGTCTTTAGTATAAGGCATTTGCCTGGCTGATGCAAGAAACAGAAAGAGATTTTGTTCGGGCAAACCGCATCGTGCACAGGATAAGCGGCTGATGCTTTCCACAGAAAAAGCAGCCGCGCGACAAATGCTTGCGGCTGCCTCCTGTTTAGTCTTTGAAAGACAGTTATCCTGCTGTCGGAACGTTTCAGGCGCGGCTATTGCGCTCTTTTGCGCTTCAGCTGACGAAGGGCGAGAATCACCATCATCAGGATGGTGCCCACATAGGGCAGCGCGGCTGTCAGGTAGGGATCTACCACACCCTGCATGCGCTGGCCGGCCGCGTCGATGAAGCCAAAGAGAAGAGCGGCCAGGAAGACAAGCGGCGGATTGGATCGCCCGAATATGACGCACGCTACAGCCACGTAGCCGCGCGAAGCGGACATGTTCTCCGTGAAGGTGCTGAGGTAGCCCAGGGAAAGATACGCCCCGGAGAGGCCGCACAGCATGCCGCAGAGCAGCGCGCCAAGGTATTTCATCTTTTCCGGACTGCGGCCGACCGAACGCAGCGATTCGGGATGCTCGCCGGAGGCGTGCAGCCAGAAGCCGAGCGGCGTTCGGTAGAGCATCAGCCAGCAGAGCAGCACAAGCACCCAGCTCAGCGGTACCATCATGGAGAAATTCATGCCGGCGATGGAGATGGTGGGCAGCTTGACGACAGCGCCTGTCGCCGGGTGGAAGGAACCCTTCTGCCCGGGAATGGAGCGCAGCATGAAAGTCGTCATGGCGACGGCAAAGATATTCAGCGCCACGCCGATAATAAACTCATCGCTCTTGAAGCGAATGACAAACAGGCCGTAGAAAGCGCCGAGCAGAAGTCCTGTCACCAGCGCAAACACGAGGCCCATCATCCACGAAGAACAGAGCCAGGACCCCATCACGGCGGCAAAAGCGCCGAAGGTCATCATGCCGTCGATGCCGATGTTCATCATGCCGGCCTGGTCTGTCAGCAGACAGCCGAGACCGGCCAGAATGACGATGGTGGCGGTGTTGATGGTGTTGGTCAGGGTAGACAATGAGAAAACAGTGCTCCACTCCATCAGCCTGTCACCTCCTTGGAAATCGTCATGGATGCCTTGCGCACAGAACGCCTGGCGCGAAGACTGGTCATGATGCCCTCTTCCGCCGCCATGAAGAAGATGATGATGGACTGCACGATCAGGATCAGCTC
>CAMNLM010000046.1 GCA_946543085.1 uncultured Clostridia bacterium | reverse complement strand
GGTCGGTCAGTCCAAGGGCGACGGCGCCCTGCTGATGGTCGTCTACCGCGCCGACGGCGAGGCAGTGTCCGCGAGCAACTGACGCGATCCAGACAGAAATCTCATCCAGGCAACGTGATACCTGAAAACCCGGAGGTCCCCGGCTTTCCCCGCTACCGGGGACGCGGCCTTCGGGTTTTCCACATATGAGGTGAACCCCACCGCAATGGAGGCATTCCGAATGAAGCGAAGGATCCTTGTCGCGCTCACGGCGCTCCTGCTGGCGCTCACTGCCGGCGCAACGGCGGCGGAGACCCGCATCAAACCGGCTTTCGACGTGCCCGATTATGTCCAGTGGGTGCTGGAGGTCGCGTCGGGCGAGGTCGGCTACCGCGAGGGAGCGCACGGCTACACCAAGTACGGCGAGTGGGCGGGCGATCCCTACGCCCAGTGGTGCGCGGAATTCCTGAACTGGTGCGTGGATCAGGTCGACCAGCAGCACGGCACGCAGCTGCTCAACAACGTGTTCCCGCGCTATTCCGGCTCCAACACGGGCCGCAGCTGGTTCATCCGTGAGGGCCGCTACATTGTCCGCTGGGGCAACCTGGACGGCTGGGGCTATCAGTGGCTGAAGGGGGAGAGCAGCTTCATCACCACCGGCAGCTACATCCCGCAGCCGGGCGACTGGGTTTTCTTCACCTGGACAAACACGCAGGACACCGACCACGTGGCCATGGTGGAATACTGCACGCGCGACGACGCGGGCAAGGTGAGCATCCACGTGATCGAGGGCAACACGCCGGTCGAAGTGAAGCGCACGGTTTATGATCTCGACTACGGACGAATCCTCGGCTTCGGCACCGTGCATGACGCGGCGGACTGGACCATGCGCTTCGGCAACCGCGGCATGAAGGTGACCCAGCTGCAGGAGAAGCTGATTCGCCTGGGCTTCCTCGCCGAGGGCAAGCAGGACGGCACCTTTGGCAGCGCGACGGCTGAGGCGGTCCGCAATTTCCAGAAGAGCCAGGGCATACGCCAGACCGGCATCGCGAATATCCAGACGCAGCTCGCCATGGACGACGCGGTGGATCAGGCGATCTACAACGATCCGAAGACCTGGCTGGTGACGGACGGCGAGGATGACGGGGACGCCCTCGACGCCCTGCTGGACTTTGACAGCTTTGCCATGCCGACCGCCGCCGGCGCCGAGGAGGAGGGGGAGGGCGAATTCTCCTTCGCCGACGAGAACGCCATGGAGGCGGACAGCGTGGAGGCTGAGATTGAAGATGAGCTGCCCGATTGGATCGGACAGTGACGGAGGAAGCAAGATGCGCGGAAGAAAAGCACGGACCAGGCTCCTGGCGCTGCTCTGCGCCGCCCTGCTGCTGCCGCTCAGCGGCCTCGCGGAATACGCCGGGGCTGTGGACGAGAAGGAAGCGCAGGCGGTCGCCGAGGAGATCGCGCGGGAAACCGAGGGCGTGGTCTATGACGAAGCTTATTTCCTGGAAAACTTCACCTTCTTTGCGACCGGATACGATCTGACCTTCCGGATGGATGAGCACACGAAGGACCCGGCCCTGCTCGGCATCGCCCAGCTGCTCAATGCCCTGCGCCTGCAGGGCAAGATCGAACAGATGAACCTGGCCTTCGACACCACGGGCATCCTCACGCTGGACGGGGCGCAGACGACCGAGACGAGCTATCATCTCTACGGCTTTCCGAGCCACATCGCGGTGGAATCCTCCCTTTTCGGGGACAGCACGCTGCTGCTAAACATGCAGGGTCTCCTGGAATTCGCGATGAAGCTCTTCAACCACATGGAGATTCCCGCCCAGCGTCTCGCGATCCTCTATCCCTACTGCACGGAGGACGCCATGACCGCTGTGCGCACGGCTGCGCAGCCCGTGCTCTTCGCCGAGGCAGGCGACCGGGAAATCCCCGTGAGCGACCTGCTGGAGCTCAGCGAGAAGCTGACCGACCTGGCCTATGGCGAACGCGCCCTCTCGACGTGGATCAGCGCGCTCTCCTCCGAGACAGGTCTTGGGGACGTGCTGGTGGAGGGCCTTTCCGGACTGGCCGAATGGATGGCGGAGGAAGCCGGCGAGGACGGGGCGCTGCGCATCAGCGTTCGTGAGGACGGCGAAACCTGGACGCTTGGCGGGACGGAGCTCTTTACCCGCACAGAGACCGCCGAAGAGAGCGCCTGGACGCTGCAGCTGCCCTGCGCCTGCTATGGCGAGGCCATCACGGCGGAGATGTCGAAGCGGGGCGGAGACCTCGATCTGCAGATCAGGCTTGGCGAGGAAGAGTGCTGCCTCGATCTCAGGATCACGGGAAAGAATCTGCCCACGCACCTGAACGAGGCGGGGGATTTCACCCTGGACATCACCGCTTCGGGAAGCTGCGCCGAAGCGCTGCCCATGCTCCGCTACCAGGAGCGCGGGAGCAACGGCGAGAGCTGGCTGGTCTGCGCCGCGAGCGAGGACGGCATTGCCCTGCGCGTGGAGGGCAGCGGCGGTGAGATCCGCCTGAATGACGCGGCGACCGGCAGGACGATGCTGGCCATGCGCGCGTCCTGGCCCTTCCACTGGCCGCTGGACCACTGGCCGCTCTACAGCTACGAGGACATCCAGGGCATCAACATCTTCTCCATCAACGACGAGACGATCAAGACGCTGGCCGCGGCCGTGCTCAGGCCGGCGATCAGGGGCGGCATCCCGCTGCTCGCGCACGCGCCGGTTTCCACGGTCAGCCTGCTGATGGACACGCTGGAGAACGCCGGCGTGCTCTCACCCGAGGGCGGCCTGGACTGGGAAGACTGAACGGGCCGGCGGGCAGCCGCCTGCGAAACGGAATCCGTGAGGGACTGCCCCGAGTACACACAATCAGTGCATGAACAGAGCCGCGGCGGGCTTCAGGACGAGGCCGCCGCGGCCTTTTGCGTGTGTGGAAGAAGCGGTTCACAGAAAATGCCAAATTGTTACGGGAACAATGGAAAAATGCAATCACTTGTTCACGAACATATGTTTGAATTTTTCCGCATCCTGTGCTATACTGATGGTATCAGATCAGGAAAGGCGGTCGAGGTTATGCAGCGTCCCCGCGGTGACAATCAGCAGCGCATCCTTGAATATATCAAGACACAGATTCAGGACAAGGGTTATCCGCCGTCCGTGCGGGAAATCGCCAACGCGGTGGGCCTGAAATCCACCTCCACGGTGCACGGCCATCTGCAGCGCCTGGAAAAGAAGGGCCTCATTCACCGCGACTCCATGAAGCCGCGCGCCATGGAGGTCGTCGGCGATCCGAACTTTGTGCGCAACAGCACGACGGCCGTGCCGGTCATCGGACATGTGACGGCGGGTCAGCCGATCCTCGCGGAGCAGAACTTCGAGGAATACATCCAGGTGCCCGACGTGATGCTGGGCGAAGGCGAGCATTTCATCCTCAAGGTGCACGGCGACAGCATGATTGAGGCCGGCATCCTCAGCGGGGATTACATCGTCGTCCGCTCCCAGCACGAGGCCCACAACGGCGAAATCGTTGTGGCGATGGTGGAGGACAGCGCGACGGTCAAGCGCTTCTTCCGCGAGAACGGCCATTTCCGCCTCCAGCCCGAGAACAGCACCATGCAGCCGATCATGGCAGACGAAGTGACCGTGCTCGGCAAGGTGGTGTCCCTGTTCCGCAATGTCCAGTGAGCGGAGACGCGAAGAGGACCGGCCGCCTGAATACTTCCTGTATGATGAAGGTGAACCATGATCTCAGAACATGAACTGAAAACCCACCGGATCGCGATACCGACGTATTCCCTGGGCGAGGAGCTGATTTCGTCCATCTCCCACGGCGTCGGGGCGGGCCTGGGCATCACGGCGATGGTGCTCTGCATCGTCAAGAGCGCGCACTCGCACAGCGGCTGGGGGATCGCCGCCAGCATCGTCTACGGCGTCACGCTGACCCTGCTCTACCTGATGAGCTGCCTTTATCACGCGCTGAAGGTGAACAAGGCCAAGCGGGTCTTCCGCGTGATGGACCACTGCACCATCTTCCTGCTCATCGCGGGCACCTACACGCCCTATACCCTCGTGGCGCTGCGCGAGCCTCATCCGGCGCTCGCCTGGACGGTTTTCGGGGTGATCTGGGCCGTGGCGGTGACAGGCGTCACGCTCAACGCGGTGAACCTGCGGAAATTCTCAAAGATCTCCGTCGCCTTCTACCTCATCATGGGCTGGATGATCGTCCTCGCCTGGCATCCGATGAACGAGGTCATCGCGCCGGCGGGCATCCAGCTGCTGCTCTGGGGCGGCGTGGTCTACAGCATCGGCGCGATTCTCTACGGCATCGGCTCCAAGAAAAAGTATTTCCACTCGGTCTTCCACTTCTTTGTCCTCGGCGGCACGGTGCTGCACTTCTTCTCGATCTATCTCTACGTGCTGTGAGGTGAACGTCCATGCAGACGACGGATGAAAAGCGCGCGATGTATGCGACCATGCTGCTCCAGGCGGAGGCGCTCGGAGAAGGCCTGACCGCGCCGCTGCCGATCCTCGCCAACGCTGCCGCCCTGCTCTGGGAGACCTTGCCGGAGATCAACTGGGCGGGCTTCTATCTGCTGAAGGGCGGCAGCCTCCTGCTGGGCCCCTTCCAGGGCAAGCTGGCCTGCACGCTGATTCCCTGCGGACGCGGCGTCTGCGGCACGGCGGCGGCTTCGCGCGAGATTCAGGTCGTGCCGGACGTGCACGCGTTTCCCGGACACATTGCCTGTGACAGCGCCTCGGCCTCCGAGATCGTGCTGCCCCTGATCGACGCGGACGACAGCCTGCGCGGCGTGATGGACATCGACAGCCCGGTGAAGGCCCGCTTCGACCAGACGGACGCGGAAGGGCTCGCGGCCCTCTGCGGTGTGATGCTGCGCGGGATGGATTGGAGCGGTGGCTTGCTCTGATACGCTTCCGCGATGAAGCGCGCGGTCTGCAGGAAGGCTGCGTGCGAAGGTTTGCGGAGGGCGAACGCGAAGCTCTGCTGCCCTGCACATGGCACGTGACACCTCTTGCAAGAAAGCATTTCAGCGAACCAATGACGAGTGTGAAAAGCGATTCATAAGAAAGCAAACGGCCTCTTTCCCACGGCGGGAAGGAGGCCGCTTTTCAGTTCTCTGCCTGAAACTACTCTGTCTTAGTCTTGCCCGCGTCCTCGCGCATGGCGGCTTCCGAGGCCGCGATGGCGGAGAGGCTTTCGCGCATCAGCGTGTCGATGGTATCCAGGAAGGCCTGCGCGCCGGTTGTCTGGTGCTGGCGCGCGGCGGCCTGGATGCGCTGCTCCATCTCCGGCATCAGATAACCGCCGGGGGCGAACACGCCGGGGAAGAGCATCGCCGCCGCGCCGGGGAGCATCAGCGCGAACTGACGCAGGAACTGGGCGGCCATCTCCTCGGTGGGGATGGGGGTGATGGGGCTGTCCAGCATCGGCGTTTCGCCGGGATTCAGCGCGGGATCGCAGAGGCCGCGCACGGTCTCAAGCTTCGGCGCGTCTGTCAGCGCGAGGCGGAAGGCGCGGACGGGATGGTTCATATCCATGCCCACCCGCAGGAAGGCTGTCAGCTGCATGCGCGTGCCGTCGTCCATGGCGGTCAGGGCGCGGCTGCCGCGCCCGAGCATCCACAGCGGCATCTCGGCGGGGAGATGGCTTGCGAGCATGGTGTCCCGACGGAGCGCCTCCAGCGCCATGCCGCCGACGGTGCACCGCGCGGCGAAGCCCAGCAGCAGCACGGCCTGCGCCCAGGTGCCCTGGCCCTGCGCATTCTTCTGCGCGAAGCCGGCCATGGTTTCCTGCATGTGCGTACCAAACAGGCGCTCGAGCAGCCAAGGCGTCTCATCGCCGGGGCCGGCCTGCGCATCGCGTCCGGCGGAGGCGGCAAGCGCCTTGCCGGCCTCGGGCAGATCGTCCAGCGCACAGGAGGGACGGGATCGGAGCGCGCTGAGCAGACCGGTCATCACACCGCCGCGGAGGCGCAGCTCGAGCGCGGGGCGCTCCATGCCGTAGAGCCAGACGGCGACGCCCGTGGAGGCGGCGCCGACGTCCAGCATCAGGAAGCTGGAGCCGGCCATGCCGCCGCTGCGCAGGGCAAGGGCCTCGGCCTGGGTCGCGCGAACCGCCTCCATGCTTGCGCCGGCCGCAAGCGGCAGGCCGGTCAGGCGCTCGGTCTGCGCGGCGCAGGCGCGGAGGGTTTCCACATAGTCCTCCGCCTGGTCGCCGTCCATCGCGGAGGGCACGGCGATCCGCCAGCGGATGCCGATTGCGCCGTGCATCACGGCGTGAAAGCTGCACAGCAGCATCACCTCGCGCAGCAGCAGACGGCGCGCGCAGAGGCCGGCCGCGTCTGTGCGGCGCGTGAGCGGGAACACGGGCTTCACGCTGTCCCCAAGCTCCTCCGGGCAGATCCACCCGTCCTCGAAGGGCTGCGGATCAGCGCCGGGCTCGGCGCGCATGAGCACCGCGCTGGGCAGCACGGGGCCGAGCGGCCAGACGGGCAGGGGCGTCGTGTCGGTATGCGCGTCGCCGCCGCGGACAAGGACGCGCCACAGGGAAGGCATATGCACCGGCTCGGCTTCGCCGGAGAAGGACATCGCCATGGTCACGCCCGCGTCGCCGACATCCAGCGCGAGGGTGGCGATGCCCCGCTCGCCGGGATGGCAGAGGGCCGCCCTGCAGGCGAGCGCGCCCGCGCTGTGCCCGTCGCGGCGGATTGCCACGCACCAGGGGAAGCTGTCCGTGCGAATGAGGGCGTCCGTGTGTCCGGCGGATGCTGTCTGCCAGGTCTCGCCCTGGAGATAAGCGATATCCGCTCCGCGCACGCTGAGGTAATAGGCGCGCCAGCGGCTGCGCTCCATCGGCACGGCGGGCCAGAGGGAAACCTCCGGCGCGGCCTCTGGGCGCTGGATCTCCTCCGGCCTGTAATCGCGCACGCAGCGCACAAGCCCTCTGCCCTTGAGCGTCAGGGAGGCTTCGATGTGGCCGGAGGCTTTGGCCTCGAAGCGGAAGCTGCCGATCTGGAGACCCTCGTCGGTCCAGCCGTTCCGCGCGATGGATTCGGCCAGCGACTCATGGATGGGCGGCACAGCGATATAGGCCTGCTCGCCGATGCGCAGGGCGCAGTTCTGAGTGAGGGTTTCATCGCCCAGATCGCCGCGGCGCAGCAGCAGCAGGTTCTCGCTGAAGGGATTCCGCGCGGTCTCCTCCAACGTTCCACCCAGCCGCTCGCGCAACAGGAGGCGGATGGCTGGACTGTCGCCCGTGACCGGGCAGGCAACCGTCAGCGGACTCACCGGGCGCAGGGCGTTTGCCTCGGCACGGTGCTGCCATGTCTGCACCAGCTCCCGCGCTTCGTCGCTGCGCGCGCGGGCGCTGTCCGTGTTCCAGGCGCTCAGGGCGTCGGCTTCGCGCTGCAGGAAGGAAGCGCTGTGCTTTTCGAGCAGGCGGATCTCCTCCGCGAGCTGGGCGAGCACCTTCGGCTCCTCCGCGTCTCCGGCAGGTTCCAGGCCGATCAGGCCGTTGTCCCGCGCAAAGGGAACGCCCTGCCAGAGCCAGGTACGCCCACTTTCCGCGGCGGGCAGCAGCTCGCGCTGGGAGAAGGCCTGCAGCAGCGGATGGGTCAGCACCGGCAGATTCGCGTCCTCCCGGGAGGTCAGCCCCTCAAAGCCGGGCAGTCCGCGCAGGGCGAGAACGGCCTTCATCCGCGTCTGATAGTGCGCGGCCTCAGCCCCGTGGAGGGAGGTTTCCAGCACGGTCTCCTCGGCGGCACGCAGGGCCTCAGCGAAGCGCTGCGCGGCCTCGCAGCCTGTCATGGCGCGCAGGCGCGCGGCCAGGACGAGCCGCTCTCTCCGGCTGAGCGCGGATATCGGATCGCCGAAAAGGCATGCCTCACGGTCGAGCCATGTCACGCGGGCGGGGATCAGCGGAACGGCGCACGCAAGGTTTGCGGCGGGGATCACGCCGAAGGCTGTGTCCGCCAGGCCGAGCGTTTCCTCGCGGCCCGCCTCGCCGATGAGAACGAGGGACAGGGTTTCCCGGTCGGTCTCGGCCAGCGCGGCCGCTGTGAGCGGACTGTCCTCGCGCGCGAGCGTGCGGACGGTGACGGGCGGGCAGTCCGGCCAGATGTCGCTCAGCAGCGCCACGGCCATCAGACCGCGCCAATGCGCTTCGCTGCCGGCGTCGAGCGCCATGCGAAGCTCCTCCTGCACAGACAGGGGCGTCGGCGCGGCTGTGGCCACAGCGTGGATGGCTTCGCCGGTCTCGCGCCAGAGCGTCCCGGCGTCCGGCGCGGCGACTGGGCCGAAGCCGGCGTCGAGGGTGGGACGGCTGTTCTCGTCCGGGAGGAAAAGAAAACCGGGGTTGTTCGTTCCGGGCATGGTGACCTCCAGATCAGGAACAACAGATTTCGGATCGTTGATCAGGGGATGCGTCTTTCAGCGGGCATCCCAACAATAAGCAGCGCGGTCAGGACTCGCGCGTGCCGCCGCAGCAGGCCAGCAGATGGTCGAGAAAGCGGGCCGGGGCGGGGCATTCGCACAGGGTGTCGTCCGGCACGGCGACGGCCTCCTTGAGCGCCGCGAGCGGCTGACGCGGCCACGGCCAGCCCTGCTCGAGCTGGGCGGCCAGTTGCTTGCGCTCGCGCCCTTCCTTGCCCTGCAGCTCGCACAGACGGCGCAGCCAGGCGGTATCGACTGGAGCGGGTTCCGCCTGCGGCGGCTCGTCTTCGCCGAAGCGCGGCGGCGTGAGGCGCTTGTCCTCGGCCTGCGCGGCGCGAAGATCCTCCCCGGCGCGCGCGGTGCGGCCGTCCATGGCAGTCAGGTGGCGGGAGAGGCGCTCCAGGCGGGCGCGGGCTGCGTCCACCTTGGGCATTTCCTCCGCGGTGGCGATGAGGGCGGCGCGGTCGATGCGGCGCTCGGCCTCATCCGCCTGGGCGCGGATGTCGTCGGCTTCGGCGGCACAGCTCTCCACGGCGTCCGCGAGCATCGCGCGGCGGGCCCGCCCGCCCATGCGGACGCTCAGCTCCTCCTGCTTTTCGGCGGCTGCCTGCAGGGTTTCGCGCAGCTCGTCCATCTGCTTCACGGCGGCCTCTGATTCGCTGTCGGCCATGTCGTGGCGGTGGACGACGCGCTCGCGGCCCATGCCGCTGCGCTCCATCTCGGACTGGACAAGGGCCAGCTGGCCCGCCAGCTCCAGGACGCTCCGGTACTGCTCCTCCGCCGCCTCGCGCGCCTCGTGCAGGGCACCCGCAAAGCGCATGGGGAAGGGCAGGCTGCCGAAGACCTCCTCCATCCAGCCGACTGAGCGCCGCATCAGGCGCATGGCGGCGAGCAGGTCCTCGCGGTCCTCCTCGCGCTCATCCGGGGTCAGCCTGCGCTCCAGGCCAAACCAGGCCCCGTACCAGCCCGTGAGGCGGTCACGCAGCCAGTTGGGGCTGCCGATCATCCTGCAGGCAGGTTCGCCGTATTCAGCCAGGAGCAGATAGGCCGCGCGCAGGTACCGCTCGCAGGCAAAGCGCCACTTCGCGCTCTCCTCACGGCCGAAGACGCTCCACTTCATCGGGCCCTCCGGCGCGACAAAGGCCCGCGCGCCGCCCTCGCCGCTCAACAGGCCCTCCACGGCCCGCGCGCCGAGCCAGTGCGTCAGGTGCGCGCCGGATGCCTCCTCGCGGAAGTCCTCCGGCAGGCCGATCATCCAGAGGCGCTGGGCGGGCGTCTCCCGCGTCAGCAGCGTGGACTTTGTGAGACCCGCGTGATCGCCCCGCGAGATGGGCAGAAAGACGACCGCGCCGACCGAGAGGCTCTCGCCGACGCTGCGCTTCAGCACTTCGCCGATCTCGATCAGCGCCGCGCCCGCGCCGGCCTCGCACAGGCTGCCGCAGAGGATGACGGTCTCCGTGTCCGGGCTTTCGGTGAGCCGCTGCACGGCGTCGCCGAGCGCGCCCTCCGGGGGAGCGGCGAGCAAGGCTTTCCAGGTCAGGGCGGAGGCGGCGGGCGTGCCGCTGAGACCGGGCTGTTTCTGCGCGTCCGCGGGGAGCAGGGCGTTGAGCAGCAGCGCGTCGTCGGCCTCGCGGCCAAGCGACGCGGGCGTCACGTTGGCTTCGGTCTCGGGATAGGCCTGCACGGAAAGCACCGGGCCGAAGCCCTCGTGGGCCGCGCTGCCAAAGCCCTCGCGCACCTCGTCATAGTCCTCTGCGAGGGTCTGCAGGCGGAGCGCAGTCGTCTCGGGCACACCGATGAGGACCAGCCTCAGCGCTTCGGCCGAGATGAGACCGGCGGCGCTCATGTGCAGGACCGCTTCCGCGCAGGCCGCGCCGGTCTGTCCGAAAACCATCAGGGTTCCGTTCATGGCTTCCGTCCTTTCTGAAAAGACAGCGATTGAAGCAGGATTGGGAAATGAAGGGGTCGACGCGGCCCGTTTCCGCCCCGTCCGCTTCAGCGGGCGGCGGCGCGCAGCCTTCACCCGCACATGTCAAAAACGCGGTGGCTTATTCACCACCGCGCAGGGCGTCTTAATCCTTATACCCGTTGGGGTTCATGGTCTGCCAGCGCCAGGAGTCGCGGCACATGTCTTCCAGCGTGCGCTCGGCCTTCCAGCCGAGGAGCTTCGCCGCCTTGGCGGGATCGGCATAGCAGGAGGCCACGTCGCCGGGACGGCGGGCGGTGATGACGTAGGGCACCTTCACGCCGTTCGCCTTCTCAAAGGCGTGCACGATGTCCAGCACGCTGTAGCCGATGCCGGTGCCGAGATTGATGATCTCGCAGCCGGTATGGTTCGCGGCGTAGTTGCAGGCGTCGACGTGGCCGCGCGCGAGATCCACCACGTGGATGTAATCGCGCACACCCGTGCCGTCCGGCGTGTCGTAGTCGTTGCCGAAGACGGACAGGTGATCGAGCTGGCGCGCCGCCACCTTCGTGATGTAGGGCATGAGATTGTTCGGGATGCCGTTCGGATTCTCGCCGATGCGGCCGCTCTCATGCGCGCCGATGGGGTTGAAGTAGCGCAGCAGCACCACGCTCCACTCGGGATCCGCCTCGACCACGCCGCCCAGGATCTTCTCGATCATGTACTTGGTCCAGCCGTAGGGGTTGGTGCAGCCCTTGCAGAACATATCCTCGCGCAGCGGCACCTCGTCCGGATCGCCGTAGACGGTGGCGGAGGAGGAGAAGACGATGCGCTTCACGCCGTGGCGCGCCATGGTCTCGCACAGGGTGAGCGTGGAATCCAGGTTGTTGCGGTAATAGCGCAGGGGCTGGTGGACGCTCTCGCCGACAGCCTTGAGGCCGGCAAAGTGGATCACCGCGTCGATCTGGTTTTCGGAGAAGATGCGCTCCATGGCTTCGGCGTCGCAGACGTCGGCTGTGTAGCTTTTCACGGGCTTGCCGCCGAGCTCTTCGACGCGGCGAAGGGCTTCGGGGCTGCTGTTGACGTAGTTGTCGACCACGATGACGTCATGGCCGGCTTTCATCAGCTCGACACAGGTATGCGAGCCGATGAAGCCCGCGCCGCCGGTTGTGAGAATGTTCATGCTGTGATGCTCCTTGTCCTGTATGATGAGAGTGACGATTCAGCCTCGGATGCGGTTTACAGCTTCTCCGGGTAAGCGCCAGCGTCGTGGAGCTTTTTCAGTTCGGCGGCGACGGTGGCCTTGTCCTCGCGGTAGGTCACGCCGAACCAGACGGCGTGCGTGTTGAGAACGTCCACGGTCAGTCCCTCCTCGCGCATCAGCTGATCCACGAGGGTCGGGAGCACGTACTCGCACTTGAGCGGATCGGGATGCTCCTCCCGCAGGAAGCGGGCGAGGCAGCGCTCCGCCTCGCCGAAGAAGGTGGGCGTGAAGCCCCAGAAATTCATGGAGACCGGGGCGTCGGGATTCAGCGGGATCCCCGCCTCGCTGTTCGCGTAGTCGCGGATGCCGCCCTGGCCGTCGGGCTTGATCTTGTAGGTCTCGGTGACCTTCACCAGGTGACGCGCGCCGTCCACCTCGCACACGCCGCGGGTCACCGTACCGTTCTCGGAGACGGTGTTCTTCAGGTCGTAGGCGACCATGGACGCGGCGAGGGATTCACCGGCCATCCCGTGGAGGGAGGCGGCCATGGCGGCAAAGGCGTCCTTGCCGTAGTAGTCGTCGGCGTTGATCACCGCGAAGGGCTCATGGATGACATCCTTCGCGCAGAGCACCGCGTGCACCGTGCCGTAAGGCTTGGTGCGGCCTTCGGGCGGCACGAAGCCGTCGGGCAGGCTGTCGAACTCCTGGAAGGCGTAGGCGACGTTCGTCCGCGCGGCGATCTTGTCGCCGATCTTCTCACGGAAGACGGCCTCCATGCTCTTCTTGATGACGAACACAACCTTGTCGAAGCCCGCCTCCAGCGCGTCGTAGATGGAGTATTCCATCAGAATCTCGCCGTTGGGGCCGATACCGTCGATCTGCTTGTTGCCGCCGTAGCGGGAACCGAGACCGGCGGCCATGATCAGTAGGGTGGTCATAATCCTCTCTCCTTGCCTCTGTCGTCGACGGCTTCACTGCGCCGCGAAGCCCTCCGTTGAGTCCTTTTTGAAGATCACCGTGAACGTGCGGAACATCAGCCGCACGTCGTTCCAGAGGGAGAAGTTCTCGATGTACATGAGATCGAGCATCAGCTTGTCCTCCGGGGTTGTGTTGTATTTGCCCTCAATCTGGGCGTAGCCGGTGAGGCCGGCCTTCATCTTTTCGCGGTAGACGAAGGTGGGCAGCTCCATCTTGTATTTCTCGACGTTCGCCAGCATCTCAGGCCGCGGCCCGACCAGCGTCATATCCCCGATGAGAATGTTCCAGAACTGCGGCAGCTCGTCCAGGCGCGTGCGCCTGAGGAACGCGCCGACCTTCGTGATGCGGTCGTCGTCCTGGGTTGCCGAGTGGTCGGGCTCGCCGGTCTGCACGCGCATGGTGCGGAATTTGTGGATGGTGAAGGGATGGCCGCCCACCGTCATGCGCTTCTGCTTGAAGATGGCGGGCCCGCCGTCCTCCGCGCGCACCGCGATGGCGATCACCAGCAGCACGGGGGAGAGCAGCACCAGCACCAGCGCGGAGCAGACGATGTCCATCAGCCGCTTCACAATGCGCTGGGTGAGGGTCATCTTGTGGTAATCCATCTCCAGGAAAGGCGCGTCGTCCACGATGATCGGCGCGGAGGAGGAGAGCATGATGTCCTGGAGCTGGGCCTTGCACAGCACGTCGCGGTGCAGGTCGTAGCAGGTCTTGAGCAGCGACATGCGCCGCGCGTCCGGCACATCCGAGAGCACGACGACCTCCGCGCGGTCGATGCGCTCAGGCAGGTCGGTTTCGTCCGCCAGGGCGACGTCCGTCACCTTCCACTGCAGGGCATAGCGGCTGAGCTTGCGGCGGATGGCGCTCTGTTCCTCCGCGCTGCCGAGCACCAGCAGGCACTTGCGCGGGGGATAGAGCCTGAAATAGAGCTGATTGCCCCAGCGCACCATCAGCACGACCCAGACGCACTGCAGCGCGAGCGTGAGCAGCATCCAGAGCGCGTCGGGACCGAAGAGGCGGAGGGAATGATAACGGTTCTCGTTGACGTTCATGATCTGCAGCTGCAGATAGGTGACCATGTCTGTGCAGACGACGGCCAGGGCCATGCTGGAAATGATGGGCTTGCTCTTCTTGCGCCCGACGTCGTATCCGCCGTAGACCGCCCGCATGGCGAGCGTCATCGCCGTCCAGGTCAGGGCTGTGGTCGCAAGGGTACGGCTGAGGTGGCGCAGAGGCCAGTTCTGTATGCTCATCAGCCCGAAAAAGAGCGCTGTCAGCCCTGCGTAGGTCAGAAAGCGCATCAGGCCCACCAGGAGCTCCTCCCGATGGCGCGCGATCCGCTGCCAGGTTGTGCGCATGGATGGTGTGACCCCTTTCCAATGATGGTTCATCCGCAACGATGATACCACGCGCGGCGGGGCATGTCAAGGAAGGAACGGCTTCGCCGCGGCTTACTTCCGGCCCATCACGTTCCCGAGCAATTCTTCCACGGCCTCGCTGATCTGCCCGGCCATGCCGCTGGTGCCGAGGATGTTGTCCACCAGGCCGTCCGCTTCGCCCTTCAGGACCTTCAGGCCGGCGCGCTTCTGCTCGCTGGTCGCCGCGCGGTAGGCCTCGACCAGCCTGCGCTCGGCGGATGTCACCTTCATGGTGCTGTCCGCATCGGCGGGTGTCTTTGGCGCGGCGGTCCGGGCCGCCGTGGTCTTGGCGGCGGTCTTCGCGGGGGCTATCTTCGCGCCGGCGGCGGTGCGGGTGAAGAGAGAGCGTGAGCCGCTTTTCGCCGCTTCCAGCAGGGAGGTCTGCGTCACGCCGGTCAGCTTCGCGATCTTCTTCAGCTGTTCCTGCGTGAGGGTGCCCTCGCCGCGCTCCGCCTTGCTGATCTGGCTGGCGGTCAGCCCGCCTCCGACTTTTTTGGCCAGCGCTTCCTGGGTGAAGCCGGCCCTGGTTCTCGCGTCCTTGAGCAGGCCGCCGAGTTTCGTGTTCGCCATAGGGATCCTCCTTTGCGCTGTCGTTGAGGGGACGGTTTACCGCAGCTTCTTGGTGAAAGCCACGTTGGTTTCCAGCACGCGCATGCCGGCCTTCCGGTAGAAATGACAGGCGGGCGTGTTTCTGTCTGTCAGCAGGAAGAGATGGTGGACGCCTTTTTCGCGCACGGCCTCTTCGATGGCCGAGAGGAACCGGGTGCCGAGGCCCTGTCCCTGTTTCTCCGGGACGATGAAGAACTCGTCGATGAAGTACTCCAGGCCTTCGCACCAGTGCACGAGATGGCCGAGGGACGCGCCGGCCAGCTCCCCGTCTGCGAGGAGACCGTAGGGCAGGCTGTTCGGATTGCCCATCAGGTCGGCGAGATAGGCGTCGAGCTGGGCGCTTTCCCAGCGGTCGAACCACGGCGCCGCGGTGAATACGGAGAGGAAGAGCGGCTTGATGCGCTCCCTGTCCGCAAGGGTGAGCGGCGCGAAGGACAGACGGACGGATTCCTTCACAGCAGCTTCTCCTCGCAGATGAAGTCCTGGTCAAACATGTGGCAGGCGCCGACGACGTGGAAGCCGCAGGCGGCGTAGGTCTTCTGGGCTGCGGGATTCTCCGTGCTCACGAGCAGGCGCGCGGCCTGGATCCCCTGGGCTTTCAGGATCGGCAGGAAGGCGGCGACCAGCTCCTTCGCCATGCCGCGGCCCTGGTGGTCGCGGGCGACGGAGACACGGGTGACGCACACGGAGCGCAGGGAACGGTCGACCGGGCAGTCTGTCAGCAGAACCTCGTCCTCCTCCCAGGAGATGGCTCCGATGATGCGGCCGTTCTCGACGCACGCCCAGCTTGCGCCGCGCGCGAGATCGCCCAGCACATCATCCACACCCGGATAGTTCTCGGTCCAGGCGCTGCAGGGCGAGCCCTTGACGCTGTTATAAAAGGCAAGCAGGGCTTTGGCGTCCCTGGGCTGCAGCTGGGTTAATGCAAGCATAGGTTACCTCCGTTCGGGGCTGGCCGGCACAGGCGCGTCCGCGGCATCCTCCGGGACGCCCGCCTTTCTCAGGCCGGCGCGATAATCCTCCGGCACGGGCGCGGTGAAGGTCATGCGCTCGCCGGTGGCGGGATGGTCAAAGGAGAGGGAATAGGCGTGGAGCATCAGGCGCGGCATCGGCAGCGCGCGGCCCGAGCCGTAGATGGGGTCGCCGAGCACCGGGTGGCCGACGGACAGCATGTGCACGCGGATCTGGTGCGTCCGGCCTGTCAGAATGTGCACGTCCAGCAGGGTGGAGCCGCGCCCCTCAGCGAGGGCGGTCCACTCGGTCTGCGCGGGACGTCCGTCCGGATCCACCGCCATCTTCTGGCGGTCCTTTTTACTGCGGGCGATCGGCTGATCGATGAAGCCCCGCGCTTCGCTCATGCGGCCGCTGACCAGGGCACGGTAGTGCTTCTCCATGGTGCGTTCCGCGAGCTGCGCGCTCAGGCTCAGCTGGGCGGCATCCGTCTTGGCGACCAGCAGGAGGCCCGAGGTGTCCTTATCCAGGCGGTGGAGGATACCGGGGCGCTCCTCGCCGCCGACGCTGCCCAGGCTGTCCAGCCGGTAGAGCAGGGCGTTGACGAGCGTGCCGTCCTCGTGGCCCGGCGCGGGATGCACGACCATGCCGCACGGCTTGTTGACCAGCGCCAGCGCGTCGTCCTCATAGACAATTTCCAGCGGAATGTCCTGAGCCTCAGGTTTGGCGGGCTTCGGTGCGGGGACGGTCAGGGCAATGGCGGCGCCGGCCTTGGGTTTCGCGCCGGCCTTGGTCTCGGGCCGGCCGTCCACCAGGCAGCAGCCCTGCTCCATGAGCCGGGCGACGCGGCTGCGCGTGAGACCGGAGGCTTCCGCCAACAGCACGTCCAGCCTGCGGCCGTCCGCGGCGAGCTGAATAATCTGTTCTTCCATAGACTCAGGGTTCCTCCGGTTCCTCGCTGTTCCCGGGCTTCGGCTGCCTGTTCCAGGCGTCCGGGCTGCGGAAAAGGGAATAGATCACGAGCGCGATGCCGATCACGAGGGCTGCGTCCGCGATGTTGAACACGGCGAAGCGAACGAACAGCGGCTCGATCCAGTCTGTGACGCTGCCGTGCAGAAGGCGGTCGATCAGGTTGCCGATGGCTCCGCCGAAGGCGAGCGCCGCGCCCGTGCGGCCGATCGGTTCGCCCGCGCGTCCGCGCAGGAGAAGCGCGGCGGCGATCAGGAGCACGACGGTCAGCAGGCCGGTGAGCCGGGGCATGCTGCTGAGCAGGCTGAAAGCGACGCCCGTATTCTCGGTGTGCCGCGCCTGCAGGATCCCGGGGATCAGCGGCAGCGGCGCTGTCAGCCCGCGGGCCCAGAGCTTGGCGCCCTGGTCGAGGCACAACACAGCCGCGGCAATCGCGGCCTCTGTCCCGCGCTTCATGGCGCGCCCTCCGCGGATGCGGGCACCGCGTTCTTTTCACCGCCGGTCTGCCCGAGCAGAACGGCCGCGAAGACCAGAACAAAGGCCACGAGCTGGCGCGGCGTCGGGCTCTCCATACCGAAGAGCACCGAGAACAGCACGCCAAAGACGCTCTCGAGCGAGAGGATGATGGCGGCCGGCGCCGCGGCTGTCAGGCTCTGGCCGACGTTCTGCAGCGTGAGCGGCAGGGCGGTGGAGATGGCTGTGAGATAGAGCAGGTGCAGCGCTTCGGGCCAGCCGAACCGGGCCGGAGGCTGCTCGCCGACGGCGAGCGTCAGCGCGCCGCAGAACACCGAGGAGGCGATCAGCTGGGCGAGGGTCAGCATCAGCACGTCGCACTCGCGCCCAAAGCGCGCGACAGCGGCCACCTGGAAGGCGAACAGCACGCCGCAGAGCAGGGAGAGCGCTTCGCCCCGGCCCAGCTGAAGGCTGTCCGAGAGGGAGAGCAGCCCGATGCCGACCAGGCACAGCGCGCCCGCGAAGACGTGACGGCCGGTGGGCTTCTCATGGAACCAGAGCCAGGCGACGAAGGGCACCAGCACGCAGTAGGTCGCGGTGAGGAAGGCGTTGACGCCCGGGGTCGTCACCTGCAGCCCCCAGGTCTGCACGGCATAGGCCGCGGCCTCCAGCACGCCGCAGAGCGCGCCTTTCTTCAGGACGTCGGGCGTCAGGTTCTTCAGGTGGCGGTGAAAGACGAGGGACAGGATCAGGCTCGCGCCGACAAAACGCACCGTGAGCAGGAGAATCGGCGGGATCGTGTCCAGCGCGCTCTTCATCACGGCGAAGGCGGAGCCCCAGATCATCGCGCAGACCAGGAGCATCACCGGCCCCTTCAGGCTGCGCTGGTTCGTTTGCATATTCGCTCTCTCCATCCCGGCGGGCGATGTCCCGCCTGATATATTCTTTTCCACAGGTAGGCAGCTGCCGCACAGGTCGTGCGCGGCGGCTTTCCCAGGGAATGATGATAGACCAACGGAAAATCAAGGGGTGTGTGCCGCTTCAGGTGTGAGCTTCCGCCTCTTCACAGCCCTTTCCGGGCGCGCCGGACGCACGGGCGCAGGCCATTTCAAGGGCTGTGCGCTCCACGCCGTTCATGCGATAGGTTTCCCGCAGGCCGGTCTCCGCGAACCCCGCGGCCCGGTAGCAGGCACAGGCGGGCGCGTTGTCCTCAAAGACGGCGAGCGAGACACGATCCGCCTGATAGATGTCGAAGGCGTAGCGCAGAGCGAGCCGCAGCATGGCCCTGCCGACGCCCTGACCCCGCCGGGCGGGATCCACGATCACGAAGCCGATGCGCACCTCATCCAGCGTCTCCTTCGGGTTTCTCATGGTGAAGAAACCGGCTGGTTCCTTCTCATCCAGGGCGGTGAAGCGCATCATCCCGCCGGTCTTGCGGAAGTCTTCGGCGGTCAGAGGATAAGGCCCGAGCACACCGGCTGTCCACCGGGCGAAGGTCTCCTCATCCCGGCACCAGGAGAGAACCGTGTTTTCGTCGGAATCCCTGTAGGGACGGATGCGGATCATGCGGCACCTCCATGTGTATTCTGCGGATTGCCGGTTCAGGCGCGGAAGCCGTTGAACCAGGCGCGCTCCTCAAAAGGCTTTTTCTCCGGCGCGGCAGGCTCACCCTCCGCGACGCCGACGGGCAGGAAACAGACCAGCTCGTAGTCCTCCGGCACGCCGAGGATGCGGGCCATCTTCTCGTTGATGCGGTCGGTATCGGTGATGTGCCCTTCGTACCAGCAACTCTGATAGCCCAGGGCGACGATGGCGAGCAGCATGTTCTCGATGGCCGCCGAATAGTCCTGCACGGCGTAGCACCGGTCTCGGTAAGCGGGGATCCGCCGGGTCAGCACGCAGATGGCGGCCGGGGCCGTGCGGGCAACGGGCGGATCGATCGCGCGCTTCAGGGCCTCAAGCACCCCGGGGTCATCCACCGCGATGAGGCTCGTCGTCTGCTTGTTGCAGCCGGAGGGCGAGCCCCGCCTCGAGGATGGCGCGCAGATCCTCCCGGGGAACGGGCTGGGGGCTGTACGCGCCGCGGTAGCTGTGCCGCCGCATGATCGCTTCCATCGTATTCACTGTGCCGCCTCCTGTCTTCGGGCATGCGCGATGCCGCGCCTGTGCGCGGTACATAGCCTGATTTTACCACGAGTGCGCGAATCAGGCAAGACGCAGCACGCCTCTCAATAGGCTGGACAGATTCACACTTCACAATAGGCTGGACAGATTGCATAGACTTGACAGATCGGCTGGCTTGCGCTATCATGCGCTTGTGACCGAGGTGACCAGACGATCGCGGGCC
>CAMNLM010000045.1 GCA_946543085.1 uncultured Clostridia bacterium | reverse complement strand
GCCAGCAGGAGAACCCCGGCAACTTCCTGCTGATGCACGCCATGGGCCCGAACGTCGCGGGCGTGATTGGTTCCGCCATCGCCGCGGGCGTTCTGCTGTCGATGTTTGGTTAAAGCGCGTTAGCAGGTGACCCCTCCCCCAGCCCCTCCCCGCTTGCGGGGAGGGGAGAAGAGAGATGGTCGCCCGGGGAAACCTTTCCTCCGGAAAGTTTTCCCCGGACCCCTTGTAAAGGCGCTCCTGCGGAGGGCTGCTGAGTAGCTTCCCACCTGCGGGAAAAGATGACATCAAGCGTCAGCAAGATGGAAAACGAGGGGTTACTGCCCGCTGCGAAACCAAGTACATGAGTGAAGCTTCGCTTCATACAAAAGAAACTTTCCTCCGATTCCTTGCTTTGAAAGGAGTTTACCCCTTATGGCGAAGGTAAAAATTACCGATACCATCCTGCGCGATGGCCACCAGTCTCAGGCGGCCACGCGCATGCGCACGGACGAGATGCTGCCTGCCTGCGAAAAGCTGGACAAGGTCGGCTATTTCTCCCTGGAATGCTGGGGCGGCGCGACCTATGACGCCTGCATCCGCTTCCTGAACGAGGATCCCTGGGAGCGCCTGCGCAAGCTGCGCAAAGCGCTGCCCAACACCAAGACCCAGATGCTGCTGCGCGGCCAGAACCTGCTCGGCTACCGGCCCTACAGCGACGACGTGGTGGACTTCTTCGTGAAGAAGGCCATCGAGAACGGCATCGACATCATCCGCTGCTTCGACGCGCTGAACGACCTGCGCAACCTCGAGACCGCGGTGAAGGCCACCAAGAAGTACGGCGGCCAGGCGGAGATCGCCCTGAGCTACACCAAGTCCCCCGTGCACAACGAGGACTACTTCGTGAAGCTGGCCGGCGAGATCGAGGCCATGGGCGCGGATCTGATCTGCATCAAGGACATGGCGAACCTGATCCTGCCCTACGATGCCTACAAGCTGGTCAAGCGCCTGAAGAGCGCCACCAAGCTGCCCATCGTGCTGCACACCCACGACACCACCGGCACCGGCGCCATGGCGCTGCTGAAGGCCGTGGAGGCGGGCGTGGACGTGATCGACACCTGCCTGAGCCCCCTGGGCAGCGGCACCTCCCAGCCCGCGACCGAATCCCTGGTGGCCACCCTGAAGGGCACGGAGTACGACACGGGCCTCGACCTGAACCTGCTGGCGGACCTGGCCGCCTACTTCCGCACCGTGGCGGACCGCCTGACCAAGGACGGCTTGCGGGATCCCTCCCGGGTGCTGGGCGTGGACGTGAAGACCCTGCAGTATCAGGTGCCCGGCGGCATGCTGACCAACCTGATCGGCCAGCTGAAGGCCGCCAACGCCATGGACAAGTACTACGAAGTGCTGGCTGAGGTTCCGCGCGTGCGCGCCGACTTCGGCTATCCGCCGCTGGTGACCCCGACCTCTCAGATCGTCGGCACCCAGGCCGTGATGAACGTCCTGATGGGCGAGCGCTACAAGATGGTGCCCCAGGAGAGCAAGGATCTGCTCGCGGGCCACTATGGCAAGCTGCCCGGCAAGGTGAACGAGGAAGTGCGCAAGAAGTGCATCGGCGACCAGAAGATCATCACCAACCGCTTCGCCGACGCCCTGCCGCCCGAGCTGGATAAGCTGAAGAGCGAGATGCGCGAATGGTACCAGACCGACGAGGACGTGCTGACCTACGCGATGTTCCCGAAGGTCGCCCCCAAGTTCTTCGAGTACCGTCAGGCCCAGCAGCTGAAGATCGACTCCACGATGCTGGACAAGAAAGACAAGACCATGCCGGTATAAGGCAGACAAACCCCCTTCCCCGAGCTCCGGGGAAGGGGGTTTTTGAAATGAACCGGATGCGCAGCGGGGCGGCGGGCTCTCCGCAGGAGCGCTTTGCAGGGATTCCGAGAAAAACGCACCGGAGGAAAGGCTCCCAAGGGGGCAGCGCCGCCCGCGAACTTTACATCACAACCGTGATCTCATCGCCGTCCTGCAGCATGCCGTCCGTGAGCACCTCGCCTTCAACGGGCGCGCCGTTGACGAGAGTCCTCTGCACGCCGCCCTCGTGATGGGCGGAATTATCCACGCGGATGTGAAGCCGCTTTCCGCGGAAGGTCTTTTCCATGGTGAAGCCGTCCCACTCCGCGGGGATCGCGGGGGAGATCCGCAGGCCATCGGGCGTTGGGCGCAGGCCCAGGATGCCCTCGACCATGCCCACCATCACGGTGGAGGCGGTGCCGGTCAGCCAGTGCACATGGGCGCGGCCGGGCTGAGGCGTTTCGTGGCCCTCGATGAACTGCGAGTGGACGTAGGGCTCGACCTCGCGGATCTCCGCGTGGTCGTTGTAGGCGGCGGGGCAGGACTCCTTGAAATACTGGAAGGCGCGCCCGCCGTGGCCGAGCAGGGCTTCCGCGAGAATCGCCCAGCCCTGGGCCTGGCAGAAGATGCCGCCGTTCTCCTTGGTGGTGGGATTGAAGAGCAGCATGGCCGCGCCGTCGAAGGCGTGTTTTTTATAGCAGGGGGTCATCAGCTCAATGCCGTTGGGCGTGTTCAGCAGCGCGTGCACGGTCTCCATGCTCTTCTCGGCCTGCTCGCGGGTCGCGGCTTCGGAGATGACGCACCAGGACTGGGGATTCAGCCACATCGCGGCTTCGGGATCGTGCTTGGAGCCGATGACCGCGCCGTCCTGCGTGTAGCCGCGGCGGAAGCGGTCGTCCTCCCAGAAGTGCTCGTTGATGAGGGCGGTCTGCTGCTCGCGGGTCTCGCGCAGCCAGGCCTTGTAGGCCCTGTGCTCGTCGGTGTCGGGCAGCAGCTCGTCCAGCAGGCGCAGCGCCATGCAGAACTGGAAGGCGACGAAGCTGCTTTCGCCCTGCGCGCCGAGGCGCAGGCAATCGTTCCAGTCGGCGTGGAGGCCGGCGGGCATGCCGTGCGCGCCGAGGTGGTGGAGGGTGAAGTCGATCGCGCGCTTCAGGTGCTCGATCACCGTGCCCTCGTCGCGGTCGGCGAAGGGAATCACCTCGTTCAGGAAGTCCCGGTCGCCCGTCTCCGCGATGTACTTATAGACCGTGGGGAAGAGCCACATGGCGTCGTCGGCGCGGTAGGCGGGATGTCCGGTCGCCTTGACGTAGCTCTCCTGCTCCGGGGTGTCCTCGTGGCCGGGGTTGTGGGTGAACTTGACCAGCGGCAGGCCGGCGCCGTGGTGCACCTGGGCCGAGAGCATGAAGGCGATGCGCTCCTTCGCCATGGCCGGGTCGAGGTGGATGATGCCCTGGATGTCCTGCACGGTGTCGCGGTAGCCGTAGCCGTTGCGCTCGCCGCAGTAGACGAGACTGGCCGCGCGGCTCCACACGAAGGTGGTGAAGCACTGGAAGGCGTTCCAGGTGTTGACCATCGTGTTCAGGTCCTCGTCCGGGGTTTTCACGGTGAGGGCGCTCAGCTTGCCGTGCCAGTAATCGATGAGGGCGTCCAGCTCGGCGCGGACGGTCTTCTCCGGGTCGGCGTAGCGGTCCAGCAGGGCGCGGGCCTCGCTCTCGGTCTTCTCGCCGAGGAGGAAGGCGACGGTGCGGCTCTCGCCGGGCTGCAGCTCGATCACGGTGTGCAGCGCGCCGCAGGGATTGCCGTTGTAGTTGAGGCTGTTGTCCAGCCGCCCGTCGGTGATGCCCTTGGGCGCGCTGAAGCGGCTGACGCCGAGGAAGCGCTCGCGCCGCCCAGTGCAGCTCACCACCGGCGCGCCGGTCAGGCCGAAGAAGCGCTCGCTGCCGTTGCTGCCGTCGGGATTCACATGGCAGAACTGGTTGATGCGCTCCAGGATGTGATCCCTGTGGAACTCGGTGACGGTGATGAACTGCGTATACTGCAGGTTCACGAGATCCTGCGTGTAGAAGCTCTCGGTGGTGAACTCGCAGTAGCCGAAGACGCCGATCTTCCGGGGCTTATCGCCCGTGTTGGTCACGGTCAGCCGCCACACCTCGTGCGCGGCGTTCAGCGGCACATAGTAGAGCGCTTTGGAGGCGATACCGCCGTAGCCGCTCTCGATTTCGGTGTAGCTGGTGCCGTGGCGGGTGACGGTGCGGAAGGCGTCCAGGGGCTTTTCGACGGGCCGCCAGGAGGCCGACCAGAAATCGCCGGTGTCCTCGTCCCGCAGGTAGATGTACCGGCCGGGCTCGTCGAACTGGTTGAAGGTATAGCGCAGGATGCGCCCCGCCGCGCCGGACCGGACGAAGCTGTAGCCGCCCGCGTTCTGGGTGACGATGGCGCCGTAGGCCGGGGAGCCCAGATAGTTGGCCCAGGGCATGGGCGTGCGCGGATCGGTGATGACATACTCCCGCCGGGCGTTGTCAAAATACCCGTATTGCATGGGAATTCCTCCTTCCGAATGAACGGATCTATGTGCTCTCGTTGGAGCCATTATAGCATGAGTGGAGGGAAATGTAAAACGGGACGCCAGGATTACAGCCCTCCAAAGAAGCTACGATGAAAGCCCTCCGCAGGAGCGCCTTTCAAGGGGTTCCAGGGGACGCTTTCGGCAGATAACTCCCTCGGCAGGGAAGCCGGAAACAAAAAGCCCTCCGCAGGAGCGCCTTTACAGGGGGTCCGGGGGACGCTTTCGGCAGACAGCTTCCTCGGCAGGGAAGCCGGAAACAAAAGCCCTCCGCAGGAGCGCCTTTACAGGGGGTCCGGGGGTGACTTTCCGGAGGAAAGGCACCCCCGGGCGACCACTCTTTTCCTCCCCTCCCCGCTTGCGGGGAGGGGTCGGGGGTGGGGCCAAGCTGCCATCCTGCAAAGATGAAAATCTCTCACTCCAGATGCCAATCCCCCTCACTCCAGCCTCAGTCCCTCCGGACTGAGCCTCATCACCCTCCCGGGGCACCGGGCAATCAACTCCCTGTCATGCGTCACACAGATCACGCACCCGGGGAAATCCGCGATCATCCCGCGCATGATCGGCGCGGACAGCGGCGACAGATTCCGGCTCGGCTCATCCAGCAGCAGCACATTGCGCTTCTCCAGAATCATCCGCAGCAGAAAGAGCTTCGCCTTCTGCCCGCCGGAGAGCAGGCGGATCGGGTGGCTCATCTCGTCCCGCGTGAAGCGGAACGCCCCGAGCCCCGTGCGGATGGCGGTCAGCTGCTCCTTGCTGCCGTCGGTGTGCAGGGCTTCCACGGGCGTGGCCTCGGGCGGCAGGGTGTCGAGGTAATTCTGCGGCATGTAGCCCACGGAGAGATCGGCGCGGGGAAGCAGCTCCTCTGCAATCCTTCGGAGCAGGGTGGTCTTGCCGCTGCCGTTCGCCCCGACAATCAGCACTTTTTCCGGCCCGCGGATGTGGAGGCGGACGTCCCGCGCGAGCAGGCGCTCGCCGGCCCGCAGCTCCGGCAGAGCCAGATCGAGCACGACCTTTCCCTCCGGCAGGGTGATGCCCTCCATCCAGCTCGCGTCGATGGCCTGCTCGGCCCAGGGGCGCTCGGTCATCTCCTCGTCTGCGCGGGCGAAGCGGTGCTCCAGGGACTTCACGGCCTTCATTTTCTTCTTCAGCAGCCGCGCGCCGTGGGGATCGCGCCGTCTGACGGTCTCCTGGGCGTGCGCGACTTTCTCCTCGATCCTTTGGAGACGCGCGTCGCGGGCGGCCTTCTCGCGGCGTTCCATCTGCGCCTGCTGCTCCTGGCGGCGGAAGCTGTCCGCGCGCTGGGTGACGTAAGCCTCATAGGGGATGTTCGCCAGCGTCCACCGGGGCGTCACCCGCCCGCGCAGGCTCTCGAGGTGGAGGATGCGCTTGGCCGTGGCGCGGAGCAGGGTCTCGTCGTGCGAGACGTAGACGATGGGCAGGGCGCAGGTTGTGAGAAAAGCCTCCAGCGCCTCGAGGGCCTCGGTGTCGAGATCGTTGGTCGGCTCGTCCAGGAGGAGCAGGGTCGGTCCGGTGAGGAGCAGCAGCGTCAGCCGCAGCTTGACGCGCTCGCCGCCCGAGAGGCTCGCGACCGGTGTGGCGAGGTAGGGAATTTCCGGGTCGAGGCGCGTGACGGCGCAGGCGGCGGCCAGCTCCTCCCAGCCCGCCTGGGTGAAGGCCGGACTTTGGGCGCAGAAATCATAGACGGAGATTTCCGGGAGGTCGCTCTCCTGCGGCAGGTAGCCGATGCGCTCGCCCGCGGCGGAAATCTGGCCTTCGGCCGTGCACCACGGGGGCACATCCGGCCAGCGGGCAATGAGCTGGAGCAGGGTGGACTTGCCGTCGCCCTCCTCGCCGATGACGGCCAGCCGGTCCGTGCCGGAGACGGAAAACGAGAGATCGGAAAACAGCACGCGAAGATCGCGCTGATGGGTCACGGTGAGATGTTGTACTTGCAGCATGGGCACTCCGTTTCTCCCGGCGCGGGCCTTCTGCGCGGCAAAAATGCGTTCCCGTGCCTTATTCTGCGCGTGCGGGATGTCCCGGATGCACAGAAAAAAGGCGCGGAAGAAGCGCGTTCATCCAGCCGCACACAAACAAGCCCGCCCGAGCGGTTCATTGATTGCGTTTCGACTGCATTACTTGCGCATCCTTCCACACCTTTCGTTCTTTGATGTTGAGGTAAAGATAACACGGGAAGATGGGGTTGTCAAGGGGAAAACAAGATGGGGGCATTTTCCTTCATTCGCCATACCGGCCTCCCGGATGTTCCTGCGCCCAAGGGGCGGCCGCTGGCAGAAATCGCGCATCCGAGCAGCCCGGGCAGGCGGAAACCCTTCCCGTGCCATCAAAAAAGCCTCTCCCATTTTCAGGGGGAGGCGGGGAGCGGATCACCGATCCACATCAATCAGCACCTTCATGGTCTTTTCCCGGTTGGCGTCGATGAACTCGTACGCTTTCTTGTAGTCCATGAAGTCAAAGTGCGCGGTCTGCAGCGGCCTGAGCTGAATCTTTCCCTCCTGCACGAAGCGCAGGGCGTCCACGTAGTCCTCGTGGCGGTACATCATGGAGGTGTTCAGGTCGAGCTCGGAGTCGTTCAGCTTGGCGAGGTCGACGTGGGCGGTTTTGGCGAAGACCGCCACCAGGATGATCGTGCTGCCCTTGCGGGCGTTCTGGATGGCCTGGTTCATGGTGAGGTCATTGCCGGCACAGTCGTAGACGACGTCGGCCTTGTCCGGGCCAAAGTTCTTCACCAGCGCCCCGGCGTAATCCTCACGGGCGGTGTTGACGGCGAAGTCCGCGCCGACGGATTTCGCGAGCTCCAGACGCGTGTCGGAGACGTCGGTGATCATCACGGCTGCCGCGCCGCAGGCCTTGAGCGACTGGGCGAGCAGGATGCCGATGGGGCCGGCGCCGAGCACGACGGCCTTGCAGCCCTTCACATCCGGGAAGCGCTTCGCCGCGTGGACGGTCACGGCAAGCGGCTCGATCATCGCGCCGTCGTCGTAGCTCATGCCCTCGGGCAGGGGCGTGACCTTGGAGGCGTCCACGGCAAAGTAATCGCTGGCGGTGCCGGTGGTCTGGAAGCCCATGACCTTCAGCTTTTCGCAGAGGTTGTATTTGCCGTGGAGGCAGGGATAGCACCGTCCGCAGAAGACCTGGGGCTCGATGGTCACGGCCTGGCCGACGCGCAGGTCGCTGACGTACTGGCCGATCTCGGCGATTTCGCCGGAGACCTCGTGGCCCTGGGTCACCGGATAGGAGGTGTAGGGGTGCTCGCCGTGGTAGACGTGGATATCCGAGCCGCAGACGCCGATGCGGCGGATGCGCACGAGCACCTGGTCGGGGCCGGGCGTCGGGATGGGCACCTCCCGGAAGGTGATTTCACCCGGGGCGGTCATCACTTGCTGGCGCATGGTAGTGGGCATGGCGGCCTCCTTTGCTGGCAGGAATGAACAGGATCAGAGAATTCCCGCGCCTCTCCGATGACAGGTCTTCACCGGGGGAAGGCGCGGACACGATTCACACCGGGGCGATGGAGCGGAGGAAGGATCAGAAGTTCTGTCCGTTCCAGCCCCAGTCGCTCACCGGGTGATAGGTGACATAGACAGCGTCGCCGGGGATGCCGAGCTTGTCGGAGAGGAGCCGGCAGATCTGGCCGGTCAGCCTGTCGTAGGCCTCGGGGGCGGCGCTGCCGTAGAGGCTGACCGCGACATAGGCGCCCCTGTCGAGCTTCCTGCCGCCGAGCCACAGGTCATAGCTGTCCTCGATGCCGACCATCAGGTAGGTCTCGGTCTTGTTCAGCGTGGTGATCATTTTGCCCAGCTCGGCCTTGATCTCCTCCTTCTGGGCGGGGGTGACGGGGACGGTGATTTTGGAGTCAATGAACGGCATGGCGAATCCCTCCCGGCGCTTTTTGCAGACAAGAATACTTCAGTAGATAATGTATATCAGCAGTCACAAACAGAGGCTGCGGCGGCACGCTTCTCAGTTTCTGCGCAGGTACTTGGTCATGATATACCCGGTCCTGCCGCCGACGGAGACCTTGCACCAGGCCTTGCCGTATTTCAGCAGGGTGACCTTGGTGCCGGGGCGGTATTCCGCGAGCACCTTGTACTTCTTGCCGGGGCCGCTGCGCAGGTTGACCCTGCGGTTGCGGGGGTTCTTGATGTAGGCGGTCTTGCCGGAAATCTTCTGCGTGGTCAGGTGCGTGTTGCGGATGTAGCCCTTGCCCTTGGTGGAGGAGACGAAGCTGAAGGATGAGCCGTGGGTCAGCACGGTCACCTTCGAGCCCTTGTCCAGCGTGCCGAGGGACTTGTAGCTGGCGGAGGGGCCGGCGAGGAGGGTGGTGCCGTCCTGGCTGATCTGCGCGCTGTAGCTGGAGCAGGCCGTGAGGTACTTGGTGTGGACGTAGACCTGCGCTCCGCCCGGGCGGAAGCGGACGCGGGACCAGACCTTGCCCTTGTTCTCGATGGTGATGGCGGAGTCGCGCGGGTAGCTGGCCACGCGGGCCGCGCCGTCCTTGGGTTCCGAGTAGGCCGCGAGCCAGGAGGTGTTGACGCGGTAGTAGGTCACGGCCAGCGCCGTGCCGTAGGGCAGGAGCATGGTCAGGGCGATGAGGAGAACGGCCAGGCGCTTGATGAGTTTTCTGTTCCGCATGCGGGAGACCTCCTTATATTCATGGAATTGTGCTTCCGATTGGACGACAGGGCCGTTTTCTGCGCGCGGCGCTTCTTCACTGCTGGATGCGCTTGAATTTCCTGTCCAGCTCCGTGTGCGTGATGGCGACGACGAGCGGGCGGCCGTGCGGACAGGTCGGGGTCACCTTGTCCTCGACCATGCGCGTGACAAGGTCGCGAATGGCGTCCTCGGTCAGGCTTTCGCCGCCCTTCACGGCGTGCTTGCAGGCGGTCTGCAGGATGGCGGCGCGGCGCTTCTCCATCGTGAAGACGCGCTGCTCGCTCATCAGCTGATCCAGCACCTCGTGGAGGAAGTCGCGGGTCTGCGCCTCGCCGAGAATCATCGGCACCGAGCGCACGGACACCTCGCTCTCCCCGAAGGGTTCCACCGTGAAGCCGATGGCCTCCAGCAGATCCCGGTTTTCGGCGAGGGTTTCCTGCTCGCGGCGGGTCACGGTGACGATCTGCGGCACGAGCAGCTCCTGCCCGGCCTCGTGCTGGTCATAGGCCTTTGACAGCCTGTCGAAGAGCAGGCGCTCGTGCACCGCGTGCTGGTCGATCATCAGCAGCTGGTCGGCGTATTCCACCAGGATGTAGGTCTTGAACAGCACGCCGATCACGCGCATGGGCTTCGGCGCGTTCTGCACCTCGGGCACCATCAGCTGCTCGACCTCCCGGGGCTTTGTCGAGGCGGGCTTCGGCGCGGAAGCGGGGAAAGCGGCCGGGGCGGCGGGCGCGGCCGGGATGGCGCTTGGGACGGCATAGGGCGCGGGAGCCTCGCGCATCGCCGGGGCGGCGGGCGGCACGGCGGCCGTCACCGGGACGGGCGCGCGCGGCACGGGCTGAGCGGGTGCGGGCTGAGCGGGCGCGGCGGCCGCCTTCGGAGGCACGCCCGGCGCAGCGCCGCGCACCACGTCCAGCGGCACGGCGTCGCGGTCTTTGGTGACGTCGGCGCGGAGGGCGGGGGCCTTCTCCTCGGTCAGGAGCATCTGCACCGGGCGCTGGAGGGCGTCGCGGTCGGCGATGGCCTCGCGCACGAGGGTCTCCACCGCGAGGGACACGGCCTGCTCGTCGGCGAAGCGCACGGTCAGCTTGTTTGGGTGGACGTTGACATCCACCGCCTCGTAGGGCATGGTCAGGTGGAGGACGCAGACCGGGAATTTGCCGATCATGACCCGCTCGCGGCAGGCGGTCTCCACGGCGGTGGAGAGCAGGGCGGACTGCATGTACCGTCCGTTGATGAAGAAGGACTGGTTGCCGCGGCTGGAGCGTCCGCTCTCGCCGATGCCGACGTAGCCGTCGATCAGCACGCCGCCCTGGTGGCCCTGGACGCGGCGCATGGTGCGCAGCATCTCGTTGCCGTAGATGGAGAAGACGGCGGATTCCAGCTTGCCGTCGCCCGCGGAGTGATAGAGGGTGCGGCCCTGGCTGATATAGCGGAAGGAGACGTCCGGCCTTGAGAGGATCATGCGCATCATCAGGTCGGACACGAGGCCGGCCTCGGTGGTGGGCTTCTTCAGGAATTTGAGCCGGACGGGCGTGTTATAAAAGAGATCGCGGACGAGGAAGGTGGTGCCCTCGGGGCAGGCGGCCTCCTCGATGGAGAGCAGCCGGCCGCCCTCGTTCTTCACGCGGATGCCGCTGACGTCCTCGCGGGTGCGGGTGGTGCAGGTGACGCGGCTGACCGCGGCGATGGAGGCGAGGGCCTCCCCGCGAAAACCCAGCGTCGCGATGGAGGCGAGGTCGCGGGCCTCGGTGATCTTGCTGGTCGCGTGGCGCTCGAAGGCCATGCGGATGTCGCTCTGCCGGATGCCGCTGCCGTTGTCGGTGACGCGGATGGAGGTGATGCCGCCGTCCCGGATCTCCACGGTGACGGCGCTCGCGCCGGCGTCGAGGCTGTTTTCCACCAGCTCCTTGATGGCGGACGCGGGCCGCTCGACCACCTCGCCCGCGGCAATCTTGCCGATGACGTCGTCGGAGAGGAGACGGATGGGATGACGCGATGGGGTGACGGGTTGATTCATGAAGGACTCCTTTGCCTGTGATTCGCCGGCTATTCCGCGGACGCTTTTCGGAACACGGCCTGATCCGCGCGTCCGGCAAACCGCCGGCGCTTCGGGGCTTTTTCACTGAGAGAGAGGCATACTGCCACGGCCGGGAAGGAAAAACGGCTGATTGGTTTTCTTCAGAGCCACTGATTGCGCCTGCCTGTCTGAAGCGGGCCGCAGGGTATGCGGCATGCTTCCGCGGCGCTCCCGCGCGCGACTTCCTTTTTATATGTATGCCCTGTTTTTGTATCGATGACGGCACGCTTTTCATGGAAGCGGTGACAGATAGATTATACCGCATCCTGAATTTTCTGACAAGAATACAGACGCCGTCCCAAAGAAAGATCCGCTGTTTTTTTCCCTGCCGGTAGAAGAAGCAGAGGCCCGCGCTTTGCGCCCTTCGCCGGCGCGGAACCTGTCTTTCTGTCCAAATACCCGCAATACCCGAACATCATCCCATTCAGACCACAAAAATCCACAAAATTCACGAACATTTTATCTGTAAGCCTCTTCCATCATTCGCAAGAATATGATATAATGCGACGGTGTCCCACGCAGGGCAGACCAACGGAGGAGAAAACATGGAAAAGATTCGCCGCAACGAGCGCATGAGCGCAATGATGAAGATTCTGGCCGATCACCCGAATCAGATTTTTACTCTCAGTCACTTCTGCGACCTGTTTGGCGCGGCCAAATCGACCATGAGCGAGGACATCGACATCCTCCGCGACGTCTGCAAGACCTTTGGCCTGGGCGAGCTGGAGACGGTGACCGGCGCGGCGGGCGGCGTCCGCTTCCGCGCGATGGTGAACCGCAAGGATGCCTTCGACTATGTCAGCGGCCTGTGTGCGGACCTGAGCGGGACCGAGCGGCTGCTGCCGGGCGGCTTCCTCTATTACAGCGACGTGCTCTCCAGTCCGGAGATCACCCACCGCATGGGCGGCATCCTCGCCACGGAATACTTTGAGGTTGCGCCGGACTTCGTGCTGACCATGGAGACCAAGGGCATCCCGGTGGCCCTGACCACGGCCCACGCGCTGGGCGTGCCGCTGGTCATCGCCCGCCACAACTCCCGCGTCTACGAGGGCTCCGCGGTGAATATCAACTATGTGTCCGGCTCCTCCGGCACCATCCAGACGATGTCGCTGGCGCGGCGCTCGGTGCGCGAGGGCCAGCGGGCGCTGATCGTGGACGATTTCCTCAAAGGCGGCGGCACCGCCAAGGGCATGGTGGACCTGATGCGCGAGTTCAACGTGGAGGTCGTCGGCATGGCCTTCGTGATGGAGACCGCGACGCCCACCCGCAAGCGCGTGCAGGGCGCGAAGTCCCTGATGACGCTGGAGATCACCAGCGGCGACGAGCCGGAGGCGATCGTGAAGCCCGCGGCCTGGCTGGCGGAAGGCCTGGCCTGATCCCCGACAATCCCATACATGAGCGGCCTCGCGGGTCCCTGTCGCCCGCATCGCCGCCATTTTGGCTGTCCGGGAATGGGCGCGGCGGAGCGGAGAAAAGAATGCGTTGGCGCGGGGACACAGGCGACCGAAACAGCGTTGCCCGTGTCTGACAGAAGGCAGCTTGCCGAACAGGCTGATTTGTCCCGATGACAGCCATGCCGCGCAGTACGCGGACGCGCATGACATCCCGCGCATGGAACAGCCCTGACGGTACCCGATATACATCTCACAGAGGAAAAGAAGCATGGAAAAAGAAGTGTTCGTTGTGGTGGGCCTGGGCAACCCGGGCCTGAAGTACGCGCACACGCGCCACAACATGGGTTTTGACACGGTGCAGCGCCTGGCCGACCGCTGGGGCGTTGGCATCACGAGGGAGCGCTGCGCCGGCCTTGTGGCCGAGGCGGATTTTCAGGGGCGGCGCGTGGTGCTCTGCCAGCCGCAGACCTTCATGAACAGCTCCGGCGAGTGCGTCTCTCCGCTGATCCACTGGTACAAGGCGCCGCAGGACCACCTGATGGTCATCTGCGACGACATCGACCTGCAGCCGGGCAGGGTGCGCTTCCGCCGCTCCGGGCGTCCGGGCACGCACAACGGCCTGCGCAGCATCGTCGAGCAGCTGGGGAACATCGACTTCCCGCGCTGCCGCATCGGCGTCGGCGCGCCGGGCGAGAACTGGGACCTGGTGAACTGGGTGCTCGGCAAGCCCCTGACCCGCGAGGAGCAGGAGGCGATCCAGGACGCGCAGACCCGCGCCGCGGATGGCATCGAGAAGTGGATCACCGAGGGCATCGACCGGACCATGAGCCAATACAACGGGTAAAAGATGGAAAAGAGAGTCAAGAGAACAGAACGGCACAGCAGCCTCACACTCCTGGACGCGGCGCGCAGCCCGTCCATCGAGCAGCTGATGGCGCAGGTGGCGGAGGGAAAGACCGTCGCCCTCACCGGCCTCGCGGACAGCCAGGCCGCTTTTGTCGCGTCCCAGCTGGCGCAGGATCAGGGGCTGCGCGTGCTGCTGGTGACGCCCAACGACATCCGTGCCACCCGCGCGGCGGACGACGCGGCCCAGCTGCTGACCTCCGGCACGGCGGCGCTGACCGGCGGCGACCTCGACCTCACCCGCGGCGTGAGCAGCCTGGACAGCGCCTGGCGGCGGCTGGACACCCTGACCCGCGCGGTGCGGGGCGAGGTGCGCGTGCTATCGGCGTCGGTGGAGGCGCTGATGCAGCGCATGGGCTCGGCCGACGTCTTCCTGCGCCACGTGATCCGGCTGAAGCCCGGCGACGTGCTGCCACCATCGGCCCTGCTCAGCCGCCTGGTGGCCATGGGCTACGAGCGTGTGAACATGGTGGAGGGCAAGGGCCAGTGCGCGATGCGCGGCGCGATTCTCGACGTGTATCCGCCGTGCGCCCCGAACAGCCTGCGCATTGAGTATTTCGACGACGAGGTGGATTCCATCCGCGCCTTCGACTGCATGAGCCAGCGGAGCCTCGAGCCCGTGGACGAGGCGCTGATCGCCCCCGCGACCGAGGTGCTTCTGCCCGAGGAGAAGGCGGAGGACGCGGCCGGCCGCATGCGCAGGGCGCTGGCGGCCTCCTCCCAGCTGGCGGAGACGCCCTCGCTGCTCGAGAACCTGCCCCCGCTGCCCGACGAGGAGGACGAGGAGGACGCGGCGGACACCTTCGACCGCGTGGTGGCTCCCGCGGTGCGCAGGCAGCAGCTGACGGCGACCCGCCAGGCGGAGCTGGAGAAGCGCGCGAACGCCCTCATGGCGGACGCGGCCTCGGTGGAGCAGGGGCTCCCCTTCCGGCGCATCCGCGTGTGGCTGACCGTGCTGATGGAGGAGACAGAGACCCTGCTGGAATGGTACAGGCCGCAGGCGGTCATCCTCTGCCAGCCGGACGCCCTGCGCGAGCGGCTGCAGGAGCGCATGAACGGCTTCGCGGAGGAGCTGCGCGCGGCCATCGAGCGCGGCGAGGCTGTCCCGGCGCAGGAAAACCTGCTCATGTCCTGGGACGAGCTGCTCGGCAGACTGCAGAGCGTTCCGCTGATCACGGCCTCCGGGCTGACCAAGGGCCTGGCCGGCATCCGCCCGGACAGTGTCATCAGCCTGGAGAGCAACGCCATCACCGGCTACCACTCGCAGATCAAGGCTCTGGCGGAGGATGTGGGGCGGTGGCTCGGGGAGGGCTACACCGTGGCGCTGCTCTCCGGCGGCGTCGCCCGCGGCCAGCGCCTGCGGGATTCTCTGGGCGAGCTCGGCGTGGAGGCGGAGTTCCGCGAGGACGCGGTGACGCTCCGCCGGGGCGCGGTGACCATCGTCCCGATCACCCTGAGCCAGGGCTTTGTCTGGCCGGACGCCCGCCTGGCCGTCTGCGCCGACACGGACATCTGGGGCGCGGGCTACCGCAAGGCGAAGGGCCGCAAGACCAGCGGCGAGCGCATCGCCGCCTTCACCGATCTCCACGTGGGCGACTATGTGGTGCACGAGGACCACGGCATCGGCATCTACCAGGGCACCACGCGCATGACGGTGGAGGGCGCGCAGCGGGACTATCTGCTGATCCAGTACGCCGACGCCGACAGGCTCTACGTGCCCATCGACCAGCTGCAGCGCGTGCAGCGCTACATCGGCAATCCGGCCCAGCCGCCCAAGCTGAACAGCCTCGGCGGCGACTGGAAGCGGCAGAAGCGCAAGGCCAAGGAGGGGCTGAAGAAGATCGCCTTCTCCCTGGTGCAGCTCTACGCGAACCGCACGAAGACCCCCGGCCACGCCTTCAGCGCGGACACGCCCTGGCAGCGCGAGTTTGAGGATCAGTTCCCCTACGAGCTGACGCCCGACCAGGCGCAGAGCGTGCGGGAAATCACCGCGGACATGGAGAGCGACCGCAACATGGACCGCCTGCTCATCGGCGACGTGGGCTATGGCAAGACCGAGGTCAGCCTTCGCGCGGCCTTCAAGGCCGTGATGGACGGCAAGCAGGTGGCGATGCTCGCCCCGACGACCATCCTTGCCCAGCAGCACTACAACACGGTGCGCCAGCGCTTCGCGTCCTTCCCGGTGACGGTGGAGGTGCTCTCGCGCTTCCGCACGGCGGCCGAGCAGAAGCGCGTGCTGGCGGACGTCGCCGCGGGCAAGGTGGATATCCTCGTGGGCACCCACCGCATCCTCGCCAAGGACGTGAAATTCAAGGACCTGGGCCTGCTTATCGTGGACGAGGAGCAGCGCTTTGGCGTGCAGCACAAGGAGATCATCAAGAACATGAAGCAGCAGATGGACGTGCTGACGCTCTCGGCCACGCCCATCCCCCGCACGCTGCACATGTCGATGGTCGGCATCCGCGACATGTCCGTGCTGGAGAGCCCGCCGGAGGACCGCCTGCCCGTGCAGACCCACGTCGTGGAGTATTCCGACGGCCTGGTGCGCGACGCGATTCTGCGCGAGATCAGCCGCGGCGGACAGGTTTACTTTCTTTATAACAGGGTCAATACCATCGAGCGCTTCTACCAGCGCCTGCGCGCGCTGGTGCCGGAGGCGCGCATCGGCATCGCCCATGGGCAGATGAAGGAGCACGGCCTGGAGGACGTGATGATGGACTTTTACGGCGGCAGCTACGACGTGCTGCTCTGCACAACCATCATCGAGAGCGGCCTGGACGTGCCCACCGCGAACACGCTGATCGTCTTCGACGCGGAGCGCTTCGGCCTCAGCCAGCTCTATCAGCTTCGCGGGCGCGTCGGGCGCTCCAGCCGGCAGGCCTACGCCTACCTCACCGTGCGCCAGGACCGCCTGCTCTCGGAGACGGCCCAGCAGCGGCTGGAGGCCATCCGCGAGTTCACCGAGTTCGGCGCGGGCTTCCGCATCGCCATGCGCGACCTGGAGATCCGCGGCGCGGGCAACATCCTCGGCCCGGAGCAGCACGGCCACCTCGAAACCCTCGGCTACGAGATGTACTGCAAGCTGATCGAGGAGACGATGGCGGAGGCGCAGGGCAAGACCGACCGCAGCGAGCTGGCGACCCGCGTGGATCTGCACGTGGACGCCTTCCTCCCGAACGATTACATCGCGGACGAGAAGCAGCGGATGGAGATGTACAAGCGCATCGCCAACCTCTCCTCGGCGGACGACCGCGCGGACATCATCGACGAGCTGGTGGACCGCTTCGGCGAGCCGCCGCGCACGGTCGAGACCCTGCTGGACGTGAGCCAGCTGCGCGTCGCGTGCAACCGCGTGGGCATCAGCCAGGTGAGCTGCAAGGGCGCCGTGATGACGATGAAGATGGATCCGGACTTCGTGCCGGATGGAGCGGCCCTGCTCGCCGCGATGGCCCGCACCGACCGCCGCCTGACCCTCACCCCCCGCGGCCCCACCGCCATGCTGTTCAAGGGCGCCTGGAAAAACGAGCGCGAGGCGCTGACCGAAGCCGTGAAGGTCATGACCAAACTGAACGAAAAGCTGGATGAGGTGACGGGAAAGGAGAGCGCATAGCCCTCCGCGGAGCCTCCCGCAGGGCGCTCCGGCGAAGAGCCCACCCGCGCGGCGGCACACAGGCGCGCCGCGGACACACTTCGCCGTGTTCCTGCAAAAAAGGAAATGCGCCTTTTCCGCCGAAAGAAACCATTGGGCGGACTTCTCCGCCACAACCGAAAGCGAGACATTCCATGAAAGCAAAGAAAACCATCACCCAGCAGGAGCGGGGACAGATGCTCCTCCGGGAGCCGATCAACAAGGTTATCCCGCGCCTGGCGGTTCCGACGATTATCTCGATGCTGATCACCAGCGTCTACAACATGGCCGACACCTTCTTCGTCGGCCGCATCGGCACGTCCGCGTCCGGCGCGGTGGGCGTCGTCTTCTCCGCCATGGCGTTTATCCAGGCCATTGCCTTCACCATCGGCATCGGCTCCAGCGCGAACATGAGCCGTGAGATGGGCGCGGGGAATATGGACGAAGCGCGCAAATACGTCGCCCAGGCGTTCTTTTTCGCCCTCGGGACGGGCGTCGTGGTGGCGGCGCTGGGCCTTATCCTGATTGATCCGCTGGTGCGCGTCCTCGGCGCGACCGAGACCATCGCCCCCTACGCGAAGGCGTACGCGACCTACATCTTTTACGGCGCGCCCTTCCTGATGACCTCCCTCGTGCTGAACAACCTGCTGCGCTTCCAGGGCCTCGCGCTCTATGCCATGGTCGGCACGGGCATCGGCGGGCTGCTGAACATGGCGCTCGACCCGCTGTTCATCTTCACCCTCGGCATGGGCACGGCCGGCGCGGGCGCGGCGACGGCGGTCTCCCAGCTGGTCAGCTTCGTGATCCTCGTCGTCATCAACAACAGGCGCACGGACACGCTGCACGTCCGCGTGAAGGACTTCCAGCCGACCCGCCGCCGCGTGTGGAAGATGCTCTACAACGGCTTCCCGTCCCTCGGACGGCAGGGCATCGCGAGCGTCGCGACCATCATCCTGAACAACGTCGCCGGCCAGTGGGGCGACCCGGCCATCGCGGCCATGTCCATCGTCAGCCGGTACACGATGTTCATCAACTCCGCCGTGGTGGGCTTCGGCCAGGGCTTCCAGCCGGTGTGCGCGTACTGCTTCGGCGCGAGGGCCTACGGCCGCGTGCGCAAGGCGTACTTCTTCTGCGTGAAAATCTCTACCTTTATATTGTTCGGACTGGCGGGAATCTCCATGCTGTTCTCCGGCAGCATCGTGCAAGTCTTCCGCGACGACCCGGAGGTCATCGCCATCGGCACCACGGCCCTGCGCCTGCAGCTGCTGACCGTGCCGTTCTGGGGCTTCTACACGATGAGCAACATGTTCACCCAGTCCATCGGCTTCGGCGGCCAGGCGACCGTGCTTGCCGCGGCGCGCCAAGGCATCTTCCTGATCCCGATGCTGCTGATCCTGCCGCCGCTCTTCGGCCTGACCGGCTTGCAGCTCTCACCGCCCGTCGGCGACCTCCTCTCCGTCATCCTCTCGTGGCTGATTGTCCGCGGGACGCTCGCGAAGATGAAGCAGATGGGGGAGGAAAAGTGAAGACCAATACACATGGTATCTACGAGCAGAGCCAGAAAAGGCCTGCTCGTTTCATGTTGTGGTATTTGATGATATGTAAACAAGAGTCCTTGGAAGGATTTTTCTCACTGATGAAGAAATATAAGGTCTGTCAAGAAGATAAGGCATAAAGGAGATCGAAACAGATGCCACAGAAAGTTGACGTTCACGGACTATTTTTAGACCCGGAAACGATCACTGATTTGTATTTACAGAAGCGAATATCTGTATTCTATCCGGTCTTTCATGAAGTTGAAGAGCGTAAGATTTCTTTCTGGGGACGTTCTTCGACTCAAAAGCATCTTCTTCAGTTTGACCACCAAGAACCTTTCGGCATCATTCTGGCGGATATTGAGCAACCTGATCCCTCAAGTTTTATTGTGAACTATCGGGAAGCAGCGATTGAAAGGTTTCTAAGGAATCTGGGAAACTTCGGTAAGGGGATCACTGGCCATATTGCTGAGCTTCTGAATATTGAGATATCAGGAGACCGACAGTATCGTATTCTTCAGGCGGGAAGAAATATAAAGACAATATCAATAAGAGAGATTCCTGCAAAAGTCCGTTTATTGAGCGGCCAATGGGTGGATGTATTCAAAAGCAGCCCTGGCTATGATTTTCAGGGAGGCACCCCTTATGCAGTGACTGACGTTGGAGCAGCTGCGTTAATGATTACAATGAAGGATAGAATCCATGTTCTGTATGGCGCAGGAGTGGATGCTTCCAATGAAGAAGTCCTATCCACGTACCAATCATTAGCAGCACTATACAATGAGATTCAAGCAAAACGTGATGCGGCAATAGAAGAAAAAGCAAAACGACCATTGTTCCAACTGCCACAGATTAATATACAGCTGCCCAAGATTGAAATGCCAAAGATAGAGATACCACAGATCAGGCTTCAATCACCGTTTGTGTTTGGTAACAAAAAGGAAGAAACAGAATCGCTGCAACAGCCTGAAACAGATCGTAAAGGAAAAGAGCAATAAAACAATAAAAGGAAAGGCAACAATCAGGCCTTTCCTTTTATTATAGAAAACCCTTTCTGACTGTCTGCACCAGAAAAGGCCACCGTTATATCTACGGAATGGGTGAGACACTTACACATCACCGATAAATTGCGAACGAAACAGGTGTGTCCGTGGAATGATTGCCTGCTAATTCCGAACAATCAACCAACGGGTTTGTAATGAAGTTCGCACTATTTCAAAACGATAAAAAATTCTAAAAAAAGGATCAAAAAGGGGTTGACAAGGGAGGGAAACGGT
>CAMNLM010000044.1 GCA_946543085.1 uncultured Clostridia bacterium | reverse complement strand
TGCCTCTCGCAGCCGGCACCTGCACAACAGCCCAGACAGCGGTCTGCGCCTTGCTGATCTGCGTGATGGACTTGCCCTTGCTGTCCGGGGTCATCCGCACATTGACGCCCTTGATGTTCGTCACAGCCCAGCGGTCGATGACTTCTCCGGCAGGAATCGGCGTTTCCTCGGGGTCAGCCAGACGGCTGTAGACAAACTGCACGGCAGCGGGAGACGCGATGCCGCCGGCATCGACGGTCACCGTGACGGGCTGTACGCTCTCGGGGTCATAGCCCACGGGAATCTGGTCGTTGAGCGGGAGAACCGTCTGTTCGCCCGGCGCCTGAATCGTGACAGTGGTCGGCGCAACCAGATCCGTGCCGCCCACAGACCGATGATAGACAGGCACTGTGATATAGACAGGTTCCGGAGTCGGGGTCGGTTCAGGCGTCGCTGTCGGCTCTGGGGTGGCGGTGGGTTCCGGGGTCGCGGTCGGAGCGGGCGTCACGAGTGTCGTAGGCACAGGAGAAGCCAGCACATCCTGGATGTCATCACTGCCTGCCTGCGTCAGAATCTTCAGCAGATCGCTGCGGATATAACCTTCCCTGCCCTCATAGAGAACCTTTGTCCACAGCTCGTCGTTCCTGGCCCTCTCCTGCCTTAAGGCCCAAACGGCTGTCTGCGGATTGCTGATTTGCGTCACAGCCTTGCTCTTGCTGTCCGCGCTGGTGCGCATGTTGACGCCCTTCGTTGTGGTCTCGGCCCAGCGGTCAATGATCTCGCCCTCGGGAATGGGCGTTTCATTCGGATCGGCCAGACGCTTGAAGACCAGGGTTACCACCTCGGGTGCAGGCGCGCCGTTGGCATCGACCGTAACGGACTGGGGCTCCGCGCTCTCCGCGTCATAGCCGGCCGGCACCATTTCATCCACAGGCGCGATGACGGCGGAGGTTCCACCGGGGATCGTCACCGTGAAAGACGGAATGATATCGGCGCCGGCGACATTGACATAGCGCACAGGGACAATGCCCGGAACAGGCTCGGGCTGAACCGGAGTCTCCGGCTGGGGTTCTGCTGCAGGAATTTCGACAGGCAGTGAAGCAGCCGCCTGCTCGGCAACGAGGTCGAGCGGGTCGGGAAGCTGGAGCTCTTCAAACGCCTCTACTTCCATCGGATAGCTCTCCGAAACAGGGATGCTGTCCGCGGCCTGCGCAGCGCCGTGCGTGTAGACAAATTCAATCGTATTGCCGGGAAGTACATTTCCCTGGACATCGGCGCTTACCGTGATCTGCTCATAGGGAGAGATGAGCGTGTAACCGTCGTAAGCCTTCGCGTTATAATTGCGGGATTCTCCGGCGAGAATAACCTCGGCAAACTGATCCAGCACTTTGCCTTCATCCGTGCGCCAGACGACAGTCACGGGGATCGCTTTCGCCTCCGCCGCGACAGGCAAAGGCATTTCTGCCTCGGGCGCTGCCTGGGCTGCCTGAGCCGCTTCAACGGGTGTTTCCGCCGCCTGCGCGGCATAGAAGAAATCAATCTGGCCGGTCGGACTGACCTGCCCGTTTTCATCGACGTGAACGGTCACATTGCGGGACGCGGAGACCAGGACAAGCCCCGGAATTTCGTCGGCAGTAAAGGTTCTGTCCGCACCGGCAGGCAGCGCCTCCGTGTACTGCTGGAGCAGCGCGCCATCCGGCGTGAGGCGATAGGAAACGGTCACCTGTCCCGTGACAGGCGCTTCTGTCGCCTGCACCGCAGGCTCATAGAGGAAAGTGACCTGATTGGTCGGGAAAGCCTGACCTGCGCCATCCACACTGACCGTGATCTCGCTATAGTCAGAGACGACACTGTAGCCTTCGATCACCGGGGCCTGGAAAACACGGGACTCGCCCGCGGCGATGGTCTCCAGATGCTGCTCGGCAATCCGGCCGTCCGTGCTCTGTATGGTCACCACAATACTCGCGGGTTCCACCGCGGGCTGGGCAGGAACCTCCTGGACTTCTGGCTGTTCAGGGAGAACGGGCGTCTCGGGAACAGCGGTCCATGCAGTCTCATTGCCCGTCGAGGGCGTCTCCGCAATCACTTCCGGAAGCTCCGGCACAGGTTCCGTTTCGGGCGGAGCTGGGTACGTTTCAACCTCATCCGCGGTCTCAGCCGCCGCATCCTCAGGCATGGGGATGGTGGACGCATAGAGCGTCACCGCGTCCACACTCTGTCCCAGAGCGTCGACGGCGACAAACACCGTGCCGAGTGTGGGATCGGCGGCCAGGCCGGTATTCTGCAGCATGAAGGCGTGCAGACCGTCCGCGGGCGCCATCACGCCCGTCACATCCGCGCCGAGATAACTCCACTCTGGCTGCGCGGTGTTGGCGATGCTCACCATTGCGCCCTGGGAAAAAGCGCTGTCCGTGAGGACGGCCCAGTAGCCGCGATCCGTGCTGTTCGGGATCGCCTGCGCCAGAACAGAGACCGGCTCTCCGGTCTCGCTGACCCAGGCGACAGCGATCTGCACCGTATCTTCAATCAAAGCTTCCTCCGCCGCGGCTGCGGGGATTGCATACGGCATCATACTGCCGAAGACGAAAGCAGCGGCAAGCAACGCGCTCAGAAGCCTCTGGACACGACGGTTCATGGAATCTCCTCCTTACCCTGAAGGTGATGACCTATCCTATAACGAACTGCGCGGATTGTCAATGAAGCGCGCAAATCGGCAGGATTTTTCCTGAATGCGTCGAACCACCAAGAGTGGTTCATCATGAAAGGAGCATTGTCTATGCGTGATCAGGATCTGCAGGAGACCCTGCTGGCAAAGAGAGTCGTATTTCCCGGAAAGATCATCCGTCTGGAGCACTGGGACGTGCGCCTGCCCAACGGAGAAACCGCGCTCCGCGAGGTGGCCGTGCATCCGGGCGCATCCGCCGTTGTGCCCATCGACGAAGACGGGCAGGTCATCCTTGTGCGCCAGGCGCGCATCGCCGTGGATCGCCTGACGTGGGAGATCCCCGCCGGAAAACTGGACAGCCCGGAGGAAGATCCTTTCGTCTGCGCGCAGCGTGAGCTCTCGGAGGAAACCGGCTTCATGGCCGACACCTGGGAGAAGCTGACCTGTCTGGAGACGACGCCCGGCTTTTGCAACGAGCGCATTCATATCTATCTCGCGAAGGGTCTGCACAGCGGCAAGAGCCATCCCGACGAGGATGAGTTCGTCAGCGTATCCCGCATGCCGCTGCAGGAAGCGGTTGCACGGGTGATGGACGGTACCTTCCGGGACGGAAAGACCTGCATCGGCATCCTAATGGCCGCCATGAAACTCTCACAATCTGTGAACGATTGAACTATTCATTTTGATGCATCGATCGAATTGTTCACGGATTATTCACGGATCAACGGACAAGCGTCAACTGGAGGTGAGGAAGGATGGGACGGATGCTGGATCGGCTCCTCTCCTCTGCCGCGCCGGAAGATGCTGAGGATTTGTCTTTCCTCTTTGCAAACCTGCCTACGCTTGACACAGACCGGCTGATTCTCAGACGCGTACATCGGGGAGACGCGGAGGATATCTATGCCTATGCTTCCGATCCCGAGGTTGCGCGCCACGTGCTGTGGGACGCGCACCGGAGCATCGGCGACAGCCGCGCCTACATCCGTTATCTCAGGAGCCAATACCACAGCGGTCTGCCCTCCAATTACGCGATCGTTCTCAAAGCGACAGGGCGCATGATCGGCACGATCGGCTTCATGCAGTGGTATCCTGAGCACGGCGTGGTGGAGGTGGGCTACAGCCTGGGCAGGGCTTATTGGGGGCATGGCCTCATGACGGAGGCTCTCAGCCGCTTTCTTGAGCTCTGTTTTTCAAGACGCTGCATTTGCCGCGTCGAAGCCCTGCACGAGACAGACAACCCGGCCAGCGGCCGCGTGATGGCGAAATGCGGCATGCGCCGTGAAGGGATCCTTCGGCAGCGTGTCAGCAACAAGGGCCGGCAGGCAGATGTCGCGATTTGGGCCATCCTTCGCGAGGATTGGTTGAAGATGCGAGAGAATACGCCGGCGTTTCAGGTCTTGCGGTAGCCGGCAAGCCGCCGCCTACGCACGTCCGGCTTCGCCAGCGAATAGCCGAAGAAGCCCAGCACATCCGCCGCCCGCTGGTAGACGCCGTGCGAATAGCAGACAAGCCCTGCCTGCTCCAGATGAAGCGAGCCGTCTTCATTCATCAGGTCATCGCGCACCTGAACGCCAACGACCTCGGCGAGAAAGAGATTGTGGCTGCCCAGCGGAATGATCTGCCGGACGCTGCAGCTGAGATAGGCGGGAAGCCCACAGACAGCCGGCGCGTACCGCATACCTTCCGCAGGCATCGGCTTCATGGAAAGGGACGCGAATTTGTCGACATCGCGTCCGCTTCTGACCCCGCAGAAATCCAGGGCCTCGCAGTGCTTCTCATCCACGAGATTGACCACAAATTCGCCGCTCGAGGCAATGAGGTCATAGGAGTACCGCTCCCTGCGCAAACTGATGGAAACCATCGGCGGCGTGGTATTCACTGTGCCGGCCCACGCCACTGTGATGATATTCGGCCTGTCGCCCGGGTTCGGGCCGCAGGCCGATACCATCACGGACGGAACCGGGCTGAGCAGGGAACATGGCTTCAGGCTCTGGTAATTCACGAGGGCTCCCCCTTGCTTTTCTTCTTGAAATCCCTTATGATAGCCGCGTGACGCGGTATGCTCAGTTTACCGCATGCGCCATGCCTTGTCAAACAGAAAGCGCCAAGATAGAGGAGTCGATTGCCCATGTATCGCGGAAGACATGCCCGCCACAGCCGGTGGAGGAGCTTCGGGATTAAGTTAGCGGTTTTCTTCCTCGCTCTTCTGGTGCTTTGGCCCTTTGCGGAGCCTTACACACTGGAGATCGATCAGTCGACGATCGACAGCGAAAGCTTGCCTTCCGACATCGGACAGCTTCGCATCGTCTATGCTTCTGACTTCCATCTCTCGGGTTTCCCATATCTGACGCAGCGCCGGGCGGATACCATCATCAGCCGGATCAACGCGCTGAATGCGGATCTTGTGCTTCTCGGCGGCGACTATGCGGACAAGCCGGAGGAAACCCTCACCTTCTTCCGCAGCATCGGCAATATTCACGCGAGCTATGGCGTATACGCGGTGCTTGGCGAGCATGACCGAACCCTTTCCGACGACGCGGAAACCCTGCGAAGTCTTCGTGTCACGCTTCGCTCGAAGGGCATCACCCTGCTGATGAACAGCGTCGAACCGATCCGCATCGGCAACTCATCAATTTATCTGGCCGGTCTGGATGACTTGAACAGCGGCTGGCCGGATCTAAAACGTGTTGCCGCCAGTGTGAATCAGGAGGACTATGTGATCTTTCTCTGCCACAGCCCGGAGATCATCCCTTCCGCGCAGATCGCGCTGGACAAAAACGGACGCCGCAACTGGTTCGATCTGGGCCTCTTCGGACATACGCACGGCGGGCAGCTTGCCGTGTTCGGCGGCCTGCTGCACCTGACGGACGGTATCGATTCCCATTACCGCTCCGGATGGTTTGTCGAAAACCGCACGCCGCTGCTCGTTTCCCGCGGCATCGGTACCTCGACTGTCCCCATGCGGTGGATGCGCAGCCCGCAGATCCACCTGATCACCGTTCGCAGCAGCCGATAATCATGGGAACCCGCACAAAGCCCGGCACTCCGCTGATTGGGAATGCCGGGCTTTGTTTTGTTTGCAAGGAAGCTTATTTATCGTAGTTGACGATCGCGGCGAAATCAGCAGCCTTCAGGGAAGCGCCGCCGATCAGTCCACCGTCGATCTCAGGCTGCGCCATCAGGCCCTTGACGTTGCCGGGCTTCATGGAGCCGCCATACTGGATGCGCACCTTGTTCGCGACGGCCTTGCCGTACTTGCGGGCCAGGGCAGCGCGAATCACACCGATGGTTTCATTCGCCTGCTCGTCCGTGGCGGTCAGACCGGTGCCGATGGCCCACACGGGTTCGTAAGCGATGATGATGTTTTTCACATCGTTGGGCTTGAGGCCAGTCAGGGCGATCAGGGTCTGATACTCGACGAGGGCGTCGGTGTAGCCCGCTTCGCGCTCTTCCTTCTTCTCACCCACGCAGAGGATGACCTTCAGACCCGCCTTGACGGCAGCCAGGACGCGCTGATTGACGGTCGCGTCGGTCTCGCCGAAATACTGACGGCGCTCGCTGTGGCCGATGATGACATAATCCACGCCGGTTTCCTTCAGCATGGAGGCAGAGAGTTCGCCGGTATAGGCGCCGCTCTCGGCAAAGTGCACATTCTGCGCGCCGACCTTGATCTTGCTGCCGCGCACAGCCTGCTTCACGGCGGGAATATCCACCGCAGGCACGCACACGACCACATCACAGTTGGCTTCCTTCACCAGGGGCTTCAGCTCCTGCACCAGGGCCGTGGCTTCGCTGGGCGTTTTGTTCATCTTCCAGTTGCCCGCAATAATGGGTTTGCGCATAATAATCACGCCTTTCTTAAGATGGCGGAGACAGCCGTCACAGGCTGTCTCCGCTCTATGGTGATCTTTATTTCAGAACCGCCTGTCTCAGGCCTTCTCGTCGAGGCAGACAACGCCGGGCAGAGCCTTGCCCTCGAGGAACTCCAGGGAGGCGCCGCCGCCGGTGGAAATGTGGGTCATCTTGGCGGCCAGACCCATCTGCTCCACAGCCGCCGCAGAGTCGCCGCCGCCGATGATGGTCACAGCTTCGCTGTCAGCCATAGCCTGCGCGACGGACAGGGTGCCCTTGGCCAGAGTCGGATTCTCGAAGACGCCCATCGGGCCGTTCCAGACGACGGTCTTGGCGTTCTTCACAGCCTCGGCAAAGAGCGCGGCGGTCTTCGGGCCGATGTCGCAGCCTTCCATATCGTCCGGGATCTTGTCGGCGTCGCAGACCAGGGTTTCCACAGGCGCGTCGATGGGGTTCGGGAAGGCCTTCACGCACACGGTGTCTACGGGCAGAAGCAGCTTCACGCCCTTCTCCTCGGCCTTCTTCATCATGTCCTTGCAGTAATCAATCTTGGTCTCGTCCAGCAGGCTGTTGCCGACGCCATAGCCCTTCGCCTTCAGGAAGGTGAAAGCCATGCCGCCGCCGATGATCAGGGTGTCCACCTTCTCCAGAAGGTTGTTGATCACGTTCAGCTTGTCTTCGATCTTCGCGCCGCCCAGGACAGCCACGAAGGGACGGTCGGCGTTCTCCAGGGCCTTGCCCATGATGGAGAGCTCTTTGCCGATCAGATAGCCGGCAACGTTGGGAGAGGTGAACTTGGTCACGCCCTCGGTGGAGCAGTGCGCGCGGTGGCAGGAGCCGAAGGCGTCATCCACATAGCAATCCGCCAGGGAAGCCAGTTCCTTGGAGAAGTCCTCGATGTTCTTGGTCTCTTCCTTGCGGAAGCGGGTGTTCTGCAGCAGCACCACATCGCCGTTCTTCATCGCGGCAACGGCAGCTTTGGCGTTCTCGCCCACGACGTTGTCGTCATTGGCGAACACGACCGGCTGACCCAGCAGCTCGCTCAGGCGGACCGCCACAGGCGCGAGCGAGAATTTCTCTTCGGGGCCGTTCTTCGGCTTGCCCAGATGGCTGCACAGAATAACCTTGCCGCCGTCCTTGATGAGCTTCTGGATGGTGGGCAGAGCTGCCACGATGCGCTTGTCGTTGGTGATCTTGCCATCCTTCATGGGGACGTTGAAGTCGCAGCGGACCAGAACGCGCTTGCCCTGTACCTGGATGTCATCGATTGTCTTCTTGGCCATGGTAACACACTCTCCTTATTCTTAATCAGCTTTGCAGCCCTCTGCGCGTCTTTTCAGCGACGCGGACAGGGCTGTCGCCGGGCGTTCTGCCCAGCGTTTCGATCATACCACACAGGCAGCAGAATGGCAAGAGTTTGTCAATCTTTTTTCGCAAAAACTGCCGAATTCGGGCAGATTTGATCCTGTTACGATACATTTTCGCCCTGATTCCGTCAGCGAAGGTAATACGCCTGCATGTAGCCAACCGTATCGTGATACCGCACCTTCATCCAGATGTCATCCGGAATCAGCACATCGACCTGTTCCCCGTGCGGCACGCGCAGCAGGACAATCCCCAGCGTGGTCATGGGGAACGCCCGCAGATTGACGAAGGTGCTTTCGGGATGGGTTACAGTCAGCTGCGGCACAGCCGGAAGGATGCCCAGGTTCAGGAATTCCGTGGCCATGAAGCCGGTGACGCCCGGGGCATCCTTCAGCTTCACCTTGCACCACTCCAGCCCCTGACGGAGAATATAAACCTCCGTGCCACTCGGATAGCGGCCGAGGGAGCGGCTGTCGCGGCTCGGTGTTTCACGAAGATTGAGCAGCTGATCCTCGCTGGGGTTGTGCACGGTGGCCACGCTCCAGGCCGCGGCTTCGGCGTCGCTCGCTGTCGACAGGTCGCGGTGAACGCCTTTTCGCAAGAAGGCCGCGTTCATGAAGCCGACCTGCCCGTCCAGGGCAACCTGCCACCAGGTCTGCCCCTCTGCCAGCACCATCACACAGGTGCCGCTCTCACAGGAACTGAGACTCTCCCAGGCTCTTCCCGGCCCGACACGCAGCTGGAGAGCGCTCCCTTCCGGCGCCATCACCGTGGCAGCCGTATCCGAAGAAGGCCCGTAGAATTGGCGGATGAATTCCTCGCGGAAGTATCCCTCGAGGCCGTTCACCCGGACACGGTACCAGCCTTTGTCAAGGCTGAGCAGCAGACAGGGCACACCGCTGCGATAGACATCCAGGACTTCCGCGTCCCAATCCGGCTGCGCGCGCAGATTCAGCAGCCCCATTTCGTCGGGATTGCGTACAATACCCACAACGCCGTAGTGCACCTGAGGAATGTGGGCTTGGCCTGTCGTGATGTATCCCGTCTGCCCGGCCTCGGTCTGTACCTGAATCCACTCTCCGGACTGACTCAGCACCTCGACCCACTCGCCACGCGCGATCTCGCCAGCCGGCTCATCGCCTTTCTCCTGCGAGGCGTATAAGGCTGCCTTCTCTGCCGTAACCAGCGCGAACACCGCCTCGGGCTCGCTGGCAAGCGCCGCGCATGGCAAGGCAAAGAACGCAAACAGAAGCAGAAGGATGGTCATCAGGCGGCGCATACGCGTTCTCCTCCTTTTGCCGCAGGATAGAAAAGCTCCCGGAAACAAGCGCTTCCGGGAGGGATAGTTTCGATGGCGATTACTTGCGCGGAGGCTTGCGGAACAGCTTGTCGTTGAACTTGCGCATGTACCAGTTGAAGCCCGCGCTGGTGGTCAGCTTGCCGGTCTCCTTGTCGGCCCACTGGGTCTTGCTGGCGGTATAAGCTTCAATCTCATAGCCGTCCTTGTCAATGCCCTTGTAGGTGCCGTAGAGCTCACTGTTGTCAGCCGCGTACTTGATGGTGTAGGTCTCGTCCTGACCGGTGCGATAGGTCAGCCAGTAGCGGATGAGACGGCCGTCCTGGAGGTACTGGGCGGTGCAGTCGGCAATGTCGCCAGTCGGATACTCCTCGCAGACAGCAGAGATGCGATAGCCGTTCGGTGCGGGCAGCCAGGTTACCGTTCCGGCCGCTCCGCTGATGCCGGTCTTGAAATAATCGGTGTTTTCCTCGCTGCGGCTGACGGAAGCGACCTTGCCGTTGCGATTGTAGAGGATGGTATAGCCGCCCTTCTTCGCTTCATAGGCCTTATTGTACTTCTTATAAGGAGCCGCGCCCACCTGATACTTGTGGCCGGACACGATCAGCTCGCCAATGCCGTTGACCACGGGGACTTCCTCGTTCTCCTCGTAGTAGCCGGCCCACTGGGCGACCAGCTCGTCGACATCCTCGCTCAGGTAGATCGTCGTGAGGCCGAACTCATTGGTGAGCGTGCTCATCACAGGCAGGTCATCCATGTCTGCCAGGACAGACTTCCATCCTGAAAAATCACCGGGAACGGTCACCATCGTGCCATCCGCCAGCGCACTGACGGTGAGAACGGACAGCATGCAAACCAACGCACACAGGACCAATGAAAGACGCTTCTTCATAACAATTGCTCCTTTGCGGAATTGTATCGTGAATTTACAATTTTGTATTATAATGATTTTTCCATTGATGTCAAGGGAAAGCAGAAGAAATCACAGCATTTCCACTGGAATTCTTTCTGCGCATGTGATAGAATCGGACACGGAGAATCTGATGGGATACGGAGGTCCGGCACGATGATTCGCGCAGCACTGTTTGACCTGGATGGTACGCTGAACAACACGCTTGATGATATCGCAGACGCCATGAATTGGGCGCTCGCAAAGAACGGATTGCCTGAATGGCCGGTTGATCGGTACCGCTATATGGTGGGCAACGGAGCCAGAAAGCTGTCTGAGCGTGCGGTCGGCAACCGGAAAGACCTGGTGAATGCCGTGCACCGCGATTATCAGGCGCGGTATGAGACGCACAATCTGGTCAAGACGCAACCCTATCCGGGCATACCGGAATTGCTCCGCGCGCTCGCGGAACAGGGACTTCAGCTCTGCGTGCTGAGCAACAAGCCAGACGCGGACACGCGCCATGTCATCGCACATTTCTTTCCGGACATCCCCTTTGCCATCGTGCGGGGCCAGAAGGAGGGCGTTCCGCTGAAACCCAATCCGACCGCAGCGCTGCAGATAGCCAGCGAGCTCGGTCTCTCCCCTTCTGACTTTGTCTATCTCGGTGATACTTCAGTGGACATGGAATGCGCAGGGAACGCAGGAATGCTGCCCGTCGGCGTGCTCTGGGGTTTCCGCGACGAGAAGGAACTTCGTGAAAGCGGAGCCAAATGGATTCTTTCCAGGCCCTCCGAACTGCTCACGCATTTGAAAGAAGAAAAGACTATGGTCTGATTCAAACAGAATACAGTCTGTTTTGCTGACTGCAAACAAATGACAAATAAAGACAGCGCCGCGAGCCCATCCGTGTCCACATGGATTCGCGACGCTGTCTTTTTATTCTTGCATGCTTTATTCTGCACAGAGACGCAGAAGCGCGTCTGCGTAGATCTTCGTGGCAAGCATCATCTTGTCAATCTCAATGTATTCGTTGGCCTGATGGGCCAGATCCGGATCGCCGGGGAAGCTGGCTCCGAACGCAACGCCCTGCTTCAGCACCTTCGCGTAGGTACCGCCGCCTGTGGATTCGGGCTCGGCGGGCAAACCCGTCTGGTCATGGAAAGCGCCAAGCAGCGCCTGGACGAGCTCGCTTTCAGCGGGCACATGGTGCGGCGCCTTCTTGCTCTCGTCGACGACAGCAAAGCCGGGCAGATGGGCTTTGATGTTCGCGCTGATCTGCTCCAGATCGGCGTTCACGGGGCAGCGGCAATCCAGAGAGGCTGTGATCCTGCCATCCTCCAGATGCAGAATACCCATGTTGCAGGTCAGCTCCCCGGAGATGTCGTCCTCACACTGAATGCCCAGGTGTTCGCCGTTGTGCTCCATCGGATAGGCGTCGGCCAGCGTTCTCAGCGCGCCCTGCACGCCCAATTCGCGAAGAAGAATCAGCATCATGCCAATGGCATTCTTGCGCCCCCAGGGATATGCGGAGTGGCCGGGAATACCTGTCGCTGTGACGCGAACCCCTTCAGAAAGCACCTCTGCCTTGTAATCCAGGCCGGTTTTCGCGGCAAAGGCGGCGACCTGATCCGCCAGTTCCTGCCCGCCAGCCAGCAGTGCGACGCTCTCACCGGGGATCACGTTCACGCGCTCGCCGGTAAAGTGTTCCTTCACCTGCAGGCCGTCAGCGGATACAGGCGCCTGGACGAACATGTGCACCATGCCCTTTTCCGTGTTGATGATCGGGAAGGAAGCGTCCGGAGAGAAACCAATCTCCGGCATCCTGGCGTGTGCGCAATACCAATTCATGCAGCCCCAGTCGCTCTCTTCGTCGCAGCCGAGGATCAGCCGGATGCTCTTCTTCAGCGGAATGCCGGCTTCCCTGATCGCCTTCATGGCGAAGAGGGCTGCCAGCACCGGGCCTTTGTCATCGCCCGTGCCGCGGCCAATGATTTTCTCACCTTCGCGCCTAGCGGAAAAAGGAGGAACCTCCCAGCCGTCGCCTGCAGGGACGACGTCCAGGTGGCCGAGCACGGCGATCATTTCCTGATCCTCCGGGCCAAAGGTCGCGTCGGCTGCATAGCCGTCAAAGACGCGCGTCGGGAAACCCATCGCTTCGATATCGGCCACGGCGGTATCGAGCATGCGGCGAACATCCCTGCCAAAGGGCGCGCCATCGGCCGCTTCGCCTTTCACGGACGGGATCTGAACCCACCGTGTCAGCATTGCGGCATAATCCTCTTTATAGGAGCCGATCAGTTTGGAAACACGTTGATCCATCAAAAAAACCTCCTCTTCAAAAAGCGTTGCGCGGGTCTTTTGAGCTCCGTTTGGGCGCGTCCGGATCGATGTATTCGATCTCCATCCGCTCAAAATCCACCGCCTCCATGAAAGCATCCGGGAGAAAGCGCGTCTGGCCGAATTCCTCCCATTCGCGGATATTCTTGTCCAGCCAGATCGGTCGGGCAGTATCCAGCTTTCGGCAGGCTTCCAGCAGGGCGTCCTCCGGAGCGGAACGGGTACAGGGTTCCACGACCTGCCTGTCCATGCGATGGTGGCGGATGGTGCGCACCCAGAGTGCCTGAGCCATGGCGCTTCCTCCTTGTTTCATTGTTTACGAACATTATGCCACGAAAAGGGAAGCCGCGCAAGTCCTTTCGAGCATTTTCGGTTCAGCAGCCTTTTGATGCCTGCCGAAAGTTCGGAAACCAGTCATCATGTCGCATCGGGAATATTTTTTTCTGAAAATTACAAAAATCAAGCAGGAATTCAGAAGCAGGCATCGAATATTATACATCGCAAAGAGAGAAAGAAAGGAAAAGGAGACCGGGTCTCCTGCCAGCCATCATCAGAAGAAAGGACGTGATGCCGATGCCTCAGCACTGTGTGCGGAGGCATGACACTGACAGCTGCCTCCACCGTTCAGAAATCGAAAGGAGAAAGCTGAACCATGAAGATGACCATAACCGCCCGCAATATGATCGTGACTCCGAGCATCACCAAGCGGATTGAAAAGAAAACCGCACGCATGGGTCGTTACCTGTTGCCGGAGACCGAGATGCAGATCAAACTGCGCAAAGATAAGAATGACATGCGCGTCGCAGAAATCACAGTTCCCATGGGAAACGGCGTCATTCTTCGCTCCGAGGCGGAAGCACAGAGCAACCTATTCCTCGCTATCGATGAGGCCCTGGCAAAAATGGAGCGGCAGATTCACCGTCACCGCACCAAGCTGAGCAAGCGCCTGCGCGAGGATGCCTTCCAGCCTGAGGAAGCTGAGTACATCGAGGAAGACGCTGTGGAAGAGGAGGGTGAAATCCAGATTACCCGCCGCAAGACCTTCCCGGTTCGTCCGATGTCCGTAGAAGACGCAGCCATTCAAATGGAGATGCTGGGACACAGCTTCTTCGCCTTTGTGAATATCGACACTGATCGCATCAATGTATTGTACCAGAGGAAAGATGGAGGCTTAGGCCTGCTGGAGCCGGAAGCCTGAGGCGGGTCATCGCCCGCTGCCTGCTGTCAGGGCAGCGGTCATCCCCGGAACACAACTGAATAGGTATTCTCAAAAAACATACGTCAACTGTGACAGTATCGCATAGATTGTAACGTTTCTCCGCCAGGCCATGTACTGGCGGAGTTTTCCGTTTTGCAACCTTTTCCACCTCGCGGCTCTTGCTTTTTCCCGATTCCGCGGTATAATGAATCCATGCCAACAGGCACAGTGATGGGGACGGTGTGCGGCAGGCGTGTCCAAGCGAACCGGGGACGGTGCGAGCCCGGCGACAGGCAGCCCACACAAATCACCCCTGAGTGCGTCGGCCCGAAGCATCTTGCGCGGTAGGGCTGACCGGGCGCTCCCGATACAGGGCGGGCGCAGGAGGATTCCTGCCAGAGCGGGCAGTTATGACTGCCAACTTGGGTGGTACCGCGGATTGATTCCGTCCCAGAAGAGCATTCCGGGGCGTTTTTCTTTGCCTTTCCATCGCCGCTGCCACAGCGGCAAGAATGCAAAGAGAAACCGCCCGATCCAGCGGATCAGCCTGAAAAGGTCTGTCCGCAAGCATGGCACTCACAGAAAGGAGCAAGCGCCCATGTACAACAAAGTGCCCACAGACCTCAGGTTTGTGGAACGCGAACGCGAAGTCATGAAGATGTGGAAGGAAAAGGACACTGTCCGCCGCTACTTCGCGCGCAATGAGAACGGCCCCACCTGGACCTTCTTCGACGGTCCGCCCACGGCGAACGGCAAGCCTCACATCGGTCACATCGAGACGCGCGTCATCAAGGACCTGATCCCGCGCTACTGGACCATGAAGGGCTATAACGTGACCCGCAAAGCCGGCTGGGATACCCACGGTCTGCCTGTGGAGCTGGAGGTCGAGAAGCTGCTCGGTCTGGACGGCAAGGAGCAGATCGAGCAGTACGGCATCGAGCCCTTCATCGCCAAGTGCAAGGAGAGCGTCTGGAAGTATCTGCATGAGTGGGAGCGCATGTCCGACCAGGTCGCCTATTGGGTGGACATGGAGCACCCCTATGTCACCTATGAGAACAGCTACATCGAGTCCGAGTGGTGGAGCCTCCGGCAGATGTGGGACAAGGGCATGCTCTATGAAGGGCACAAGATTGTCCCCTATTGCCCGCGCTGCGGCACCGCGCTCTCCAGCCACGAGGTTGCTCAGGGCTACAAGAACGTGAAGGAGACTTCCGCTTATGTGCGCTTCCGCGTGCAGGGCGAGGAGAACACCTATCTGCTGGCCTGGACGACGACGCCCTGGACCCTGCCGAGCAACCTGGCGCTGTGCGTGAATCCGAGCGATCTCTACAGCAAGTTCAAAGCGCATGATGGCCGTATCTACATCATGGCGAAGGCGCTGATCTCCACCGTGTTCAGCGGTCAGGAGGTGGAGACCCTGGCGGAGATGACCGGCAGCGAACTCGTGGGCCTGCACTATGAGCCGCTCTTCCCCTTCGCAAAGGTGGATAAGGATGCCTGGTATGTGGTTGCCGACAACTACGTCACCATGTCCGACGGCACAGGCATCGTCCATATCGCGCCGGCTTTCGGTGAGGACGACAATCGTGTCTGCCGCGAGAACGGTCTGCCCTTCGTCTGCCTGGTGGACACCAAGGGCTGCATGACGAAGGAGACGGACTGGCCCGGCGTGTTCGTGAAGGATGCGGACAAGTTGGTGCTTCAGGCGCTGACCGATAAGGGCCTGCTCTTCGCGGCTGTGCCCTTCACCCACGATTATCCCTTCTGCTGGCGCTGCGACACACCTCTGCTCTATTACGCGCGTCCGACCTGGTTCATCAAGATGACGGCTGTCCGCGACCACCTTGTCGCCAACAACCGCACCATCAATTGGATGCCGGACAATATCAAGGAAGGCCGCATGGGCAACTTCCTGGAGAATGTGATCGACTGGGGTCTCTCCCGCGAACGCTACTGGGGCACTCCCCTGCCCGTGTGGAAGTGCGGCTGCGGCCACATGCACTGCGTCGGCTCCATCGAAGAGCTTCGCAGGATGGCCGTCAAGGATCCCGGCGCGGACATCGAGCTGCACCGCCCCTATATCGACGCCGTCACCCTGCGCTGCCCGGAATGCGGCGGCGAAATGCACCGAGTGAAGGAAGTCATCGACTGCTGGTATGACTCCGGCTCCATGCCCTTCGCACAGTGGCACTATCCCTTCGAGAACAAGGACAAGTTCGAGAAGAACTTCCCCGCTCAGTTCATCTCTGAGGCCGTCGACCAGACCCGCGGCTGGTTCTACACACTGGAGGCCATCAGCACGCAGCTCTTTGACCGCGCGCCGTTTGAAAACTGCATCGTGATGGGCCATGTCCAGGATGCCGAAGGCAAGAAGATGTCCAAGCACCTTGGTAACGTCGTAGATCCCTTCGAGATGCTGGACAAGTTCGGCGCGGACGCTCTGCGCTGGTACTTCTATTCCACCTCCGCGCCGTGGCTGCCCACCCGCTTCTCTGAGAAGGGCGTGCAGGAAGGCCCGAACCGTTTCCTCTCTACTCTCCAGAATGTCTACGCTTTCTTCACGATGTACGCGCAGATCGACGGCTTTGATCCCCTCGCCCATCCGCTGGACAAAGTGGAGCTCAGCCTGATGGACCGCTGGATCCTCTCCAAGCTGAACAGCCTGGTCGCCCGTGTGGATGACGATCTCGCGCATTACCGCGTGACCGAGCCTGCCGGTGCCATCGAGAGCTTTGTGGACGAGCTGTCCAACTGGTACGTGCGCAGAGGCCGCGAGCGCTTCTGGGGCAAGGGCATGGCCGGCGACAAGGAAGCCGCCTTCGCCACGCTCTACCATGTGCTGGTGACCCTCTCTCAGGTCTGCGCGCCGTTCATCCCCTTCATGGCCGAAGAGATCTGGCAGAACCTCGTGGTGAACAATGTGCCAGGCGCGGTTGAGTCTGTGCACTTCTGCTCCTTCCCTGTGGCCGATATGAGCCGCGTGGACAAGGAGATGGAGGAGCAGATGGAAGCCCTGCTGGCCGTGGTGCAGCTGGGCCGTGCCTGCCGCAATCTCGCCAACATGAAGGTTCGCCAGCCTTCCGCCAACCTCTATGTCAAGGGCGCTCACTTTGACGAGGATTACCAGGCGCTCTGCGAGGATGAGCTGAATGTGAAGCAGGTCGTCTTCACGGACGACGCGCGCGCTTTCACCACCTACAAGCTGAAGCCGCAGATGCGTACGCTCGGCCCGAAGTACGGCAAGCTGCTGGGCAAGATCGGCCAGAAGCTGGCCGTCATGGATGGCAACGACGTGGTGGATGCCTTCAAGGCCGGCAAAAACGTTTCCTTTGATCTGGATGGCACGACCGTCGAGCTGGCTGAGAGCGATGTGCTGACCGAACCCGCGCAGAAACCCGGCTTCGTCGCGCAGGAGGATCACGGCGTGACCGGTGTGCTGGACACCAACCTCACACCCGAACTGATTGCCGAGGGCTACGCCCGCGAGGTCGTCAGCAAGCTGCAGAACATGCGCAAGGATGCCGGCTTCGAGGTAACGGACCGCATCGACGTGCGCTACACCTGCGGCGAAGAGCTGCAGAAGGCCATCGCCTCCAGCCGTGAGATGATCATGAACGGCACCCTCGCGGTGAGCCTTGAAGCCGCTGCCGCGGACGATTCCTTCGTCAGCGCAGACTGGAACATCAACGGCGAGAACGCGACGCTGGCAGTCCGCGTGCACCGCGACTGATACCTGAACGATAAACAGGGGGATTGATCCCGCGGATCAATCCCCTTTCTCTCACCTTGCCGGATGAAGCCCTTTTGTCAAGAATGTCTAAAGCGAACGGAGGAGACGATGCATGCGCCGTATTCTCTTCACCTGGAATTATCCTGAAGACGCTGCCGGGAAGCTGCGCTATCTCTGCATACGTCAGGGAATTACTTGGCGCGCTGTGCCGCCCTCGGAGGATACGCTCCCCCTCCGCCGCCTGAAGGCTGACGCTCCGGCGTCACAGGCTGAGGACGGCGCCCATGCGTTTGCGGCACCGGTGATGCTCTTCGCAGGATTCACCATGCGGGACATGGACCGCTTCTCCGCAGCTTACAAGGAGAGCGGTCTGCCAAGGGTTGCCCTCAGGGCAATGATGACCCCGACCAACAGCATGTGGACCGTCTTGCAGCTCTATCAGGAACTGCAAAAAGAGCATGCGTCCCTGACCGGCGAGCTAATCCCATAAACCATAGAGAGCAGGAAGCCAATGTGATTCAGCTTCCTGCTCTATTATTATTTCTCTGCCGGCCTGCGCATCGTCAGACTGATGCGGTTCTTCGCCGCATCCACCTCCAGCACCCAAACCGTGACCACGTCGCCGACGCGCACGGCTTCGCTCGGATGGCGCAGATAGCGACCGAACTGACTGATATGAACAAGGCCGTCGCGATGCACACCGATATCTACAAACGCGCCGAAATCCGTGACGTTGCGGACAGTGCCCTGGAGCTCCATGCCAGGCTTGAGATCGCTCATCTCCAGCACATCCTTGCGCAGGAGAGGCGGCGGCAATTCATCGCGCGGGTCACGCCCCGGTTTCGCCAGCTCCTTCACAATGTCGCGCAGCGTCGGCTCGCCGACGTCCAGTTCCTTGGACAAAGCCTGCCAGCCCGCTTTTTCTGCAGCCTGGCCGAGAGCCGGACCGACAGCCTGTTCCGCCGTGAATCCCAGCCGTCTGAGAAGGGCTTTTGCCGCAGCGTAGCTCTCCGGATGGACGCCTGTGCGGTCAAAGGGCTCCTTGCCATCCGCCACGCGCAGGAACCCCGCCGCCTGTTCAAATGCCTTCGGGCCGAGTTTCGGCACCTTCTTCAGGGCCGTACGGCTCGCGTAGGGGCCGTTCTCCTCGCGGTAGGCAGCGATGTTCTTCGCGACCGTCGCGTTGATACCCGCCACATGGCTCAACAGGGACGGGCTTGCGGTGTTTACATCCACGCCCACCGCGTTGACGCAGTCCTCCACCACACCGTCCAGAGCGGTGTCCAGCTCCTTCTCCTTCAGGTCGTGCTGATACTGCCCCACGCCGATGGCCTTCGGGTCAATCTTGACCAGCTCGGCGAGCGGATCCTGCATGCGCCGCGCAATCGAGACAGCCGAGCGCAGATTCACATCAAACTGCGGGAATTCCTCGGCAGCCAGCTTGGACGCCGAATAGACGGACGCGCCTGCCTCGCTCACGATCATGTAGCTGAGATCAGCGCCCATGTCCAGCTCATGCATCACCTGCACAAAGAAGCGTTCGGTTTCGCGGCTGGCAGTCCCGTTGCCGATCGCGACCACGCGCACGCCGTGCCGGCGAATCATGCGCTTGACGGTCTCCTTGGCGCGCTCTTCCTGGTGCTGATGCGGCAACGGATAGATCACGCCGGTGTCCAGCACCCGGCCGGTCGCGTCCACAACCGCCAGCTTGCAGCCATGAGCGACGCCGGGATCCATACCCAGCGTGACCTTTCCGCGGACAGGAGGCTGCATCAGCAGGGGCCGCAGATTCATGGCAAAGACCTTGATGGCAGCCTCCTGCGCCTTGTCCGTGAGTTCGCCGCGCAGTTCTGTATCAAGGGAAGGCGCAATCAGCCGGTCGTAGGCGTCATCGCAGGCCGCTTCCACATACCGGGTAGCGATGCTGCCCGTTTGAATCACATAATCCCGGCGCACGGTGTCCTTCGCGTGCAGTTCATCCACCTGCAGCTTGACCTTCAGGAAGCCTTCTTTTTCGCCGCGGTTCATGGCGAGCACGCGGTGACTCGGCATCTGGCGCAGCGGCTCATTGTAGTCATAATACATGCGGTAGATGCTGTCTTCGTCGTGATCCTTGGTGACGGCGATCACGCACTCGCGCGCATACAGCGTTTTCAAGCGCATGCGCACGGAGGGATCGTCGCTCACCTTCTCTGCGATGATGTCCATCGCGCCCTGGATCGCTTCCTCGACGTTTGCGACGCCCTTCTCCTCGTCGACGAAGGCGGCCGCCAGCTCTTCCGCGGTTTTTGCCTTGGTCAGCTGGAGAAGTATCGTATCCGCCAGCGGCTCGAGTCCTTTCTCCCGCGCGATCATGGCGCGCGTGCGCCGTTTCGGGCGGTAGGGACGGTAGATATCCTCGAGCTGCCCCATCGTGGCCGCGCCATCCAGAGAAGCCTGCAGCTCTTCCGTCCAGACCTCGAGCTTTTTCAGGGAATCGCTGATCTCCTGCCGGCGTTTGTCGATGCTGCGGAGAGCCGCCAGCCTCTCGCTCATCTCGCGCAGCTTCTGGTCGTCAATCTCGCCGTGCTGCTCCTTCCGGTAGCGCGCGATAAAAGGAACCGTGCAGCCCTCGTCGAGCAGTTTGATCACCGCTTCCGCCTGCCAGGGCTGAACATGAAACTCATTGCTGAGTGCCGCTGCGATCTGCATGTCTGTTCATTCTCTCTTTCTGTTATTTCTCACCAGGGAGTCTTTCTCCCATTGCCGCCCGCCAGAATACCTGAGCCGAAGGCGAACATCAGATTGAAGCCCCCGCAGTCCCCGTCCACGTCCAGGATTTCGCCCGCCGC
>CAMNLM010000043.1 GCA_946543085.1 uncultured Clostridia bacterium | reverse complement strand
CCGCCCAGGTCGCCGCGATGCCGTATTTCCAGCCAAACTGACCGGCATAGCCCACGAACACCACAGCGGAGAAATAAGACGTGCCATAGGCAAACGCCGTCAGCCAGGGTCCGACGCTGCGCCCGCCGAGGACGAACCCGTTCACATCGGTGGCATGCTTCCTGCAGTAGAAGCCGATACCAACCATCACAGCAAAATACAGGATCAACAAAACAAGTTTCATTTGAGGGAGCTCCTTTCCTTCTTAAACTACCGTACTACAGGAGTTCCACGCAATCGTTTGCGCGGTTTTGGGATTTTACTGGTTATCCGCACAGCCGTTCAGCCTTTCGCGCCGCGAAATCTTGCAAGCTGCGCCCGATCCTGCTACAATACGTCTGTTTCACCTCCTTCACCATCAACCATCGGATCGGAGACGGCACATGGTCATCGATATGCACACCCACGCCTTTCCTGACGCAGTAGCTGACAAGGCGCTCGCACGGCTTTCCCAGGCTTCTCACCTGAGGCCGTATACGGACGGCCTCGCCGCGTCGCTTGTCCGCTCCATGCGGAAGGCGGGGATTGCTCGCTCTGTGGTACTGCCCGTGGCGACCAGCCCGCATCAATGCGCGACCATCAACCGCGTAGCCATGGAAATCAACAGGAACACAGCTGAAACGGGCCTCGTCTCGTTTGCGGGAATTCATCCGGATTGCGAGGACTGGGAAAGCCAGCTGTACAGCATTGCGGAGCTGGGCTTTCACGGCATCAAGCTGCACCCGGTCTACCAGGGGGTGCCGGCGGATGATCCGCGCACGCTGCGCATCCTTCGCCTCGCACAGTCGCTCGGCCTGTGTGTTGTGATGCATGCAGGCCCGGATATTTCCATGCCTGGGCGGGATGCGTCCGACGTCATCCGGATTCGCCGCATGCTGGATGCGGTAACCCCGGCACGCCTTGTGCTCGCCCATATGGGCGGCTGGGGTCAGTGGGACGAGGTTGCCGCCCATATCGCTGGCCTGCCGGGAGTCTGGCTGGATACAGCTTTCTGCTTGGAGACCGCGCCGGGAGCGGCTTGCTTATCCGCTTCCGATTTCGTGTCTCTTGTCCGGATGCACGGCGCCGGCCGCGTTCTCTTCGGAACAGACAGCCCCTGGACGGATCAGAAGCGCTCGCTCGATCAGATCGGCTCCAGCGGCCTCACGGCGGCTGAACTGCAGATGATTCTGAGCGAGAACGCGGTTCAGCTGCTTGGATTGTGACGCTTATGCGTTCGTTCCTTCTTCCGCGGCTTTTCTGCCGAGGGAGAAGGCTTTTTTGTTCAGCTCACGGAATTTTTCCGGCACCACGCGGTCGATCGCCGCCATCCACTCGCTCTCCGGGATATCCGGGAAATGCAGGGAAAGGCAGCCGATCAGAGCGACGTTGACGGCCCTGGAGGTTCCCGCCTCCATGGCGATGGCCAGGAAATCCTTTGCGATGATCCGCGCGCCGGCAGCGCGCATCTTTTCCACCAGGTTCCCCGGATAGACTGCCGCGCCGGTGATGACGGGCATCGGCTCCATTTCCTGGGTGTTGGTGATCAGGAGACCGTCAGGCTTCAGCCAGCTCAGCCAGCGGGCCGCCTCGAGCTTCTCAAAGGAGAGAATCACGTCGGCTTCCCCCTGGTCAATGACCGGGGAATAGACCTTCTCGCCGAAGCGCACATAGGTGACAACGCTGCCGCCGCGCTGGCTCATGCCGTGTACCTCGGAAACCTTTACGTCGTGGTTCTGGCGCAGCAACACCTCTCCCAGCAGTTTGCTGGCAAGGAGCGTGCCCTGTCCGCCGACGCCGACGATCATGATATTTTTCGTCATGCCTCTGTCACCTCTTTTCCGGGAAGCGCGCCGAAGCGGCACATCTGTCCGCACACCCTGCACCCGATGCACAGTGTCGGGTCGATGCGCGCTTTCTTTTCCTTGAACGAGATGGCAGGGCAGCCGATCTGCATGCACATGCGGCAGCCGACGCACCTGGAGGCGTCGACCTGAATCGGCGGTTGATGCTTCGTTCCCTTGATCATGACGCAGGGGCGGCGGCTGATGATGATGGAGGGTTCTTCGGCGGCCAGCTCCTCCGTCACCGCTTCCTCCACCGCCTGGAGATCGTAGGGATCGACCACGCGCACGCGGTTGAAGCCGATCGCCCTGCAGAGGGCCTCCAGGTCGACCTTGCCCGCCGGATCGCCGCGCAGGTTCTTGCCCGTTGTCGGATTCTGCTGGTGGCCCGTCATGCCCGTGATGGAATTGTCCAGAATGATCACCGTGGAATTGCTCATGTTATAGGCAATGTCCGTGATGCCGGTGATGCCGCTGTGCATGAAGGTGCTGTCACCGATCACGCCCACGCTGTTCTTCTCGCCGGACGCGCCCATCGCCTTGTTGAAGCCGTGGAGGCCCGAGCACGATGCGCCCATGCACACGTTGAGGTCCATGGCGTTGAGCGGCGCGATTGCGCCCAGTGTATAACAGCCGATGTCGCCGTAAACCATGAGCTTCTTCTTATGCAGAACATAGAAGATGCCGCGGTGCGGGCAGCCCGCGCACATGACAGGCGGCCTGCCGGGAATGGCGTCGGCTATCGACAGCGTCTTCGGCGTGTCCATGCCGAGGCACTTCCGCACGAGGTTCTGGGAGAATTCGCCGCAAACCGGGAAGGTGTCCTTGCCGTGCACGTCCAGGCCCAGCTTTTTGCAGTGATCCTCGATGAATGGATCAAGCTCCTCCAGCACATACAGGGTCTCCACCTTGCCGGCAAAGTCCCTGATCAGTTTTTCGGGGAGCGGCCACACCATGCCCAGCTTCAGGATACTTGCGCTGTCGCCGAAAACCTCCCGCGCGTACTGATAGCTGGTGGAGGAGGTAATCACGCCGATGCGCGTGTCCCCCATCTCCACGCGGTTGAGATCGCACGTCTCCGCATAGGCGACCAGATCATGTGTGCGGTTTTCGACCCGCACATGGGCATTGCGGGAGTTCGCCGTCATCATCACCTTGGTGGGGTCCTTGACATATGGCTTCTGTTCGGGCACCACGCGCTCTTCAGGCTCCACGACGCTCTGCGAATGGGCGACACGCGTACACATCTTGATGAACACAGGCGTGTTGTAGGCTTCGCTCAGCTCAAAAGCTCGCTTGGTGAAGACGCGCGCCTCCTCGCTGTCCGCCGGCTCCAGCATCGGCACCTTGGCCGCCTGGGCATAGTGCCGGCTGTCCTGCTCGTTCTGGGACGAGTGCATGCCGGGATCATCCGCCACGCAGATGACCAGGCCCTTGTTCACCCCCTGGTAGCTGATGGTGAACAGCGGGTCGGCTGCCACATTCAGGCCCACGTGCTTCATGGCGCAGGCCGCGCGGACGCCGCCCAGCGAGGCGCCGTGAGCGGCCTCGAGCGCGACCTTCTCGTTCGGGGCCCATTCGCAGTAGATTTCGCTGTATTTGGCGGCTTCCTCGGTGATCTCCGTGCTCGGGGTTCCAGGATAGCTGGAGACGACCATCACGCCGGCCTCGTACATTCCTCTGGCAACAGCTTTGTTGCCGAGCATTAATTCTTTCATAGCATTCACATCTTTCCAGCGATGTCACTCCATCGTCTCACGCTCGACCAGGCGGTCCGCGCCGTAGCGCTTGCGGAGCGCCGGCTTCTCGATCTTGCCTGTCGCGTTGCGTGGAATCTCAGCAAAAATGACTTCCTTGGGCCGCTTGTAGCGCGGCAGTTCCAGGCAGAAGCGGTCGATCTCCTCGCGCGTGCAGGTCATGCCTTCCTTTACCTCGATGATCGCCGCTGTGATTTCGCCCAGACGCCGATCGGCCAGGCCGATGACCGCAACGTCCTTCACCTTATCGAAGCGGCGGATGAAGTCCTCGATCTGCACCGGGTAGATATTCTCGCCGCCGGAGACGATCACGTCCTTCTTGCGGTCCACCAGATAGTAGAAGCCATCGGGATCCTGGAGCGCCATGTCGCCGGTGAAGAGCCAGCCGTCGCGCAGAACCTCTGCGGTTTCCTTTTCGTTGCGGTAATAGCAGGTCATAACGCCGGGGCCCTTGACGCAAAGCTCGCCCACCTCGCCCTGCTTGACCTCGTGGCCATTCTCGTCCACGATCTTGCAGGACCAGCGGTAGCCCGGCACGCCGATCGCGCCGACCTTGTGGATATTCTCCATGCCCAGATGAACGCACCCGGGGCCGGTCGACTCGGAGAGGCCGTAGTTCGTGTCATATTTGTGGTTCGGGAAATATTCCATCCAGCGCTTGATCAAGGACGGCGGCACCGGCTGCGCGCCGATGTGCATCAGCCGCCACTGATCCAGCTTGTAGTCCGACAGCTTGATATCGCCGCGGTCCAGCGCGTCCACGATGTCCTGCGCCCACGGCACCAGCAGCCATACGATGGTGCACTGCTCGTCGGAGATGGCAGACAGAATCGTCTCAGGCTTCGTGCCCTTGAGCAGAACTGCCTTGCTGCCCGCGACAAGCGAGCCCATCCAATGGAATTTCGCGCCTGTGTGGTAGAGCGGCGGAATGCACAGGAAGGTGTCCCCCCGGCTCGTCTCATGGTGAATCTGTTCCATCTGCGCGGCCTGCGTCAGGCTGCGGTGCTTATGCAGGATCGCCTTCGGAAAGCCCGTGGTGCCGGATGAAAAATAGATCGCGCCGAAATCATCTTCGGTCAGCGGTATATCCAGATTGCGGCTGGAGCAGTCCGCCACCAGTTCCTGATAGCTCTCGGCAAACTCAGGGCAGTTGTTGCCGACGTAAATCAGCAGTCTGCCGACGCTCAGGCGTTCAGCATTTGCCTCGATACGGCCAATGAAGGCGCTGCCGAAGATGATCACATCCACTTCGGCCAGCTCCGCGCAGTAGAGAATCTCGTCCGCATCATAACGGAAATTGAAGGGAACGGCGATGGCTCCCGTTTTCAGCACGCCGAAATAGATCGGCAGCCACTCCAGACAGTTGTACATGAGAATGGCCACCTTGTCGCCCTTGCGCACGCCGCGCGAGAGCAGCATGTGCGCGCAGCGATTGGCCTTCTCATTGAATACGCTCCAGGTGATTTCCCGCCTGTAAGGCGCGTACCGCGTCGGCTGGATCAGGTCTGATTCCTTCCAGGACGTGCGCCGCTTGTCAGGTTCTTCTGGGTTCAGCTCTACCAACGCTACCTCTTCCGGATACAGTCTGGCGTTTCTCTCCAGGTATTCGGTCACTACTGCCATGTGTTTTCCTTCCTTCCGGGCTGTCCAGCCCACTACTGTACTACATGTCTTCCAAAGGGTAAACGAAAAGTATCGCATACCGATTTTCCGACCCATGAAGCATACCATATCTTGGTCATGAAATCAACCACCGGACACATGGCCGGACGCGCTTTCCGGGTCGGAAATACAGAGCAAATACAAGTTCTGATCTGTTCGGCCCATTCGTACTATTCCAAACTGGCAAAGGAGGTCCCGCAGGCTGCCTGCCAGACCCCCTTCGTCCATGAAAACAGCTTGCTGCGCAAGCCTTATGCCTCTTTCTGCAGCACCCACACCCCATAGGGCGGCAGGACTGCGCTTCCCTGCTTCTCCTCGCCCGTGATCAGGTCACGCCATTGATCCGTCAGACAGACAGAGCGTTCTTCCTTTGTGTAATTCTGCACGAACACGGTAGCGCCGCGCGCCGTCGCAATCACACCCTGTGGCAGGGCGTCGGGCAGCGCGTGCGGCAGCGCGATTTCGTCGGTCACGCGTGCCATGACTGTTCGCATGGCTTCCTCGTCTGCCGGCTCAGCCGCCAGATACCAGGCCCTTCCCTTGCCATACGCGTGCACTGTCAGACAGGGACGGCCCGCATAGAAGTCTTCCCCATAGGTGCCGACAGCCTGCGCCGCGACATCCTCGGGCAGCTCGCAGTAGCGGCTGAGCGGCACCCTTTTGCCGTTGTCCAGCAGGAGCGTGTTCGTCTCCCCGGGATAGAGCGTATCCAGCTCCTCCGCGCGGAGACCCAGCACATCCGTCAGACCGTGCGGCGCGTCGCCGAGGAATGTCAGATCATCCTCGTTCACAAGACCGGAAAGGTAAGTGACCAGCAGCGTGCCGCCCTGTTCGACGTAGCTGCGAAGCTTTTCTGCGATTCCATTGCGCTGCATGAAGAGCATCGGGGCGATCACAAAACTGTAACCGGAGAGGTCCGTGTCCTCCGACATATCGCGCAGATCAACGCTGACGCCCTTCTCCCAGAGCGGCCGATAGTACCGCACGCAGGTGTCAAAATAGTGCATTGCGTATCTGCGGCCCATCTCGGCAAAGTCGATCGCCCAGCGGTTTTCCCAGTCGAAGAGCAGGCAAGCCTTCGCCTGCGTGTCCTCGCTGAGCACAGGCGTCATGTGCTGCAGAGCTTTGCCGACAGCCTCCACATCCCGAAAAACACGTGTATCATCCCGCCCGTCATGGCTGACCACAGCGCCGTGGAAGGCTTCCGCGCCGCCCCGCCCTTTGCGCCATTGGAACATCATCACGCTCTGGCTGCCATGCGCAATGGCCTGCATGGAGGAAAGCATGTGCATGCCTGGCCGTTTGAGCTTGTTGGTGTCTTTCCAGTTGACGAGGGAAGGCGTGGATTCGATGAGCAGGAATGGCTTTCGCTTGAGGGAGCGCATCAGGTCGTGATTCATCGCGAATTCCGCCGCCGTCTGCAAATCGTCTTCCCCATGCCAGGCCGGGTAGCTGTCCCAGGAGACAACGTCGATGGCTTTGGCCAGGTCAAAATAGTCGTAGTCCCAGAAGCGGTTCATGAGATTCGTTGTGACGGGGAGATCCGCGTTGTAAGCTTTGACTGCATCGCGCTCCATCTCGATGAAAGAGCGCACCTGCGAGGAAACAAAGCGCCGCCAGTCCACCTTCACCGCCGGATTGCACTGATCACCTTTCGGGGAAGGCGGCTCAATCTGGTCCCAGGCCGTGATGCGGTGGCTCCAGAAATCCGTCCACCAGCGCTTGTTCAGCGCGTCCAGCGTGCCATACTTATTCCGCAGCCAGTCGCGGAAGGCTTTTGTGCAGAGCGGGCAGCGGCATTCGCCGCCGAACTCATTGCCGATATGCCAGAGAATAACGCCGGGATGCTTCGCGTATCGCTTCGCGAGGGCGCTGTCGATGGCGCGTACCTTCTCCCTGTAGATCGGGCTGGTGGGGCAGTGATTATGGCGATCGCCGTAGTGCATGCGCTGAAAATCCGGCCCGCAGCGAAGCACTTCCGGGTATTTCTGCGCCATCCACGCCGGCCGCGCACCGGAAGGTGTCGCAAGAACGATCTGGATGCCGTTGTCTGTCAGCCGGCGAATCACCTCGTCCAGCCATCCGAAGTCAAAGACCCCTTCTTCCGGCTCAAGACGAGACCATGAAAAAATCCCGATGGAAACGGCATTCACATGCGCCTTGCGCATCATGCGGACGTCTTCTTCCAGGATATCAGGCCTGTCCAGCCATTGATCCGGGTTATAGTCTCCGCCGTGGAGAAAATGGGGAAAGATCGGGTTCATGCAAACGCCACTCCTTACAGTCTGATCTGTTTGCGTCCGTCTGCGCCGCAATCCACGCAGTACGACGAAGGCTTTCTCTTGTGCACTGGCATTATACCTTTCCGCATTTTACCTGTCAATGCGGAGAGCGGAGCATTTGTCTTCCGACCATTTAACTGTTGATCCGCTCAGAAGCCTTTGCATGCAATCCGAAGGGATCAGCTGCTCCCCAGAGTTCATTCTGAATGGATAGTTGCCATGCCCTGTATGATGCTTATTCATTCATAGTAGAAAAACTGTTCGTTCGGCATGCGTGTCATTTGCTGAAATTTGGTTGGTTTTTCCGATATTTCCTGCAGGTTCCGCCTGAAAAGTTGTCCAAATCAGCTTGACAAACATATGTTTTGCGTCTATTGTTTACAATGATTGCGGCAGGAGTTTTCTTCATGGCGCAATCGCTGACTGATTCTGTGCAAGCACACCCCTTATGGAGGTATAAGCATGAGCTTTGATACCCATCCATGGCGCGTTATTGAGAAGGGCTTCGATCCCAGGCAGATGCGCATCGGCGAATCGCTGACTTCCATCGGCAACGGATATATGGGCCTTCGCGGCAATTTCGAGGAAGACTACACGGGCGACACGCACCAGGGCACTTATCTTGGCGGCGTCTGGTTCCCGGATAAGACAAGGGTCGGCTGGTGGAAAAACGGCTATCCGGAGTATTTCGGCAAGGTGATCAACGCGCCGAACCTCATCGGCATCCACGTGCTGATCGACGGCGTTCCGCTGGATCTCGCCCGCGCAACCGTTTGGGAGTATATCCGTGAAATCGACATGCGCACAGGCGTGCAGCACCGCCGGGTCATGATGGACACCCGAAAAGGCAGCATCAAGCTGGAAGCCTGGCGCTTCGTCTCTCTCCGCACACGTGAGCTGCTCGCGCTGCGCTACACGCTGACGCCTTCGTTTGAGGCAGACTTTGAGCTTGTGCCTTATATTGACGGGAACGTCCGTAACGAGGACGCGAACTATGGCGAATGCTTCTGGGAGATGCTGGACAGCGAAGCGGAAGGAAACGCATGCGCGATCAAGGTTCGCACCATTCCCAATTCTTTTGGGACACCGCGCTTCACTGTCGGTGTCGCGCAGGAAAGCCGGGCTGTCAGCCTGGAGCGCACTGAGGCTGTTTCGGAGTCCGGTTATGCCGCCACACGCTACGCCGCACATGTCGGGGAAAACACAGAACTGGTGGTCGATAAGTTCGTCGCCGTATGCACCAGCCGGGATATGGACGAAGGCCTCCTTGTCTCCCGCGCTCAGGAAATCGCGTGCGACGCCGCGGGCAGCGGCTGGGAGGCGGAACTCGAGAAGCAGAAAGAAGCCTGGGCCGAGCGCTGGGCGATGGCCGATGTGACCATCACCGGCGACGACGGCGCCCAGCAGGGAATCCGCTTCAACCTCTTCCAGCTGCTGAGTACCTATTCCGGTGAGGATGCCCGGCTGAACATCGGGCCGAAGGGCTTCACCGGTGAGAAGTACGGCGGCGCGACGTATTGGGATACCGAGGCTTATTGCCTGCCGGTCTATATGGCCATTTCCGGTCAGCGGGTTGCGCGTCAGCTCCTGCTCTACCGCCACCAGCAGCTCGCCGAGGCTTTTGAAAACGCGCGCGCCCAGGGGCTGCCCGGCGCGCTCTTCCCCATGGTCACGTTCACGGGCCGCGAATGCCACAACGAGTGGGAGATCACCTTCGAGGAAATCCACCGCAACGGCGCGATTGCGCATGCCATCTTCGACTACACAGAGTATACGGGCGACACGTCGTACCTCTACGGTGAAGGGCTAGATGTGCTGGCGGGTATCGCGCGCTTCTGGGCAGGCCGTGTGCACTTCAGCAAACGCGCGGGCAGGTACATGATCCATGGCGTGACCGGCCCCAATGAATACGAAAACAACGTCAACAACAACTGGTATACGAACCGCATCGCCTCCTGGTGCATCGAGTATTTCCTGTCGGCCTATGACGGTGCGGACGAGGAGCGCCGGCTCGCGCTTGCGCTGACTCCCGAAGAGCGCGAAAAGATGGAAGACATCATCCGCCGCATGTATTACCCGGAGGATCGCAAAGCCGGCATCTTTGTCCAGCACGACACATTCCTGGACAAGGACCTGAAACCGGCGTCGGAGATTCCCGAGGAGGAGCGTCCGATCAACCAGCACTGGAGCTGGGATCACATTCTTCGCTCCTGCTACATCAAGCAGGCGGACGTGCTGCAGGGACTCTATTTCCTGAACCATCTCTACAGCGAAAAGGTGATCGCCCGCAATTTCGCCTTCTACGAGCCGCTCACCGTGCACGAGAGCAGTCTCTCCCCCTGCGTCCACGCCATCCTCGCCGCACAGATCGGTGACCGCGACAAAGCCGTTGAGATGTATAAGCGCACCGCACGTCTCGATCTGGACAACATCAACCACGACACCGCGGACGGCCTGCACATCACCAGCATGTCCGGCAGCTGGCTGGCCATCACCAAGGGCTTTGCGGGGATGCGGACGGTCGGCGGCCTCTCCTTTGCGCCCTTCCTTCCGGATTGCTGGGAGGGTTACAGCTTCAAGTTCAATTATCGCGGCAGCATCCTGCAGGTCAAGGTGGAGAGCGGGAACGCGACCTTCACCCTGCTTTCCGGTGCCCCTGTCGAGCTGCGGGTCTATGGCCGCAAGATGAAACTGCGCAGGGAAAAGACCGTGCCGCTGAAAAGCTGACAGCCTGATTTTCATTCCACTTCCTCCGTATGCCATGCGGAGGAGTTTTTGTTTCTCTGCCGTTTTTCTTTGCGCCAGGCCCTCATTTGAATGATATGGATATTGACTTTATCGTGCTAAAGTGCTATATTGATAAAGTCCAGAGGACAGAAGTCATAACAAAGGATCTTGATGGAGGAAACCACGATGAAGAAACTGCTTTCTCTGCTGCTCGCCGCCGCCATGCTGCTGACCCTGACCGCCGCTTTCGCCGAGGACAGCGATCTTGCCTACGTGCAGGGCAAGGGCAAGCTGGTCGTCGGCATCACCGACTTTGCACCCATGGACTATAAGAATGAAGCCGGCGAATGGATCGGCTTTGACGCGGATATGGCGAAAGCCTTCGGCGCTTCCATCGGCGTTGAAGTCGAGCTGATTGAGATCGACTGGGACAACAAGGTGCTCGAGCTGAACGGCAAGACCATCGACTGCGTCTGGAACGGCATGACCCTGACGGACGAAGTCAAGTCGGCCATGAGCTGCTCCAACGCTTACGCGAACAACGCGCAGGTCGTAATTCTGCCCGCCGACAAGGCGGCCTCCTACGCCGATGTGCCGGCTCTGTCCGGTCTGACCTTCGCCGTCGAAGCCGGCAGCGCCGGCGAGGCGGAAGTGAAGGCCCTCGGCTATGCCACGACAGCCGTCTCCACCCAGGCCGATACCCTGATGGAAGTCGCCGCCGGCACCTCTGACGCCGCCGTGATCGACGCCCTGATGGCTGCCGCCATGGTCGGCGAGGGCACGGGCTATGCCGGCCTGACCTACACCTTCAGTCTCAACAGCGAGGAATACGGCGTGGGCTTCCGCACGGGTTCCGATCTGGTGGACGCGCTGAACGCCTTCCTGGCCGCTTCCTATGCGGACGGCACCATGCAGGCGATCGCCGAGACCTACGGCGTCCAGGCCGCGATTATTCCCCAGGCATAAGCACTCAAGCAAACGCTGTCAGCCATGGGCAGAGGGATTCTTTCCCTCTGCCTTTCTCCGCTTTTTCCGGGTCTCTGCATCCGGCAATTCTCTTCATCGTGGAGGAATGATCCTTGGAATTGATCATGAAACAGATGCCAATCGTTTTCAACGCGCTGAACGTTGGCTTCCTGCACACCCTGCAGCTCTTCTTCATCACCCTGATCGGCGCGCTTCCGCTCGGCCTGCTCATCGCGCTGGGAACGATGTCGCGCTTTAAGCTGCTCAGCCTATTCAACCGCATCGTGATCTGGATTGTGCGCGGTTCCCCGCTGATGATCCAGCTGCTCATCATCTATTACTTCCCGGGCCTCGTGCTGCACAACCCGATCTGGGGCGGCGGCGAGACAGGACGTTTCTGGGCTGCCAGCGTTGCGTTCATCATCAACTACGCCTGCTACTTTGCCGAGATCTACCGCGGCGGCATCCAGTCCATCCCCAACGGGCAGACGGAAGCCGGTCTTGTGCTCGGCATGACCCACAGGCAGATTTTCTTCCACGTGAAGCTGCTGCAGATGATCAAGGCGATCGTCCCGCCGATCTCCAACGAGATCATCACCCTCGTCAAGGACACGTCCCTGAGCCGCATCATCGCGCTGCAGGAAATCATCTGGGCCGGCCAGTCCTTCCTCAAGGGCAGTCAGGGTATCTCCGGCGCGGTCTGGCCGCTGTTCTTCACAGCGATCTATTACCTCGTGTGGAACGGCATCATGACGGTCGCCCTCGGCAGGCTGGAAAAGCGGCTGAGTTACTTCAAGTGACAGTATACGGACGGAGGCATCGGATGGCTATCCTGGAAGTGGAACACATTCAGAAATCCTTTGGCGGAACACGCGTGCTGGAGGACATTTCCTTTTCGCTGGAAAAGGGAAAAACGCTTTCGCTCATCGGTTCTTCGGGCAGCGGGAAGACGACTCTGCTGCGCTGCCTGAATTTCTTGGAGACGCCGGATCAGGGGATCATCCGCGTCAATGGCGAAGTGCTGTTCGATGGCTCTCAGCCGCTGAAGCAGAGCGCCTCAGAGCTTCGCAAAAAGCGCCTGCATTTCGGTCTGGTCTTCCAGTCCTTCAATCTATTCCCGCAGTACACGGCGCTGGGCAATGTGATGCTGGCCGGCAGTCTGCTCGCCAAGGAACGCCCGGACTATAAGGAACACCGCCGTGAGATTCAGGCGGAGCTCGAAGCCACCGGACGCGATCTGCTCGCCCAGATGGGGCTGAAGGAGAAAGTGGACAATTATCCGCATCAGCTCTCCGGCGGCCAGTGTCAGCGCGTGGCGATTGCGCGCGCGCTCGCACTGCATCCCGATATCCTGTGCTTTGACGAGCCGACCTCCGCTCTCGACCCCGAGCTCACCGGCGAAGTGCTTCGCGTAATCCGCGAACTGGCAGAGCGTGAGACGACGATGATGATTGTCACCCACGAGATGGTGTTTGCAAGGGATGTGGCAGACACCGTCATCTTCATGGATGACGGAAAGATCTGTGAGCAGGGGAAGCCGCTGGACGTCTTTGATCATCCGAAGGAGGAGCGGACAAAGCAGTTCCTCGCCCGCTACCGCGAACAGCGGTAATATGTTCGCTGCAGGCAGATTCAGCGTCTCTGCCGCCTTTGGGAATCAAAAACCCTTCCGAATCTTGCCAAACTGTTTTTCTTCCGCTATAATAGGAACCGCTGAAAGGAGTGAAGCAGGATGTTTGATGAAGAGAACTATCAGGAACCCGATCTGATCGAAATGACGGACGAGGACGGCAATACCATCACCATGCAGGTTCTGGATTACTTCTTCTACAACGGCGAGGAGTATGTCATCCTCACGGACGATGTGGAGGAAGAGGACGCCGAGGAAACCGACGAGCCTGAAGAGATCGACTGCTACGTGATGAAGGTCGTCACTTCGACCGATGAGAACGGCGAAGAGATGGAAGAGTTCGTCCCGATCGAAGATCCCGATCTGGAAGCCCGGCTGATCGAAGTCGCTTCCACCAAGATGAACGAGGAAGACGACGAGGAAGAGTGAACCGCGGAGGCGGGCGGTTAATCCGCTGCCTCCTTTTTCTGTTTGACTGTTCTGGCTCAATTCCAGGATGAAACGCAAGGAGGTTATCGCATGACAGGCATGGACCAGGTTCGGGCTCTTTCGGTACCGCTGCCGGAGGACATTCTCAAGCACAAGTGGGCAGGTGAATTGGAAGCCGCGGCGGAAGCGATCGACGCCCGCCTTGAGCGCGCCGATCTGCCGCAGCCGATGCGCGAGCGTCTCACCTGCGAGAAGGAGCGCCTGCGCCGCCTGCCCCTGCAATACCCCTGGAACCGCGCGGAAGCCTTACAAAAGCTGCAGGAGCTGATCCCGGACGTCACAGACGAAGAATTCGCCGGGATGGAGCGCCAGGGCATTGTGGATTTCATCTATTATCACGGTGAAAAGCGTTATTTCATCCGCTTCCACAAGAGCATTGCCAAGCGCCATGAGTATCTGGCCCGCGCCGGACAGCGCGTCAGCCCTGTCTCCGCCTTCCTGGCTCCGCTGATCGCTGAGGCGAAGGAGAAGGGCGTGATCGCGCGCCGCATCACGCTGGAAACCTCCATCGCGCCGGAAGAGGACGCCTTTGAGCCCGGTGTTTACCGTGTCTGGCTGCCGGTTCCGGCTCTCACCGCTCAGCAGAGCGAGATTGAGATTCTCAGCGGCGTTCCGAGCCATGTCTCCCCCGAGACAGCCGAGGCCCGCTCCGCCTACTGGGAGAAGCAGCTCGACAAGCCCGAGCGTTTCACCATCACCTACCGCTATCTGAACACAATCCATTACGCCGATCCCCTGCACAGGGAAGCCCCCTCCGCCCCGCTCTACCCCAACGCGCTGCCCGTCTGTGAGGACGATCTCGCGGAGGACGGCACTTACATCCGCTTCACACCCTATCTGCGCAGACTCGCGGCAGAGCTGAGCGCCGGTCTGGAGCGTCCCGTGGACAAAGCCTGGGCCTTCTATGGCTTTGTGACGAAAAAGGTGAACTATGCCTTTGTCCGCAATTACTTCCAGATCGATGACCACGGAGAATACTGCGCGGTGAATCAGCTGGGTGACTGCGGTCTGCAGGCGCTCCTGTTCATCAGCCTTTGCCGGATCGCCGGCATCCCCGCCCGCTGGCAGAGCGGCCTGGCCGTTGAACCTGAATACACCGGCTCGCATGACTGGGCGCAGTTCTACCTGGACGGCTGGGGCTGGCTCTTCTGCGACCCGAGCTTTGGCGGCAGCGCCTTCCGTGCGGGCAGCGAGGAGCGTCACGCGTATTACTTCGGCAACCTGGAGCCCATGCGCATGGCGGCGAACCGCGTCTACATGGCGGAGCTCGATCCGCCCATGAAGGGTCTGCGCATCGATCCCTTCGACAACCAGAGCGGTGAGATGGAGCGCGTCGGCGCGGACCGGCCTTTTGTCGGCCGTGATGTCGATGACACCGCCCGAATGATCAGCGCGGAGGAAGTCTGAGTGCTGCGCCTGGGCCTGATCGGCGAGCGCCTTTCCCACAGCTTGTCCGCAGTGATCCACGAGACATTCAGCCGGGAGACAGGGATTCCCCTCACCTACCGCCTGATCGAAATCCCTGCCGGCCAGCTGGACAGGCAGGTACCCGCACTGCTGCAAGCGCTGGATGGCTTGAACGTCACCATTCCCTATAAACAGCGTGTGATTCCCTTCCTGGATGCGCTGGATGAACAGGCGCAGACCATCGGGGCGGTGAACACAATCTCCTGCGGGCATGGGCAGGCTCGTGGTTTCAACACCGATGTCGCTGGTTTCTCCGCCATGCTGCGTGCGGCGGGTCTGGATCCGTGCGGTCAGTCCTGCTTCGTTCTTGGCACCGGCGGCGCATCCAAAGCGGTCGGCGCCGCGCTGCGAAACATGCGTGCGCAGTCTGTGACTTTTGTATCACGGCATCCCGGAGAGGGTGAAATCTCCTACGCCGAGCTTCGGGAGCGATTCAGCGGTCTGCTCGTCAATACAACGCCCGTCGGCATGTGGCCGCATCCGGATGCCTGTCCCCTGGAAAGCAAGCTGCTGAACGATCTGCTCAGGCAGTGCACCGGCGTCGCGGACGTGATTTACAACCCCGCCGAGACTGTGCTCACGCTGGCGGCGAAAAAGCGTTGCATCCCCGCCTGCACAGGCGCTGTCATGCTGGCCGCTCAGGCCCTTGAAGCAGAGCGCATCTGGACGGGGCGCTCCCTGCCCGACCAGCTCATTGAACCCATGGTTCAGGCGATCCGCCAGGCGCTTATTGATGCCTGACTTGCTTATGCTATTTGATCCCCTCTGTTCAGGAGGCTTACCGTGAAACTCACAACAAAAGGCAAGTATGGCCTGTACGCCATGCTTTACCTGGCCCGGCACGAGGGCGAAGGGCCGCAGTCGCTCACCAGCATGGAGAGCCTCGGTGTCCAGCCGGACTATCTGGAGCAGCTCCTCGGCACGCTGCGCCGGGGCGGTCTGGTGACGACCGTTCGGGGTGCGCAGGGAGGCTATCAGCTTTCAAGGCCCTCCGACCAGATCACCGTCGGCGACGTGATCACAGCCGCCGAAGGCCCCGTCAACCTCTCCGAATGCCTCAGCGACGAGGAAAGCTGCGTCCGCGCGACCAACTGCGCCTCGAGGAAAGCCTGGGTCTATCTCTCCCGGCAGATCAACCGTGTGCTGGACTCCGTGACGCTCTACGATGTCATCACCGGACAGATGGATGAGCCCGAAGAAGCTTTGACGAGCGTTCCTTCCCTGCTCCAGCGGGAGGCGCACACATGAAGCGGATCAATCTGGATCACGCCGCGACCACATCCCTCGATCCATCTGTGCTCCAGGAAATGTCGAAGGCCTTTGCACTCCCCGGCAATCCTTCCGCTCTCCACAATTCCGGCAGAGAAGCGCGCGCCATGCTTGAAAGGGCCAGAAGCAAAGTGGCCGCCCTGCTGGACGTTCTGCCCGGTGAAGTCTACTTCACAAGCGGCGGCACGGAGAGCGACAACTGGGCTCTGCGGTGCATTGCGCGCGATGACGGCCAGCAAATCGCAGTGAGCGCCATCGAACACCACGCAGTTCTTCACACCGCTGAGTGGCTGAAAAAGCAGGGTGTACCCATTGCAATTCTGCCTGTTCAGCCAGGCGGGACTGTGGACTTTAGTCTGTTAAAAGAGACTCTTGCCGGTAATGTTGCCATGGTGAGCGTCATGACGGCCAACAACGAAACCGGAGTGATACAGCCTGTCGAAGAAATCGGCCTGCTTTGCCACGAGAAAGGCATCCTTTTTCACACGGATGCGGTACAGGCGGTTGGTGCTCTCCAGGCCAAAGCGCTCTGTGCGCATGCTGACCTTGTCTCCCTGAGCGGCCACAAATTCTACGGGCCAAAGGGGATCGGCGTTCTGGTGATCCGCAGGCACGTGAAGCTCACGCGCTTCATGCATGGCGGAGCCCAGGAGCGCGGTTTGCGGGCTGGGACGGAGAATATCCCCGGCGCAGTCGGCTTTGCGGCAGCGTTCGCCCTTGCGGAGAGCCTCCGCGAAGCCGAAACGGAAAGAATCGCAAAACTGCGCGATCGCTTTGAGAGCCAGCTTTTCGCGGCTCTGCCGGGACTTCGCCGGAACGGGGAAGGCGCTCGGCTGCCCGGTCACAGCAATCTGTGCTTCCCGGTTCGGGACGGACGCGCTCTCCTCATGCGGCTGGATATGGCGGGTATTGACGCCTCGGCGGGCTCGGCCTGCGCATCCGGAAGCACCGAACCCAGCCATGTGCTTCTGGCTATGGGCTTGTCCAGGGAGGAAGCGCAGGCTTCCCTGCGCTTCTCTCTCGGCCGCGGAACAACCGAAGACGATATTGATGAGGCCGCGCTGAGAATCATCCGCGTTGTCCAAAGCATGTGACAAAGGAAGGAAGATAGGGTATGTACACTTCTGAAGCGCGCTGGATTCCCGTCCACACCGCCATCGATTGGGCAGGTGATGTGGCCCGTGTGATCAAAACCGACAAGAACACCATTCCGGATACCAACACCTATGCCAGGCTGGAAGGTGTTTCCTTCCACAATGGAACGATCGACGTGGATGTCTGCGGCAAACTGCTTCCTGACGCGCCTGCTTTTTCCCGCGGTTTTATCGGCATCGTTTACCGGATCAGCGATGCCGACAACGAGTTTGAATCCTTCTACATCCGACCCACTAACGGCCGCGGCTGTGACGATCCCGTCCGCAAAACGCACGCCTGCCAGTATTTCTCCTTCCCCGGCTACACCTTCGATTACTTCCGCGAGTTCGGGATCACGGACTATGAATGCGCGCTGGACGATATTGCGCTCGGCGAATGGGCGCACATACACGCCAGAATCCGTGAAGAGGCGGCTTCCTTCTTTGTGAATGGTCGTCTGTGCTTCACTGTGAAGGACATGAAGCACGGTTCTGATGCGCGCGGAAGCGTCGGCCTCTATGTGGATATCGGTACAGACGGGTATTTCCGCAACTTCGAGGTCCACTGCGAGGACTGATTTTTCACCGGCAAAGTGTCCTGCGGGTGAAGAATCGCATTGCACAAACGTGTTCACTATGTTATAATCAAGCCGGTTGCGATCAAAAACGCCCATCAAAACGATTATCCGAGAAAGGAAGAAAAGACACCATGACCATTTTGGTAACAGGCGGTGCCGGCTTCATCGGCTCAAACTTCGTCTATTACGAATTGGCGCACTATCCCGAGGATCGGATTGTCTGCATTGATAAACTGACCTACGCCGGCAACCTGGCGAACCTGAAGGAAGCCCTCGAAAACGATCACTTCCGCTTTGTGCGCGGGGACATCACGGACCGCGAGGCCGTGGAAAAGCTCTTCGGGGAAGAAAAGCCTGACATCGTCGTCAACTTTGCGGCGGAGAGTCACGTCGACCGCTCTGTCGAGGATCCGGGCCTCTTCCTGCGGACGAACATCCTCGGCACGCAGACCCTGATGGATGCCTGCCGCAAGTTCGGCGTCAAGCGGTATCATCAGGTCTCCACGGATGAGGTGTACGGCGATCTGCCGCTCGACCGCCCCGACCTCTTCTTCACCGAGACCACCCCAATTCACACCTCCAGCCCCTACTCCGCCTCCAAGGCGAGCGCAGACCTGCTGGTGCTGGCCTATGCGCGCACCTTCAAGCTGCCGGTGAGCATCACCCGCTGCTCCAATAACTACGGCCCCTATCACTTCCCCGAGAAGCTGATTCCGCTGATGATTACCCGCGCTCTGGCTGACGAGAGTCTGCCCGTCTACGGCAACGGCGAAAACGTGCGCGACTGGCTGTATGTTGAGGATCACTGCGCAGCCATCGACCTGGTTATGCGCAAGGGCCGTGAGGGCGAGATCTACAACGTCGGCGGGCACAACGAGCGCACCAACCTGCAGGTGGTCAAGACCGTCCTGAAGGAGCTCGGCAAGCCCGAGAGCCTCATCACCTTTGTGCGCGACCGTCCGGGCCACGACCAGCGCTATGCCATCGACCCGACAAAGATTCACGAGGAACTCGGCTGGCTGCCAACCACCGACTTTGACACGGGCATGCACAGAACCGTGGAGTGGTACCTCGCCAACCAGAAGTGGTGGAAGGATATCCTCGCCGGCGAGTATCAGAATTACTTTCAGCATATGTATGGAAACCGTTGAGAAAACGGAAAACAGAAAGCGCGGGAGAACGACCATGAAAGTGCTTGTAACCGGTGCAAACGGACAATTAGGGAGTGAGCTCACCCGGCTGCTTCGGGATATCGGAGACGATGTGTGGGGCTGTGACAAGGATGACTTCGATCTGACGGACGATGTCTCCGTGCTCGAAGCCGTGCAGCGCTACCGTCCGGACGCCATCATCCACTGCGCAGCCTACACGGCTGTGGATAGGGCGGAGACGGAACCCGAGCTGTGCTGCAAGGTCAATGCCCTCGGCACGCTGAACATGGTGCGCGCCGCGCTCGCCGTGGACGCGAAGCTCGCCTATGTCTCCACCGACTACGTGTTCGGCGGACTTGGCGACACGCCGTTTGAGGTCAACGATCCCAAGAAGCCGCTGAGCGTCTACGGCCTGAGCAAGCTCCAGGGCGAGGAAGCCGTCATCAGCCAGATGACGCGCTATTTCGTGGTTCGCACCTCCTGGGTCTTTGGCGACGGCGGCAATTTTGTCCGCACCATGCGGAGACTTGGCGCTGAAAAAACCTCCCTGAACGTCGTCAGCGACCAGATCGGCAGCCCGACCTATGCTCACGACCTGGCCGTCCTGCTCAGCCGCATGATCCACACCCAGCGCTACGGCGTTTATCACGCGACCAATGAGGGATTCTGCTCCTGGGCGACCTTCGCGCAATCCATCATGAATATGTCCGGCCTCCGCTGCCGCATCAAGCCCGTGACCACCGAGGCCTACGGCAAGTCGCTCGCCAAGCGGCCCTTCAATTCCCGCCTGAGCAAGGCGAGTCTGGATACCGCAGGCTTCGCTCGTCTGCCCTCGTGGGAGGATGCCCTCCGGCGCTATATCGCGCTGGAGGAAAGCAGGGCCACTCAAGGCTGATATACCGCAATCGCAAACCCCGGCTCATTTTGAAGCCGGGGTTTGCTGTACAAACATGAAAATTGGATGAATTTTGTCTGACTTCGGCCATTTGTCACAGGTTAGGCCTTTTCTTTTTGTTCTTTTCATGATATAATGGCTGCAATGGGAACATTTCGGGGTGTTTTCCAACGCGGACAGCATAGGTCAACTCCCGTCCGTTTCAGTTAATTTGAGCAAGGAGGAACGTATCATGGCTGAGTTTTTGACCAACAATATCCGTAACATCGCCCTCATGGGGCATGGCGGCGAGGGCAAAACCACGCTGACCGAGGCTATGC
>CAMNLM010000042.1 GCA_946543085.1 uncultured Clostridia bacterium | reverse complement strand
TGCCCCCACTGCTGACTGCGTGGGCAACTGCCGCGGCATCGGCGGCAAGTCCAACTGCGGTTCTCTGGGCTATGCCATGACCGACGCCAAGTATGCTGACCACGTCATCGTGGTGACCGACTGCCTGGTGGACTTCCCCAATATGCCCGCCTCTGTGGAGGCCATTGACGTAGATGCCGTTGTGGTGGTAGACTCCATCGGTGACCCCAAGAAGATTGCCTCCGCCGCAGCCCGCATCAGCCAAAATCCCCGCGACCTGATGATGGCCGAGAACGTGGCCAAGGTCATCGCCTCCACCCCGTATTTCAAGGAGGGCTTCTCCTTCCAGACCGGCGTGGGCGGCCCCTCCCTGGCAGCCAACCTCTTCCTGGAGAAATACATGGACGAGCGCGGCATCAAGATGGGCTGGGCCATCGGCGGCATCTGCGGGCCCATGGTCGAGATGCTCAAGAAGGGCAAGGTCGGCAAGGTGATCGACGTGCAGGACTTCGACCTGGACGCCGTCAACAGCATCAACCAGACCCCCAACCACTTCGAGATGAGCGCCAGCCAGTACGCGAACCCCGCCAACAAGGGCGCCTTCGTCAACAAGCTGGACTTCGTGGTGCTCGCCGCTCTGGAGATCGATACCGGCTTCAACGTGAACGTGCTGACCGGCTCTGACGGCGTGCTGCGCGGCGCGCCCGGCGGCCATCCCGATACCGCCGCGGGCAGCAAGTGCTGCATCATCGTGACGCCCCTGATCCGCGGCCGCATGGCGACCGTCTGCAAGAACGTCGTCACCGTGACCACCCCCGGCGACTGCGTGGACGTGCTCGTCACCGATTACGGCATCGCCGTCAACCCCCTGCGTCCCGACCTCATCAAGTGCCTGGACGACGCCGGCATCCCGCACGTGACCATCGAGTCCCTGCAGGAGAAGGCCTACAGCCTGGTCGGCACCCCCGATGACCTCGAGTGGGAGGACAAGGTGGTCGCCATCCTGGAAGCCCGCGACGGCACTATCCTGGACGTGGTTCGCAAGATCAAGCCTTTGAAGCTGTAAGCTTGAACGCGACTGCTGCGAAGGGGTGCAGGGGGTTCGAAGCGCCCGGAAAACAGTCCAGTGGACTGTTTTCAGCAGAGAACGGGCGGCAGCCCCGGACCGATCGCAAAGCCCCTGCCCGCGCCCGCAGGCGCGGAATCCTGCAGTTGCCTGAACGATTCCAGCCTTGATAAGGCTGTTTCCATCAATCCAACAAGGAGGTGTCCACCGTGAGCTACACCATAGCGCCTGTCAGACCGGCTGACAAACGCGGTCAGGCCGCGGTGGACGCTCTTCTTCTGCGCGAGGGCATCCGCCGGGACGCCCATCTGGATTACACCTGCGGCGTCTATGACGACGAATTCGAGCTCTGCGCCACAGGCAGCTGCTTCGCCAACACCCTGCGGTGCATGGCCGTCAGCAGCGCCCACCAGGGCGAAGGGCTGATGAACCTCGTGGTCAGCCACCTCTCCGAGGTGCAGGCCGCGCGCGGCAACACCCGCCTCTTCCTCTATACCAAGCCGGGCAGCGCCAAGTTCTTTGGAGACCTGGGGTTCTACGAGATCGCCCGTGTGCCCGGAAAGCTGGTCTTCATGGAGAACCGGCGGGATGGCTTCAGCGGCTGGCTCGACGCGCAGCGGCGCGCCGACGCCCCGCGGGAGAAGACCGCCGCCGTGGTCATGAACGCGAACCCCTTCACCCTCGGCCACCGCTACCTGCTGGAGCAGGCCTACGCCCAGGCCGAGGCCGTCCACCTCTTCGTGCTCAGCGAGGACGCCGGACCGATCCCCGCCGCCGACCGCAAACGCCTGGTGGCCGAGGGCACAGCCGATATGCAGCGCCTCATCCTGCACGAGAGCGGCCCCTATATCATCTCCGCCGCCACCTTCCCCGGCTATTTCCTGAAGGATGACGACGACACCTCGCTCACCCACGCCAGGCTGGATCTCGCCATCTTCGACCGCATCGCCAAAGCCCTGGGCATCGGCATGCGCTTTGTCGGGGAGGAGCCCTTCAGCCACGTCACAAGCCTGTATAACCGGGCCATGCGCGAGGAGCTTCCCCGCTATGGCATTCTCCTGCGCGAACTCCCCCGCCTGGAGATCGGCGGCGCGCCCGTGAGCGCGAGCGCCGTGCGCCAGGCCGTGCACGACGGGGAGCTGGAGCGCATCCGCCCCTGGGTGCCGGAGAGCACCTGGAACTACTTCAGCGGCCCCGACGGCGCGAAAACCGTAGCGGCCCTGCAGAGCATGAACGATGTCAAACACCATTGACGCGCGGGAAGCGACCCTGGCCGACGTGCTGGCCGCCCGCGAGAAGCGTGTAGCCTGCCAGCACGACCTGCTCGCGCGGTTCGGCAAGCCGGTCGTCTGCCTCACGCTGAACATCGCCGGGCCGGTCAAGGTGAACGCCGAGACCGCCTACGCCTTCCGCGTCGGCGCGAACCGCCTGACGGAGGGCCTGAAGACGATGGGGTTTCCCGTGCTGGCGGAGGAGACGCTCGCCTCCGTCGCCGGCAAGGAATGGCTCGCGGCCGTGGACGCGCCCGCCCCCGCGCTGAAGCGCCTCTGCGTCTCCCTGGAGGAGCTGGACGAGCTGGGCCGCCTCTTCGACATGGACGTCATCGCCCCGGACGGCTGGAAGCTGGAGCGCGGCGCGGAAAGGCGCTGCCTCGTGTGCGGCCTGCCCGGACGCGGCTGTGCGAGCCGCCGGGTGCATCCCGTGGCGGAGATCCAGGCGGTCACCTGGCGGATCATCCGGGAGCACCGCCTGCGCGGCAGCGCGAAGCGCATGGCGCAGCTGACCGTGCAGAGCCTGCTGGACGAGGTCTGCGTCACCCCGAAGCCTGGCCTGGTGGACCGCGCCGACAACGGCAGCCACCGGGACATGGATATCTTCACCTTCAACGCAAGCGCCGCCGCCCTCTGGCCCTACTTCGAGGCCTGCTACCTGGCAGGCGCGCGGGATGCCGCGCTGCCTGAGGCGGACGCCTTCCGCCGCCTGCAGACGCTGGGCATCGAGGCGGAGCGCCGGATGCGCGCGGCGACACGCGATGTGAACACCCACAAGGGCGCGATCTTCACGCTGGGCATTCTCTGCGGAGCGGCCGGACGCATCGGCACCGCGGAGCCGGACGCATGGCTCCGGGCCTGCGCGGCCCTCGCAGGCTCCTACCGCGCCGAAGGCGTGCGCGCCGAGGCCGCGGACGGACTTCCCTCTGTCCTGAATATCGGCCTGCCCGCCCTGCGCCGGGCGAAGGAAAGCGGCCTGTCCCTCAACGACCAGGGACTCTCCGTGCTGCTGGCCCTGCTCGCCGGCGTGCGCGACACAAACATGATCGCCCGCGGCGGCGCGGAGGCCGCGGAGGAAGTCCGCAGGCAGGCTGAGCAGCTGCTCGAAGCCCGAAGCCGCGGCGAAGAAACCCGAAGCCTCCGCGACCTGATGGACGAGATGAACCGCGCCTATATCGCGCGGAACCTCTCCCCCGGCGGCTGCGCCGACCTGCTCGCCGCCACCCTGCTCGTGGACCGGGCCTCTCAGACGCCCGAGCTCATGGGCCTGTGAAACCTCTCACCCTCCCCCGCTTCACCCATTCCGCAATACGCAGACGCAAGTCTGCAAGATCATTGGAGGAAACCATCATGCTGAAACTGTATGATTCCGGCGTTTACCTGCTCAAAGGACGGGAGATTGTCACCGGCGCGGAGGAAGCCTCCCGCAAGGCAGGCCGTCCCGTGACCCAGGACACCGCCGCCCAGGGCACCATCGCCTACGGCATTCTCAAAGCGCACAACAAGAGCGGCGACATGAATCACCTGCAGATGCGCTTCGACAGTCTGACCAGCCATGACATCACCTACGTTGGCATCATCCAGACGGCGCGCGCCTCCGGCATGAAGCAGTTCCCCATGCCCTATGTGCTCACCAACTGCCACAACAGCCTCTGCGCGGTCGGCGGCACCATCAACGAGGATGACCACATGTTCGCCCTCTCCGCCGCCCACAAGTACGGCGGCGTGTACGTGCCCACCAACCTCGCCGTCATCCACAGCTTCAACCGCGAGATGATGGCGGGCTGCGGCCGCATGATCCTGGGCTCCGACAGCCACACCCGCTACGGCGCCATCGGCACCCTGAGCGTGGGCGAGGGCGGCGGCGAGCTGGCCAAGCAGCTGGTCGGCCGCACCTATGACGTGGCCCGCCCCGGCGTCATCCTGATCTACCTCGACGGCGAGCCCAGGCCCGGCGTCGGCCCGCAGGACGTGGCCCTGACCATCTGCGGCGCGGTCTATGCCAACGGCTATGTGAAGAACAAGGTGATGGAGTTCGTCGGCCCCGGCGTCTCCAAGCTGCCCATGGAATACCGCAACGGCATCGACGTCATGACCACCGAGACCACCTGCTGGTCCTCCATCTGGGAGACCGATGACGCCACCGAGGAATACCTGACCATCCACGGCCGCCCCGAGGCCTACAGGAAGATGGAGCCCGCCGACGTCGCCTACTATGACGGCTGCGTCTATGTCGACCTGAGCACGGTCGAGAGCACCATCGCCCTGCCCATGCATCCCAGCAACACCATCACCATCCGCGAGCTGCTGGAGAATCCGAAGGACATCCTCTACGCCTGCCAGGAGAAGGCCAACAGCCAGATCGTCGGCGCGAAGATCGACCTGGTCAGCAAGGTGCACGACGGCGGCGTCTGGGTTGAGCAGGGCCTGGTGGCCGGCTGCTCCGGCGGCACCTTCGACAACGTGTGCGCCGTGGCGGACATCCTGCGCGGCCAGTCCACGGGCAACGGCGCCTTCACCATGAGCGTCTATCCCGGCTCCATGCCCGCCTACCTGCAACTGATGAAGAACGGCGCGCTGGGCGACATCGCCGCGGCCGGCGCGATCATCCGCGAGTGCTTCTGCGGCCCGTGCTTCGGCGCGGGCGACACCCCGGCCAACGGCGAACTCTCCATCCGCCACACCACCCGCAACTTCCCCAACCGCGAGGGCTCCAAGCCCGGCGAGGGCCAGATGAGCGGCGTGGCCCTGATGGATGCCCGCTCCATCGCCGCCACGGCCATCAACCACGGCAAGCTGACCCCGGCCACCGACCTGGATGTGAAGTACACCAAGTATCCCTATGTGTTCGACAAGTCCGTTTACGACAAGCGCGTCTACTTCGGCTTCGGCAAGGCCGATCCGAACTACGAGCTGAAGTTCGGCCCGAACATCAAGGACTGGCCCGAGCAGCCCGCCCTGACCGACGACCTGCTGGTCAAGGTCTGCTCCTACATCACCGACCCGGTGACCACCACCGACGAGCTGATCCCCTCCGGTGAGACCTCGTCCTACCGCTCCAACCCCGAGCGCCTGAGCGAATTCGCCCTCAGCCGCAAGGATCCCGAGTATGTCGGCCGCAGCAAGGCCGTGCGCCAGATCGAGCGCGACCGCGCCGCCGGCAAGGGTCTGCCCGAGGAAGTCCGGAAGGTCTACGCCGCCCTGGAGAAGGTCGTCAAGGTCGATCCCGAGCACACCGACATCGGCTCCACCATCTTCGCCGTGAAGCCCGGCGACGGCTCCGCCCGCGAGCAGGCCGCCAGCTGCCAGCGCGTCCTGGGCGCCTCCGCCAACCTGGCCAAGGAATACGCCACCAAGCGCTATCGCAGCAACTGCATCAACTGGGGCATGGCGCCCATGCTCGTGAAGGACGAGAGCGCCTTCGCCCTGGGCGACTGGGTGTTTGTCCCCGGCCTGCGCAAGGCCGTGCTGGAGGGCACGCCCGAGTTCACCGCCTATGCCGTGAAGCCCGACGGCCAGGTGACGCCCTTCCAGGTGTCCCTGGGCGACCTGACGCCCGACGAGCGCCAGATCATCGCCGATGGGTGTCTGATTAACTACTATCGCAATCATCCCGTTGATTGAGGCGTCATGAAAAAGCGCTGCGGGGCTGGAGAGGCTTTGGCCTCTTCGGCCCCGCAGTTGCGCGTCTCAATCACAGGGTTCCGCGCCTGCGGGCGCGGGCAGGGGGCTTTGCGATCGGTCCGGGGCTGCCGCCCGTTCTCCGCTGAAAACAGTCCACTGGACTGTTTTCCGGGCGCTTCGAACCCCCTGCACCCCTTCGCATCGCAATTTTAGCAAGCTATCGAAACCCCAAGAGCCTTCCCCCTCTGGGGGAAGGTGGCATCGCCGAAGGCGATGACGAATGAGGGCATTTCACGTAGACAAGGAGCTTCTATGCAACCCTACAGCCTCAGAGAGATCTTCGCCATCGCCGCGCCCCGCCGCGCGGCCGTGCTGTGCCTGCCCGGCCCCAACGGGAGCACGGACATGATTCTCACCCAGTGGTTCACCTGGCTCAACATCAAGCGCCAGCCCATGCTGACCTACGCCATGGAGCGCGCAGCCTCTCTCGGGCTGAACGTGACAAACGGCGGAACGCTCTATCTCGCCTTCCCGCCGACCACGGAGGCCCTGAAATACCGCGCGGGCGTGCGCACCGCCGAGGCCGGCCAGGAGAAGGAACTGCCCGACGGGGTGGCCGCTGCCCGCTTTGAGGGCCTGCCCATCGAGGCGCCCGCCGGAAGCGAGATTATTCTCCGCTGTACCCTGGCCAATGCCTATAATTATCCGTTCAAGAAGGTTCGCATCTTCAACTGCAACCTCGAAGAAGCCATCAAAGGAGTGGAGAACAATGATTCTGGATCAAATCAGTCGCCTGAGCTTGTATGAGCGGGAAATCCCCGGCGCGTCAGCCATCGCCGCAGCCTTTGCCGCGGAGAATCCCGGCGCGGCCCCGTGCGAGGTGCGCGAAAAGGCCTACGCCCTCAAAGAGGACAGCCAGCGCCGCTTCGAGGTGCACGGTCACACCATCGACCTGATGATGGCCCGCGAGGGCGCGGAGGAGATTGCCCTATGCCCCGACGACCGTCTGGAGAAGGCCGAGGCGCTGCCCGGCGGCGCGGACGGACGCAAGCTCAACGGCGCGCCCTGCGGCTCCCGGGTGCAGCTGGAGGCCGGCTGGTTCTGCGCCATCTTCCCCGGCGAGGCCCACATGGTCGGCGGCCGCGTGCCCGGCGCGGAGTCTGTGAAGAAGTGGGTCGTCAAGGTTCCCTGCCCCGAAGCTTTCTGCACTGAGGTTTGACGCATGAAGAGCGAGCGTTCCAGGCGTGTGCTGGACATCTTTGTGAACTTTTTCCGCTTCGGCTGCTTCACCTTTGGCGGCGGCTGGAGTATTGTGGCGCAGATTCAGAAGGAATACGTGGAGAAGAAGCGCTGGATCACCGACGAGGAGCTGCTGGATTTCACCTCCGTGGGCCGCTCGATCCCGGGCCTCATGGTCGGCAACGCCAGCGTGCTCTTCGGCTATCAGGCCGCCGGCATTCCCGGCGCGCTGGTGGCCCTGCTCGGCGTCGTGCTGCCGCCCTTCCTGATCATGATCGCCGTCACGTTTATCTATGGCATGGTGAAGGACAACGTCTACGTCGCCCGGGCCATGATGGGCGTGCGCGCCGCCGTGGTGCCGATCATCGTCAGCGCCCTGGTGAAGCTCTTCAAGGCCGGCATGAAGGACGCCTTCTGCTACATCATCGCCCTGGCTGCCCTGGCCCTGTGCCTCTTCACGCCGATCAGCAACGTGCTGATCGTGCTCCTCGGCGCGGCGGCGGGCCTGATTTACATGGAGGTGAAAGAGCGCCATGCTGTATCTTGAACTCTTTCTCTCCTTCCTGCTGATCGGCTTCACCAGCTTCGGCGGCATGTCCATGATTCCGCTGATCAACGAGCAGATGCTCTCCCACGGCTGGATGACCACCCAGGAGGTCGCGGACATCGTCGCCATCGCCGAGATGACGCCCGGCCCGCTCGGCCTGAACTGCGCGACCTTTGCGGGCACCCGCACAGGCGGCATCCTCGGAGCCGTCAGCGCGAGTCTCGGCGTGGTAATCCCCTCGCTGACCGTGGCCATGCTCGCGGCGGTGTTCCTCACGCGCTTCAAGGAGAGCAAGCTGATGGGGCATGCCCTGTTCGGCATCCGCCCGGTTTGCATCGGCATGATCGCCGCAATCATCGTGACGCAGTGCGAGAGCAACTATGCCGGAACACTGCTGTTCGGCGTCTCCTGGCAGGCGATCCTGATCGGCATCGTGGCCCTGGTGCTGCTGATGCGGTTCAAGTGGAGCGTACCCAGGACGATCGCCGTCGCGGCGGCGCTGGGACTGATTCTCGGATAACAGATAACACGGACACAGCCAGACAGAATGAAAGACACCGGCGCAGCGCGTTTCGCGGCAGCCGGTGTCTTTTGTGTGAAGAGGCGTCTTCGTTTCTGGAAACACCTTTGTTCCTGGAAACGGCAACGCGGTATGCGCACCCCCGCTGAAAGGTGCGCATACCGCGTTTTATATAGGAGAGAGCAGGAAATTACCAGGTGTATTTCATCGCCGTGGCCACACAGCTCTGGTGGTTTTTGTCCACCTTCTTGGTGCCGTGGGTCTTGCTCTTGTAGAAGTGAATGCAGAAGTGGCCTTCAAAGCCGTTGTCGGTGATGGTCTGCGTGCCGTGGGGCATGCCGTTCATCGAGGCCGCGTACACGTGGCCGTTGTACTTGACGAGAACTGCGCGGCGGTGCCAGCTGTAGCCGCCGTAGATGGCGCGCATGATGGCCGCGTCGCTTGCCGTCAGGGGCTCGCTGTCCATGTGGTTGGCCCCGCTCCAGCGGCGGCACTGGAAGGTCTTGCCGGTCTTGCAGTCCTTCACGGTGAAGACCGCGCCCTTCGGGATTACGTTCTGGCCGCCCTTGAACCAGTTCAGGCGCTCGGTGGTCAGAGTCACGGAGGTCTCGGTCACCGGCTCGCCGAACATCACGGCGATCGTGTTCTTCCCGGCCACGCCGTCCTGGCTGATCTTCTTCGCCTTCTGCAGCTTCTTGACGGCCTTGGTCGTCGAGTCGCCGTAGATGCCGTCGATCTCGCCCTTGTAGTAGCCGAGCACGGAGAGGCAGCGCTGCAGCTTCTTCACGTTGGAGCCGGTATCGCCGGGCTTGCAGGCCTTGGGCTTGCCGATGGAAGCCAGTGTCTCCGTGGAGGCGGAAGCTGTCTTTGCGGCGCTGTGGCCGGATGAGGAGGCCGACACATTGACGTATTCCTTCATCACATAGCCGGTGTACTGGCCGTAGGTCACCTTGTACCAGCCGCCCTCGCTGCCGATGATGTTCAGCGCCGTGCCGAGATCCAGCGTCTGCAGGGCCTTGCTCTTCTTGCTGGCCTGGGAGCGGAGGTTCAGCGACTTGCAGTTGACGACGCCGGTGTCGCCCAGCGCAAGAGCCGGCAGGAGGACGAGCAGCAGCGCGCAGAAGAAGGCCTGCCGCAGACAGCGGCGCAGGTTTCTCGCATGCACAGGCTTCGCCTCCTTTGCCCAATGATGACAATACTATAGAACTGCGAAACCAAAAAGTCAAGAAATAATGACGTTAATTCATATTTTGGACATAAAATATTCTCCTGTTGAACACAAATAAGACAATATGTTCGCGTTATTTGTGTATTCCTGCAACAAATAACGAGACATCTGGTGCCGGACGTCTCGTTGTACGGATTCTTCTGTTAAGAAACTGTTAAGAATTTGTTGCGTGCATTTTGCCCGTTTGTCACGACTCCAAGTCTCTTTTTAGCCTTCTCCTCCCCTGCTGTCAAAAAAGAGATGAAGCCGCAAGGCCTCATCCCTCTGTGTGTCCGCTCCGGTTCTCCAGGCTGACCAGGCGTTCGTCCATCTCGCGCAGACGCCTGGCAATCATATCCGGTATGTTGCGCTGATCCAGATCGTCGCTGGGCCGGATGCGCTCGCCGTTGACGGACACAATGCGCGCCGGCACGCCCGCCGCCGTCACGTGCTCCGGCAGGCACGTCAGCACCACGCTGCCCGCGGCAATCCGCGTGTTGCTGCCGATGAGGACCGGACCCAGCACGGACGCGCCCGCGCCGATCAGCACGTTATCCCCGATGGTCGGGTGGCGCTTGCCCGTGTCCTTGCCCGTGCCGCCGAGGGTCACCTGGTGATAGATCGTGCAGTTGTTGCCGATCTCCGTGGTCTCGCCGATCACGATGCCCATGCCATGGTCGATGAACAGGCCGCTGCCGATCTGCGCGCCGGGGTGAATCTCGATGCCGGTTTTCTTCCGCCCGCGCTGGCTCACCCAGCGGGCCAGGAAGAACCGCTTGTGCCGGTACAGCCAGTTCGCAATGCGGTGGTTGACCAGGATGCGGAAGCCCGGGTAGAGCAGGATCACCTCCGCGAGGTTCCGCGCGGCGGGGTCCTTGTTCAGTATGTTTCTTGCGTCGCTCAGTAAGCTCATAGTTTTCCTGCCATTCATGTGTGCTCCACAATGAATCTGTGGGCTGTTTCACGGGTCTCGGGCGTCCAGAAGCTGCCCTCGTGGATCGCGCCGTCCACGTACTGCGCCTCGACCGAGGCGCCCGCTTCCTTCAGCCGGGTGTACATGGTGTCCATCTGCTGCACGGGCACCACCGGATCCGCCGTGCCGTGCTGCAGGAGGAAAGGCGGATACTTCGCGCCATCCTTCACGCGGCAGACGGGGCTCCACTTGCGCATCTCCTCCTGCCACCTGCTGTCATCCGGGCCGAACGCGGCGGTCAGCATCATGCGCACCTGCGGGTTGTCCAGGTAGACGAACAGCGCGGGCAGGTCGGTCGGCCCGAAGGTCGAGACCACCGCCTTCACGGCGTCGCTCTGGCCGGCGTATTCATCGGTTTTCAGCTCCGGGGCGTCGCCGGTCAGGCCGACCAGCAGGGCCGTGTTGCCGCCGGAAGACGTGCCCCAGATCGCGATGCGCTCCGGGTCGATCGCGTAGCGCCCGGCGTTCGCGCGCAGGAAGCGGATGGCGCACTTCACGTCCTTCAGGAAGGCCGGGAAGGGCGCGCCCTTTGTGATGTCGCGGTGGGAGACCGTCGCCACCGTCCAGCCCTCCTCGGCGAAGCGGGAGAGCATCGGCAGCTCGAAGGCGCGGTTCGGGGTCGTCCACGCACTGCCCTGCACGAACACCAGCACCGGCATCGGCGCGAGGGTCGGCTTCAGCGTCTCATCGCCGACCGCCCAGGGTCGGATCAGCGTCAGTTCCATGTCGTTCGCGCTGTAGACCACGTGCGGGATGACCTCCGCCTGCCCGGCGAGGGTCGGGTTGCACGGCACATGAGGTATTCCAGGGATCATAAGGGCACCTCCGTCATACAGATATCATTCCATTGTCTCCAAATCCGCCGGAACGCCCGGCGCGGAAGGGAGCCGCCGCTCCGCCGGGAAGACGCCGGGCAGCGGCAGGCGCGCCTGCGGAGCCTGGCCGTCAGCCAATCTCCAGCTTTCCTACGCCGACAGACTTCCCGCTCTCCCTGTCGAAGAGCACGATATTCTCCCCGGTGACCGCCATGCGCACGGCCGCGTCCACCGGATAGTCCACGCTGCCGAACACGACGCTGGTCAGCATCGTGTCGCCGCACTGTGCCTTCACGGTCGTCTCCATGCCCGCTGGGAGCGTCGAGTAAATGCGGCCCTCGATCGCGCCGTCCTCCCGGATGGGCAGGAACTCAGGGCGCACGCCGACGAGCGCTTCCTTTCCGAGGCCGCCGAGCGTTTCCGCCGCGCGGAAGACCGCCCTGTAGCCCATCAGCGAGAGCTCTGCCGTGCCGCCCACGGCCTTCAGCACCGCAGCGGGGAGAAAGTTCATCGTCGGGTTGCCGACAAAGCTCGCCACGAACACGTTGGCCGGCCGGTTGTAGATCTCCAGCGGCGGCGCGTACTGCTGCAGGACGCCCGTGTCCATCAGCGAGACGCGCGTGGAGAGCGTCATGGCCTCCAGCTGGTCGTGCGTCACGTAGACGAAGGTCGAGTTGGTGTCCGAGTGCAGGCGCTTCAGCTCCGTGCGCATCTCCTGGCGCAGCTTCGCATCCAGGTTGGACAGCGGCTCGTCCATGAAGAGCACGCGCGGACTCGGCGCGAGCGTGCGGGCGATAGCCACGCGCTGCTGCTGGCCGCCGGAGAGCTCCGCCGGATAGCGCTCGACAAACTGCTCGATCTTCAGCAGGGCCAGCAGCTCCTGCACGCGGGCCTTGATGCGCGCCTTGTCCCACTTGAGCATCTCCAGGCCGAAGGCGATGTTCTGATAGACCGTCATGTGCGGCCATAGCGCGTAGTTCTGGAAAAGGAAGCCGATGTCGCGCTTGCTCGGCGGCACGTTGACGCCCCTCTCCGAGTCGAAGACGGGTTCGCCGTCAATCGTGATGCGGCCGCTGGTGGGGGTCTCCAGGCCGGCGATCATGCGCAGGGTGGTCGTCTTGCCGCAGCCGGAGGGGCCAAGCAGGGTCACAAAGCCGCGATCCTCGATCACCAGGTCGAGATCCTGAACCGCGACGAATTTCTCAAAGCGCTTGGTCACATGTTCCAATACGATTCTCGGCATGGTGTCAGCCTCCTATTCCCTTGTCGAAGGACGCGCCGGTCAGCTTGTTGACCAGGGTGTTGATGGTGATGATGATCAGAATGATCAGCAGCGTGACCGCGCTGCCGTACTGGGCATAGCCGGTCTCGTTGAAGGAGAACAGCATCGTGGTGAGCAGGTAGCGCGGATAGGGCACCAGCAGGGTGAACAGCGCCACCTCGCGCATCACATTGATGACCGGCAGCAGGTAGCCGGAGATGATCGCGCTCTTCTGGATGGGGAACAGGATGCGGCTCATCCGCGTCACCCACGGCACGCCGAAGATCACGGCGGCCTCCTCGATCTCCGGGGCGATCTGCATCATGCTGTTGACGCCGGAGCGCGAGGCGAAGGGCAGGAATTTGACGGCGGCCACCAGGCCCAGCAGGAAGAAGGAGCCGTACATCCACTTGAAGCTCGCGCTGGTCGCCACGGCCAGGTAGATCGTGCCGAAGGCCATGGCGGGCATCAGGTACGGGAAGAACGCGAGGTTCTCCACCGCCTGGGCCAGCCAGGTGCCCCGGCGGCGGACGCAGGCGTAGCCGATCAGCATGCCGCAGGTGCCCACGATCAGGGCCACCACCACGGCCAGGCCCACCTGGCGGAAGAGGCCCATCCACATCGTGCCGTTGATCAGGATGCCGTCCGGCATGCCGGTCTCATAGGCGGAGGCCTCGGTGCCGATCCAGAAGTTCAGCGTCATGTTGCTCAGCGAGTAGTTGCCCGGCTGCCGGATCACGCTCTCCAGCGCGAAGGAAACCAGCGGCATGATCGCGAAGAACAGCGTCAGCACAATGAGCACGGCGGAGATGATGCCGTTGGCTCCGCGCAGCCTGACCAGAGAGACCTGGCCGCTCTTGCCCGTCACCGTGGTGAAGGACTTGCGCTTGCCGGTGAAATACTGGTTGACGCCCAGGATCGCCGTGCCCAGAAGGATGGAGATGAAGGCCATGATATAGCCCTGGCCCTCATAGCCGGCCTGGATCAGCGCGCGCATCTTGGTCGAGAGCGTGAAGGTGCGCGTCGCGCTGCCGAGGAAGACGGGCACCGTATAGCTCGCGAAGCCCGAGGAGAAGATCAGCAGGAAGGTCGAGAGGATGGCGGGCATCACGATCGGGATGGTGACGCGCCGGATGATCGTCCAGCGGCTGGCCTTCAGGATGGTCGCGCTCTCCTCCAGGGTGGCGTCCATGTTCTTCAGGATGCCGCCGATGAGCAGATAGGCGAAGGGCGAATAGTGCAGGCCGATCACCACGATCATCGGGAACAGGCCGAACACGAACCACTCCGGCATGCAGACGCCGAAGACCGATTCCACCATGCCGACCACGCCGCCGCCGACCCTGCTGTTCTGGAACATGTTGGTCCAGAACAGGGCCAGCGTCCAGGCGGGCATCATGTACGGGAAGACGAAGACCGCCGAGATGAACTTCTTGGCCCTGAGGTCGGAGCGGGTGATGAACCAGGCCACCGTGCCGCCGATGAGAATGCCCAGCAGGCCCGAGCCCGCCGCCACGATCAGCGAATTGAGCAGGGGCGTCCAGAAGTTGCTGCGGCTCCACTCCCGGTCCGCGAACAGCATCTGGAAATGGTTCAGCGTCGCCGTGCCGACCGGCACGCGCAGCATCTTCCGCTCGGTGCCCGCGTGCACGGTGAACATATTGGTCAGCATCGTGATCATCGGCAGCAGACTCAGCACCGTCAGCGCAGCCAGGAACACCAGGAGGATCAGGTTGGCGGGTTTGGCAAAGAAGGTCTTGAGCCGGTACCTCAGCGGTTCCCGCCGCAGATCAGGCTGGACTTTTGTCATGGGAGGCCCTCCTCTGTCTCATAAAAGAGGAAAAGGGGCAGAGCCAATCTCTGCCCCCTCCGACCGCGGTCTCACTTGCTCACGCGCACGTTGATGAAGCGGTAGATCTCGGTGTAGTCGGCGCCCAGGCCGTCGATGTAGTTCAGGTCCTCGAAGACCAGCTTGTCCGCCCAGTAGGTGTAGGGCTTGTCCTCGAGATCGGCGGGCTTGTCGATGGAGGTGTTGGGGCTGTAGTAGCCCTGGCTGGAGTTCCAGCTCTTGGGGCCCGCGAAACCGGGTTCGGTCAGCAGGTAGTTGATGAACAGGGCGCAGGTGTAGGGGCAGTCGGTGTCGGAGCAGACCGTGGCGTAGATGTTGTACATGAAGCCGCTGAAGCAGTCCACCTCGTTCTCGAACTGCAGGATGCTCAGGTTCTGGCGGTCGTTCTCGTCCACCTTGCGCAGCTTGGAGAAGACGAACACGCCCATGTTGCCCGCCGCGCCGCTGGCGATGCCGGTGGCGATCTTGGAGGCGGAGGTGAAGGTGTAGTTCACGTTCTTCAGGAAGCCGTCGATCCACTGGTGGGACGCGGTCGGGAACTCGGAGGACTCCCAGGCCTTGCCGTAGTAGGCTTCATAGGCCTTGGCCATCTTCTCGGTCCACTCGGGGCTGGTCAGCATGATCAGGAAGTTGAGGTTGACGGTCTCGTTGGTGGGATCCTTGAAGAAGACCTTGCCGCTCCACTCGGGCTCGACGAGCTGCCACACGTTGTGCACGCCCACGGAGCCTTCCTTGTTGTTGTAGATCATCAGGGAGTTGACGAAGGTGACCACGGCGGGATCCTGGTACTGGGCGGGCACGACTTCCTTCAGGCTCTCCGGGAAGTAGTTGAAGCTCAGCCCGTCCTCCAGCAGGTTGACCTTCAGGTCGGGGCCGTTCTGCACGAGGGCCATGTCGGGGGAATCCTTCACGCCGGAGCCGATCTGGTTGGTCAGCTTGGTGTAGGTCTCGCCGTCGTCGATCTCGGCGTAGACCACCTTGCCCGCCAGGGCAGGATAGTCGTTCATGAAGTTGTCGGCGGCCTTCTCCGCGAAGGAGGTGGTGGAGTAGAAGTTCAGCTGCGCGCCGGCAGCGATCTCCTCCTGGGCCTTGGCGTAGAGTTCCTCATTGGTCATGGCGGCGGCAGCGGCCAGCGCGTCCTGGACGCCCTCGGCGCCCGCGGTCGCCAGACCGAAGACCATCGCGCAGCACAGCAGCAGAGCAAGAATTCGTTTCATGTGGATTTCCTCCTATCTTTGTGTGGTTGGCGGGGAGCATAAAAGCTTGCGCTTTTATTCCGTTTTCCGGGCGCGTGCATGTCTCCACGCCCTCTTTTCTATAAAATTATACACAGGAAGTCGCATCCGTCAAGGCAAAATCCCCGCCCCGCGCCCGGAAAACGGAAAAAACGGAGAAAAACATCCTTTGGGCACACCCGTCACCCGTCCGGACGCGGTTCGGACACGTCCGCCTGCGCCGCCCCGGCGCTGAGGATTTACATTCATTGCGGCAGGAAAACGATTTCTTCCATAGAAATGTGAATAGGATGAACTATGCGAAAGCGCAGGTGTTTTTCGTGATGAAACGTACCCGTTCGGCCCTCGCGGCCGCTTCCATTCTGTTCGCCTCCCTCGCTGTCTTCTGCGCGCCGTCCCGGGAGGCGGCCCTGGCTGAGACCTCACACGAGCTGACCGCCCGCCGCACAGTCAATACAGCCGGGCAGATCACCGAGATGAGCTTCCAGAACGCCGCCGGACAGACGGTTGTGGCGGAGGACGAGGGCTACGCCACGGTGCGCTATGAATACGAGGGCGACCGCCTCACCCGCACCGCCTATCTGGACGCGGACGGCCAGCCGGTCGACTGCGCCGGGGGCTGGTCGACCTGCGACAGCGAATACAACGAATCCGGCGAGATGACGCGCCGCGCCTACGCCAACCGCCGCGGCGGCTATGTGATCGGCCCGGAGGGCTACGCGGTCTGCGAGATGGACTACCGGGATCACCGCCTCGTCCAGACCCGCAACTACGGCGTGGACGGCAAGCCGCTCGACGCGCCCGACCTCTGCGCGACCTACACCGCCGTCTGGGAGACCAGGGGCGAAGTCACGGTCAAGACGAGCGAGAGCTACAAGCGAGCAGACGGCCGCGGCTTTGTCTGCGCCGAGGGCTACGCCAGCGCCGAGTGGACCTGGTCGGAGGATGGCCAGACCGCGCTCTCCGTGCGCTACCTGGACGCGGACGGCGACCTCGCCGTCAACACCCGCCTCGGTTGGGCCATGGAGGAGCGCAAGCTGGACGACCGGGGCCGCCTCGTGCAGGAGACCTATTACGGCGAGGACAAAACGAAGGTGCCCGGCCCGGAGGGCTACGCCTCCAAGACCGTCGAATACCGCACGGGCAAGCAGAATTCCCGCACCATCAGCTATTTCGACGAGGAGGGCAAGCCCTACGAGATGCCGGAGGGCTACTGCTCCGTGCTGCAGACGCTCGGCCTGAAGAACCGCGTGGAGAGCGAGCGCTTCCTGGACAGCAAGGGCGAGCGCACCGCGCTGGAGGCCGGCTACAGCCGCATCGACTACAACTATGACGCCAAGAACCATGTGACCCGCCGCCAGTACTTTGGCCTCTCCGACAAGCTAATCGTCGTTCCTTCCTTCGGCTATGCCCGCGAGTGCTCGACCTGGAGCGGGGATCAGCTGCGCGAAGTCTATTACGAGGACGCGAACCGCCGCCCCGCCACCTGCGCGGACGGCTATTACAAGATCACCTACAGGTACGATAAGGCCGGCATGCTCACCAGCATCCTCTATACCGGCACGGACAACAGGCGCGTGAGCGGCCCGGACGGCTACGCCTCCGCCGAATACACCTATGACGCCGAGGGCCACAAGACCAGCGAGGTCTATCTCGACCAGGTCGGCGGCGAGATCGTGGACAAGGCGGGCGTGAGCCAGCGCCGCTACACCTGGCAGAACGACCGCATCGCGACGGTTGCCTGCTACCGCAACAGCAAACCCGCCGTGAGCCAGGACGGCTGGCACAGCGTGCGCTACACCTACACGGCGGACGGCCTCGTGGAGACCGAGCGCTATTACGGCACGGACGGCCAGCCCGTGGAGATCGCGGGCGGCTACGCCTCCCTGAAATACGAATACGACGTGAACGGCGAGGTGCTCACCACCCGCTATTACGACATCAACGGCCGCATCACCCTGCTGGACGGCGAGGAGTACGCCTACACCCGCCGCGAGAACAGCGCGGACGGCTCCTCCTATACCCTCACCTTCTACGGCGTGGACGACCGTCCCGTGGTGCTCAAGGCGGGCTATGCCGCCGTGCGCCGCGTGCTGGACGCGAACAAGAACATCGCCGAGGAGAACTACCTCGACGCCGACGGCAGCCTGACGGACATCGCCGAGGGCTACGCCGTGGTGCGCAAGACCTGGAACAGCGACGGCCAGGTGACGCATGAGGCCTATCTCCGCGCGGACGGCACGCCCGCCAGCCTGCACGGCGCGGCCACCCGCGACTTCACCTATGATAAGGAAGGCAAGATCACCGGCGTGGTCTACGCCGACCTGAACGGCCGGCCCATGGTGACCGACGACGGCTACGCCTCCATCAGCTACGAATACGACCTCGCGGGCAACATCACCGCGGAGTATTACCGCGGCATGGACGGCGAGCTGGTCAACACCCGGGAAGGCTACGCGGTGATCCGCAAGGACTGGGACAAGAACCACCGCCTGGTGTGGCAGGGCTGGTTCGACGTGGACGACGCCTCCGTCGATCTCGGCGAGGGCTACGCCGCGGTGGAATACGAATACGACGAGCAGGGCCGCGTGATCCTCGAGCGCTATGAGGGCACCAACGGCCTCAAGACCGAGACAAACGGCGGCTACTGGCAGAAGGCCCTCTCCTACGCCAAAGACGGCAGCGTCACCGAGAGCTACCTGAACAAGAACGGCAACCCCGTCGAGACCGCCGACGGCTACGCCTCCGTCCAGCTCACCCGCGACGACAAGGGCCGCATCATCCGCCAGCTCTGGTTCGACCTGAATGGCAGGCCCGCCATCACCAGCGGCGGTTACGCGGGCGTCGCGTGGGCCTATGACGCGGCGGGCAACCTCACCGACGTCACCTATCTCGGCGAAGACGGCCAGCCGACCGCCGGCGCGGACGGCTACGCGCGCGTGCTTTATTCCTACGACAGTCTGGGCCGCGTCGCCACGGAGGTCTACTATGACCGCGACGGCCGGATGACCCTCTGCCGCGAAGGCTACGCGGGCATCCGCACCCTCCGCGACGAGGAGGGCCGCGTCACCGAGCAGACCTGGTACGGCACGGACGGCCTGCCGATGGCCCTGAAGGACACCTGGGCGACCGTCCAGTACGCCTACGACGCTGCCGGCAACGAGACGCTCGTGCGCTATATCGACGCGGAGAACCGCCTCGTCCGCTCCAGCGAAGGGTATGCGGAACGCCGCAGGGTCTACGACGAGGAAGAGCGCGTCGTTGAAGAGAGCTTCTTTGACGAAGCCCTCCAGCCCATCGACCCCTATCTCGGCTACGCCTCCGTCAGCCGCGCCTACGACGAGGAGGGCCGCCTGGTGCACGAGGCCTGGACCGGCGCGGACGGCCTCGGCGCGCCCCAGGGCGACACCTATGCCAGCTACACCGTGGCCTATGACGCCCAGGATCACTTGATCGAGGAGCACTATTTCGGCGCGGACGGCGAGCCCGTCGACTGCCACGCGGGCTATGCCCAGGCGGAGCGCCGCTACGACAGCCGCGGCAATGTGACCTTCCAGCGCCTCCTCACAGCGGAGGAGGTTCTCAGCGGCGTGATCCAGCCCAGCGCGGAGTACGCCTACGACAGCGCGGGGAACGTCATCCTCGAGCGCTGGCTGGACGCCTCCGGCCGCCCCGTGGCCGGCCCGGGCGGCTGGCTTGAGGTGCGCACGGTTTGGGATGCCGCCGGCTTGATGCGGGAGATCACCAACATCAGCGAGGACGGCACCGGCCACCGCACAGGCTTCGACAGCGACGGCCGCGTGATCTCCCAGGCGCTGCTCGACGCCGACGGCCAGCCCATGCTCTGCGAGGACGGCTGGGCCACCCTCGTCAACACCTACGACGACGAGGCCCGCACGACCACCTCCCGCTACCTCGGCGCGGACGGAGAGCCGGTTCGCACGGCCCAGGGCTACAGCGCCGTCGTGACCGCCTTCAACGACGACGGCTTCGTGACCAGCGAGCGCTATCTCGACGAAAACGACCAGCTGACCCTCAGCAGCGACGGCTACGCCGCCGTGGCCCACGAATATGACGCCGCGGGCAACAGAACCTTCACCGCCTATTACGGCACGGACGGCAAGCTCCTCGCCATCCCCGCGGGCTATGCCGCCGTCAGCCGCCAGTACGACGCGGACGGCCAGCTCACCGTCACCATCCGCTATGGCGCGGACGGCAAGCCGGTGAGCGCCGGCTGGGCCTCGCAGCGCACGGTCTACGACGCGAACGGCAACCTGATCATGGAGGCCTGGTTTGACCAGAGCGGCCAGAGCGCGCCCGCGGATGGCGAGCCCTACGTCACCCTGCGCCGCACCTTCGACGAGGACGGCCGGGTCGAGACTGAGCGCTATTACAACGCCTTCGGCCAGCCGGAGGTCTGCTCCGAGGGCTACGCCGCCATCGCCTACGCCTGGGACGAAAACGGCCGCATCGCCGAGGTTCACTGGTTCGGCACGGACGGCCAGCCTTGGGCAAAGGACGGCCAGGCGTGGGTCGGCTCGCGCTATCTGCGCGACGAATCCGGCGCCGTGACCGAGGAAATCTGCCTCGACGCGGACGGCCAGCCCGTGACCAACGCGGAGGGCTGGGCGGACATCGTCTATCAGTACGACGAGAACGGCAACGTGATCTATCAGGCCTGGTTTGACCGCAGCGGCGAGCCCGCGGTCCTCCAGGCCGGCTACGCCGCCACGACCCGCGATTACGACAGCTTCGACTGCGTGGTGCTCGAGCGCTTCTACGACGTGAACGGCCAGCTGACCGAGAACGCCGCGGGCTATGCGGAGATTTACCGCGAGCACGA
>CAMNLM010000041.1 GCA_946543085.1 uncultured Clostridia bacterium | reverse complement strand
ACGGCTATCAGCAGCCCCAGCAGGGCGGCTACCCGCCCCAGGGCTATCCGCAGCCCGGCGGCTATCCTGGCGCGAACCCCTACGGCCAGGGCTATGGCCAGCCGAACGGCTACCAGGGCTATCCCGGCCAGGGGTACAACAACGGCTATGCCCAGAGCCCCTATGCGCAGCCCGGCGGCTATCCTCCGCAGGGCGGCTATCCGAACAGCCCCTATGCGCAGCCGTACCAGCAGGCGCAGGCCAATCAGCAGCCCCAGCGCGGCACAGACAGCCATTCCCTCCTGAAGGGCCCGATTCTCTATGGCTGCCTCGGCTTTGTGCTGCTGGCGTTCTTCGCGCTCGCGATGGTTTTCCCGGCCTCGCCGCTTCGCTGGCTCTTCACCGTGCTGGCCGTCGCGGCGATTGCGGGCCTCTGGCTGGTGAAGTCGCCGCTGGGCCGGGGAACCCGCGTGACGGTCTCCGTGATTCTCGCGGCGCTGGCCGTGGTGGCGGTGGCGAGCGGCCTTGCCCAGCCCGGGCGGGACCGCCAGCAGCCCTCCACCCCGAACGCCGGCGTCCCCGCCGCGCAGGTGCAGGCGACTGAAGAGACGCCCGTTGTGCTCGAGAACACCCCGGAGCCCCAGGCGCAGCCGGCGGCCGCGAACAACGCCGACCCGCTGAACAGCGAGGCGGCCGAGCAGGTCAAGAATTTCTATTATTTCTGGTCTGTCAACAACTATGACAACATGGTGACGCTCTGCCCGCCCTCCTGGGTGCGCAGCCAGGAAAGCGCCTCTGTGTCGATCTTCCAGCTGGTTGGCAACCGCCATCCGGTGGACTTCACGGTGACCGCCATCACAGGCACGGAGAACGACACCAGCCGCACGGTCTCGGTGGAGGCGACCATCGACCGTCATCTCTCCAACAACAGCATCCAGAAGTATCTGCAGAAGATCGTGGTGCTGAAGGAGGACGGCGTGTGGTACGTCGACCCGCGCTCACTCGAGAGCCACGAGGCGACGCCTTCTCCCTCGCCGGAGAACGCGCTGCCGACCCAGCCGCCGCCCCCGCCGGACACCGCTGACCCCGCCACGAAGCTCTATTACAACCCGAACGGCGGCGAGCGCTACCACGTGGACGCGAACTGCAAGTCCGCCAACCAGAAGTTCCTGCCCTTCAAGGGCGTGTTCACCTACGCCGAGCTGAACAACGAGCCGTATACGAAGCTCGAGCCCTGCCCGATCTGCAGCGCGCCCCTGCGCCCCGGCACATGAGAAGCGAGCTGGCGCTCCGCTTCGGCAGCCTGCCGGAGCGGCTGATCATCGGACTGAGCGGCGGCGCGGACTCGGTGGCGCTCCTGTGCCTGCTGTGCGAGCAGCGCGGGAGCGGCGAAGCGCCCCTCGCGCTCAGCGCGGTGCATGTGCACCACGGCCTGCGCGAAGCTGCCGATACGGACGAGGCCTTTGTTCGCGCACTGTGCGCCGAAAAGCAGGTGCCGCTGAGGGTCTTTCACCTGCAGCCGCCGGACCATCCCGGTGAAGGCTGGGCGCGAAAGGCGCGGTTCGCCTGCTTCCGCGAAGCCTCTGAGGAGCTGGGCGGCGTTCCGGTCGCCCTGGCGCACAACCGGGAGGATCAGGCGGAAACCGTCCTCCTGCACCTGATGCGCGGCGCGGGCCTGACCGGTCTCTCCGGCATGGCCAGGGAGACGACCGTGGAGGGCTGCCCGATCCTGCGGCCGCTGCTGAGCATATCCCGCGTCGAGCTGCGGGCGTATCTCAATGCCATCGGCCAGACCTGGCGCGAGGACGAGACGAACGCCGGAAACGCTTACCTGCGGAATCAGGTGCGCCATCAGGTGCTGCCGCTCCTGGAGACCCTGCGTCCCGGGAGCGTGGAACACATCGCGCGGACAGCCGGATTCCTGCGGGAGGACGAGCGCGCTCTCTGCGCCCTCGCCGGGCAGGCGCTCCTCCCGGGCGAGCGCTTCATCGGCCGCAGCGAGCTGCGCGCTTTGCCGGGGGAATCCCTGCGGCGGCGGGCGCTGCGCATGCTCTGGGAACGCGAAGCGGGAAACGGCATGGACGAGCGGGGCCTCTCCGCCGGACAGACCGCCGCGCTGTCGGCGCTCGCGGACGCGCCGGCCGGGACCCGCTGCGACCCGCCGGGCGGCTGGCACGGTTACGCGGGCTGGCAGGGCGTGCATCTCGTGCCGCCTGCCGCTGAGGCCAGACCCGCGGCTGTCCGCGTGGATCCGTCCGCGAAGGCGTGGACGCTCGGCGGGATATCACTGGAACAGTCTCCCTCCCTGGGATCCCCGGGGGACGGCAGACGCGCTCAGGAGGTGCCGCCGGCCTGCCTGGAGAACTGCGTGCTGCGCACGTGGGAGACGGGCGACTTCATCCGCCCGTTCGGAACGGAGGGCCGCAGGAACCTTCAGGATTACTTCACCGATCGCCGTGTTGACGCGCCCTTCCGCAGCCGCGTCCCGCTGCTCTGCAGGGGACGGGAGGTGCTGCTCGCGGGCGGCGTTGGCGCCGGCGGCGTTCCCCGGTATCAGCCGGATCAGGCAAACGTCCGCCTGACGTGGCAGGGGCAGATGCCCTGGCTGCGCTGAGCGGAGACAACCGAGACCAAAGGATAGGAGACAGAGCCATGGAGAAGACCGCGAAGATCTACAACGATTTGGACCGCATCCTCGTCACGAAGGAAGAAATCGCCGAGGCCGTGCGCAAGTTGGGCGAGCAGATCACCCGCGACTACGCGGGCAAGGAGCCTGTGCTGCTGTGCATCCTCAAGGGCGCGACGCCCTTCTTCTGCGACCTGATCCGTGAGATCGACCTCCCGCTGACCCTCGAGTTCATGGCCGTGTCCAGCTACGGCGCGGCGACCAAGTCCAGCGGCGTCGTCCAGATCCGCAAGGACCTGGATCATGACATCACGGGCCGCGACGTCCTGATCGTGGAGGACATCGTGGATTCCGGCGTCACCCTGCACTATCTCTCGAAGCATCTCGCCGGGCGCGGCGCGGCCTCCATCCGCATCGCGACTCTGCTGGACAAGCCTGCCCGCCGCCGCGTGGAGCTCAAGACGGATTATGTCTGCTTCGAGATCCCGGACGCGTTCGTGGTCGGCTACGGCCTCGACTATGCGGAGAAATACCGCAACCTGCCCGATATCGGCGTCCTGGCGCCGCGGATCTATGAAGCCGAGTAATCCCGCCCGGCTCTGATTCTCATCAAGGAGGAAACAACCCTTGAAAAAATCAACCCGTGTCCTGATCAGTTATCTCATCTTCCTGGCCATGCTGCTGGGCATCGCCATGCTGCTGAACAACGGCGGCACGGGCGCGGTGAACCGGCGCATCGAGTACCCGGAGCTGCTCAGCCGCATCAAGAACGGCGAGGTGAGCGCCGTCGCCATCCGCGGCACGTCGCTGGTTGGCCTGAACAAGTCCAGCCGCGTCAACCGCAAGGATTTCCCGGAGTCGGATTATGACTTCGAGACGACCATCGGCGACGACTTTATCGAGACCGCGCGCCAGATCGTCGCCAACCGCACCGGCAAAAGCCTCGAAGAGGTCTCCGTGAACGACCTGGGCTTCGACGTGCAGTACCGGGCCGCGGTCGTTCGGGCCTGGTGGCTGGACTTCCTGCCGTTCCTCATCACGACGGGCATCCTGATTGTCGTCTGGGTTTATATGATGCGCAGCCAGATGGGCGGCGGCGGCAAGGTGATGAACTTTGGCCGCTCCAACGCGCGCCTGCAGAACCCGGCGGCGAACAAGATCACCTTTGCCGACGTCGCGGGCGCGGAGGAGGAAAAGGAAGAGCTTCAGGAGATGGTTGATTTCCTGAAAAACCCGAAGAACTACACGGCGGTCGGCGCGCGCATCCCCAAGGGCGTGCTGCTCGTCGGCCCTCCCGGCACCGGCAAGACCCTGCTGGCCAAGGCGGTGGCGGGGGAGGCGAACGTCCCCTTCTTCTCCATCTCCGGTTCTGATTTCGTGGAGATGTTCGTCGGCGTCGGCGCGAGCCGCGTGCGCGACCTGTTTGACCAGGCCAAGAAACACGCGCCCTCGATCGTCTTTATCGACGAGATCGACGCGGTGGGCCGTCACAGAGGCGCGGGCCTCGGCGGAGGCCACGACGAGCGCGAGCAGACCCTGAATCAGCTCCTGGTGGAGATGGACGGCTTTGAGCTCAACGAGGGCGTCATCGTGATGGCCGCGACCAACCGCCGCGACATCCTCGACCCCGCTCTGCTGCGCCCCGGCCGCTTCGACCGCCAGGTCACCGTCAATTATCCCGACCAGGAGGGCCGCGTCGCGATCCTCAAGGTGCACAGCCGCGGCAAGCCCCTGGCGGCGGATGTCGATCTGGAAAACCTCGCCAAGCGCATGCCCTATTTCACCGGCGCCGAGCTGGAGAACGTGATGAATGAGGGCGCGATCCTCGCCGCCCGCGCGAAGAAGACCGAGATCGACCAGCAGATGCTGATCGAGGCCATCGACCGCGTCCAGATGGGCCCGGAGAAGCGCAGCCACAAGGTGAGCGCGGACGACCAGTACATGGTGGCCGTGCATGAGAGCGGCCACGCCGTGGTCGGCCATTTCCTGCCCGGCTGCGACGAGGTGCACCTGGTCACCATCGTGCCGCGCGGCCAGAGCGGCGGCCACACCCTGTCCCTGCCCACCCAGGAGCGGGACAGCATGAGCCGCAGCCAGATGCTGGATACGATCTGCATGATGCTCGGCGGACACGCGGCCGAGGAGGTCATCCTGGGCGAAATCTACACGGGTTCGTCCTCCGACCTCAAGCGCGCGACGGAGCTGTGCCGCCGCATGGTCACCCAGTTCGGCATGAGCGACAAGCTCGGCGCGATCTACCTGGGCAGCGACCAGGAGGTCTTTGTCGGCATGGAGTTCGGCCAGAGCCGCGAGTATTCCGAGCGGGTGGCCTCCGAGATCGACGCCGAGGTGCAGCGCATGCTCAACGAGAGCTATGCCCGCACCAAGGAGACTGTGGCGGCGCACCGCGAGGAGCTGAACGCCCTCGTGAAGGTTCTGCTGGACCAGCAGACCGTGAGCCGCAAGGAGTTCATCTCGCTGATGGACGGCGCCGCGCCCGTCGAGGCGGAGGGCACCGTCACCGAGACGGAGGAGACCGCCGAGCCTGCGGCCGCGGAAGAAGCTGCAGAAGAAGCTGCGAAAGAAGCCGCGGAGAAGGCTGCGGAAGAAAATGCGGGCTGATCTGCATATGCACAGCACCTTTTCCGACGGGGTGCATACCCCTCAGGAGCTGGCGCAAATGTGCGGGGCGATCGGCCTGGACTGGATGGCGATCACCGACCATGATACCTTCGCCGGCAGCGACGCCCTCGCCGCCTCCGGTTCTCTCCCGGTGCCGCTGATCCGCGGCGTGGAGCTGAGCCTGAGGGACATGGAGGGGCTGCATCTGCTGGCCTATGGCACGGCGGAGGGCGAGCCGCTGCGGTCTGCCGTGCGCTCCCTGGCGGAGCAGCGGAAGGGCCGGGCGGCCGCAATGGTGGAGCGGCTGAAAGCCATCGGCTTTGAACTGGACATGGACGAGATCCGCGAGCAGACGCGGGACGCCGTCGGCCGGCCGCACATCGCGCGGGCGATGGTGCGCAAGGGCTACGCCGCCAGCCTGGAGGACGCCTTCGCGAGATACCTGAATCCCGGACGTCCCGGCTATGTGGCGGCCATGCGGATGAACATGGAGGAAGCCCTGCGTGCAGTGCTGGCGAGCGGCTTTGTGCCGGTGCTGGCGCATCCCTGCGAGCTGGAGCTGCCCATGGAGCAGCTGCGCGCGCTCCTGACCCGCTGGCAGGCGATGGGCCTGATGGGCGTGGAGGTGTACCATCCGTCCGCGAGAAGGATCGGCTGCGAAGCGCTGGAGCGTCTCGTGCGCCCGATGGGCTTTCTCGTGACGGGCGGCAGCGATTTCCACCAGGAGCATGACAAGCACGGCAGCATCGGCTGCATGATCCCGCAGTGGAGCAGATCGGCGGAGGATATCAGCGCCCTGTTCCAGGCAATGAGGAACCAGAAGGAGAAATATGACCTTGAATCCCGAACTTGAAGGCGCGGAACAGGAACCGCAGACCACGGAGGCTCCCGCTCCCCGGAGAAGGCGCAGTGACCGCCACAGGGGAGAAGCAGGCTCCGCGAACGCGCAGGGGACTGAAAAGAGCGCCGCGGAGGGAGCGAAGACGGCGGAGACATCCGTCCCGGCGGAGAAGGCCGCGAAAACGGAAAAGCCCGCGCCGAGAAAGCCGTCCTCCGCAGCGAATGTGCCCAAGGGCAACGCGGCGACGCGGGGCCGCTTTGGCGCGCAGTCTGCGCAGGCGCAGCCCGGCAGCGCGCCTCAGCAGCCCGCTCCGGCGCCCTATCCGCCCCAGCAGCCTGTCTGGCCCTATGGCCCGCAGCAGGCTTCCGGGGGATATATCAGCCAGACCCCGATCCCAAGACAGAACTCCGGCAGCTTTGCGCAGGGATCCGGCGGATTTGCGCAGGCGCAGGGGCCGGCCGGCGCGCAGGGCACCAACCCTTATGCGCAGATGGCCGCTGCAGCCGCGCCGCAGGGATCATCCCCCTACGCGGCGATGCCGCCGGTCAACCGGATGGCGCAGAGCGGCGGGTTTGCTGCGGGTCAGCGCGCCCAGTCCGGCGCAGCTTACCCGGTGCAGCCGATGCAGAGCGGCGGCTTTGCGTACAATCAGGGCAGCGGAGGCATGGCGCGGGCGCGCGGCTTCTCCGGCGAGCAGCCGTCGGCTGGCGGCGCAGGCGCTTCCGGCCGGGGCTTTGTTCCGCCCAGCCAGAAGCCCGTGACGCCCCCGAAGAAAAAGCACACGCTCCTGAAAATCGCCGCCGCGGTGGTCCTGATCGCCGGTCTTGCCGTCGGCGGCTATTACGGGGTGCGCGGCGTGCAGAAGATGGTGCACGACCGGCAGGTGCTGCAGGCTGTCGAACCCTACGACAAAATCTATTGCGACAACGTCTATGTCGACGGCATTCATCTGGGCGGCATGACGCAGGAGGAAGCCCGCGAGGCGGTGACACGCCAGGCGAACGAGCGCGCGGAGAACTGGTCGGTGCGCCTGATGAACGACGGGGAGGTCGCCCGGGAAATCCGCACCTCGGACCTGGGCATGAGCGTGCACGTGGACAGCGCGCTGAAAGCGGCCTGGGATATGGGCCATCAGGGCACCAACGAAGACCGCCTCGCCGATATGGAGGCGCTGAAGACCACCCCCTTTGAGGACTACACGACCGTGCCTGGCAGCGATACCTCGATCATCGACGGCATCCTGAATCAGCTTGCCAGGGATTTCTACATCGCGCCGGAGGACGCCGAGTTGACGGCCTTCGTTCCCTCCGCGACCTATCCCTTCACCTTCAAGAACGAGGTGGTCGGCCGCACGCTGAACACGGAGAGCATCAAGGAGGAGCTCTACCGCATGGTCTCCTCCATGCAGAGCGGCGAGATCGAGCTGACGCCCACGACGGTGGAGCCGAACGTGACCGTGGACAAGCTCAAGAAGACCACGGTCGCCCTGCGCGGCAAGGGGACGACGCCGATCTCCTCCAAGAGCGAGGAGAACCGCAACAACAACATCCGCCGCGCGTTTGAGCAGATTTCGGGCACGATCATTCATCCGGGCCAGAACTTCTCCTTCAACAACATCGTCGGCCAGCGCACGGTCGGCAACGGCTTCTTCCCGGCGGACGAGTACGTCTACGAGCAGGTGCAGAGCGGCATCGGCGGCGGCGTCTGTCAGGCCTCCAGCACGGTGTACCTGGCGGCTGTCCGGGCGGGGATGAAGATCGTCCATCGCGAGCCGCACTCCATGGCCGTCAACTACACCTCCTTCGGCAAGGACGCGACGGTCTACTGGTATTCCAACCACAAGATCGACCTGGTCTTCAAGAACACGACGGATCAGGACATCTACATCACGGCGGCCGTGCAGAGCGCCTCCGGCAACCGCACCAAGCTGGAGTGCAACGTGTGCATCTACGGCGCAGGGCTGGACGGCGTGACCTACGACATCGTGACGGTGGACACGGTGATTCCGCCGCCCGAGGAGCCGGAGATCATCCGCGACAAAAACCAGGAGCATGTCATCTATACCGATGAGGAATACGAACTCCGCAAGGCGTCCGAGGGCCACTCGGTGGACAGCTACCGCGTGACCTACGACATCCAGAAGAACGAGATCGCCCGCGAGTTCCTCTATACTGACATCTACAAGGCGAAGGCCCGCCAGGTGATGGTCGGCACGACGGTGCGGGAACCCAACAACTGAGACAAAGAAAGACCGGATGCGCGCATGCGGCTGAGAAGCGCGGGCGCATCCGGTCTTTTGTGATGAAGAAGAAACAGCGGCGCAGACCGCACACAGGCAGACGACGGCTGCGGCAAAAGAAAATTCCCCTCGCGCGTGTCCCTCCGCGCAAGGGGATAAAGAAAGGTGAGTAGAAGAATCTGTTCTGGTAGTCCTGTCCCTGAACTACAGCTGTAGAATAACCCCGATCTGTGAACTCGGAATGAACACCGCGTGAATTTGTTGAAAATCTATCCGGAAAAAACGGATTACGGGATGAAGAGCATGTAGACCTCGGTGACCACGCCGGAGGGATCGCAGGTGAAGTCCAGCCGCCAGTTGTGGCTGTCCATCGTGTAGGCGACGTAGCGGATCAGCTTGCCGCCGTCGGGCTGGGCGAGAATCTTGCCGGTGCCGTCGCTGTTGTCATAGAGGCCGCGGTTGCCGGAGGGGCTTTCGACCTGGCCCATGTCGCGGAACTTGCTGACCACGGTGTTCAGCGTGTCGCCGACGCCCACGCCGCGCGGGGCCTTGATGTCGGATGTGACGCAGTGCAGCTCGATCAGGCGCATCACACTGCCGGAGCGCTGGAAGGTCACGTCGCCCCAGGGATAGGTGTAGCGGCGCACGGTGCCGTCGAAGCCGTCCAGGTGCACGTCCTCGCTCTGGTCGGGTTCGCCGTAGACCTTGCGGAAATCGTCATAGGTGGTGGAGTTCAGCTTCAGGTTGTTGGCCACATCCTCCGTGGTGTAGGCTTTCTCCGGATAGGGCTTGGCCTCGATCTTATAGAGAATCTCCAGCATGTTGCTGGCCTTGCCGTAGCCGTTGACCGCGACGGCCTTCAGCGTCACGCGGCCGCCTGGCAGCCAGAAGGGTTCGCCGGTATAGATGGGGGAGTCCGAGTCCGGTGTGGAACCGTCAATCGTGTAATAGATTGTGATGTCCGTGTCGTTCTTGTTGTTCTCGCCCGGGCGCAGGCGCACGCGCTGGCGCTGCTTGTAGGTGGCCGGGGCGAGGTTGGCGTAGGGCTGCTGCGGGGAGGGCATGATGACGCGGTAGGTGCCCGTCAGCTCGTCGCTGACCAGATCTTCGTTGACGCAGACCGCGCGCAGCTTCCACTGGCCCTCGTCCAGGAAGATGGACTGCGTGTAGAGCTCGCCATCGTCCGGCAGCGTGGCTTCCTCGTCGAAGGTGTAATAGATCTCATAGCCCTGCGGCGAGGTGAGGGGCAGATAGATCTTGCGCTCGTAGAGGCCGGCGGTCACGTCGGTCACGGGCTGGGCGGGCAGGAGATCGGCGCGCTGCTGCAGGAAGGCGTTGTTGCCGGTCTTGCGGTAAGCTTCCTGCATCAGGACGGCCGCCTCAGGGGATCGGCCTGTCTGCTCCAGAATGCGGATCTCATTGGTGTAGGCGTCGGAGGCGGAGGGCACGATGTCCGTGTAGATGCGGATGTAGAGGGCTTCCGCGTCCGTCAGCCGCCCGACGGCCTCATAGGCGCTGCCGAGCGTGAGCAGGCCGGTCACGTTGTTGATCTCATTTTCGGCGTCCATCGCCGCGGCCTTCTCAAAGTCGAGGATCGCGCCCTCCACGTCGCCGGTGTTCATGCGCTCCTCGCCGACCTCCCAAAGCGCGGCGGAGGTCGTATCGCGCCCCATGCGGGCCATGATCTTCTGCCCGCCGGGCGTGCGCGTCATGTAGAGATAGACGCCGATGACCATCACCACCATGAGGGCGATGAGCCACAGCGCAACGTGCATCCAGTTGATCGCGTGCTGATTGACCTCGTGCAGGCCTGCGCGGCGCTTGTGCGGGGTGACCGGGATGGCGGAGGTGGTGTCGAGGCCCGCGCCGTCGCCGTAGAGCTTGCGGCTCCTGCGGGGGGCAGCGCCTTCCGGCATGCCGTCCGCGCCGTAGACGTCGCCCGTGGGATAGAGGGGAATCTCGCCGCCGGAGGTCGGCCGCGTGTCGGGATCGACGTAACTGCGGCCTGTGCCCTGGCGCTGCAGCCAGATGGGCGTTTCGCCGGAGGCGGCCTCCATCCGCGCGCGCTTGCCCTGGCGGATGGCGCGGACGCCCTCGTCCTTGTTTTCACCGCGCGGCAAAAGCTTTCCGCACTGCGGACAGATGATGTCGGCATCACCGCCGTAATGGCCACAGAAGGGACAAAGCATGAATCAACCTCCAGGGGTAGGATCAGATGTGGGGGTGAAAAAGGCGTGCGGCTCAGTCCAGCCCGGCCAGGGCCTCATAGGCGGGATCGTCCGTGAAGTCGCGCTCCGGCGCGGTGCCGCCCAGGCGCTCAATGGCGCTGCGCAGCTCGATGTAATCCAGATAGGACGTCGCGGGATCCGCGGAGCGGCGGACGAGCGCGGGGAGGGCCCGGTCGTCCTCGAGCTTGGCAAGATAGCTGGCGAACAGGGCGCAGCGCTCCGGACGCTCCTCGAAGAGGCGCAGCGCCGTGCGGAAGACCTGCTCGTTGCCGGGATGGCCGCAGAGCACGTCCAGCAGGGCGGCCTGCCCCGCGTCGTTGGCCTTGGGCAGAGCCTCCAGCATCGGCTGCAGCGCGCTCGCTCCCATGTCCGCGAGGGATTCCAGGGCGTTGTCCGCCAGCTCGTCCTCCTCCTGGCGGTTCAGCTGCCAGGAGATATAGAGCATCTTGGGCTGGGTGGATTCCATGGTGCGCAGCAGGCCGATGGCGGTCATGCGCGTCTCGGCGCTGATCTCGCCGGTCTCATCCTTCAGCAGGGCCACCAGGCGCTTCTCGCAGGGCTTGCCGACAAACTCGATCTGCTCCAGCAGCAGATCCGGCACGGGCACGCCCTCGCGGCCGTAGGCGATCAGCCAGTCCACCAGATCCTTGGGGTCCTCGTACTGGGTGAAGTAGGAGCCGGGCGTCACGCCGTCCAGCCAGGGGGCGGGCTCGTTGAGAAACGCCATGTAGACGCGGGGCATGTCGTCCTCCATGGCGTCGAAATTCTTGTATTCGTTCCTGTGCTCCGTGACCCACGCGGAGGTGAAATCGGCAAAGCGCTCGTCAAAGTTGATGCAGGGGAACATGGCCTTCTCCTTTCTGGACGTCAGGCGCGCATGGCCTGATCGCGCAGGGCAATCAATTCCTGGGTCGTGAAGTGATATTTCTTCATGCAGAAGTGGCATCCGAGCTCCGCGCCCGTATCTTCGTCGATGATGGACTGCAGTTCCTTGCGGCCCAGGGAGATGAGCGCCTTCTCCATGCGCTCGCGGCTGCACGGGCAGTGATAGCGCAGGGGCGTGCGGTCGAGCAGCTCCGGCTGCATGCCGCGGAACCAGTCCTCGGCCAGCTCCTCCTTGGGCGCGGCGGCAAGCTCGCGGCTGATATCCGCGAACATGGGGCTGCGCAGCTCCAGCTGCTCAATGGTGCTCTCCTCGCAGCCCGGCATGGGCTGAATCAGCAGGCCGCCGGCCTTGAGCACGCGCTCGCCGTGGGTCAGCACGCCCAGAGCCACCAGGGAGGGCTGCTGCTCGCTGCGGGTGAAGTAATTGGCGAAGTCCACGGCGATTTCCCCGCTGACCAGCTCGCACTGGCCGATGTAGGGCTCGCGCAGACCCAGATCCTTCACGACGCTCATACGGCCCTCATGGCCGACCGCGCCGCCCACGTCCAGCTTGCCGTTCGGCGCGAGGGGCAGATCGAGCTGCGGATTGTCGCAGCAGACGCGCACGTCGCCGCCCTCGGCCACGGACACCAGCGTCCCCATCGGGCCGCCGCCCTTGATGGTCACGGTCACGGATTCGCCCTGCCCCTTCATCATCACGCCCATCATCAGCGTGCCGGTCATCAGGCGGCCCATGGCCGCGGTGCAGACGGGGGTGGCGTTGTGCAGGTCGGAGGCGGTCTGGCAGAGTTGCGTCGTCTCGCAGAGCATCACGCGGGCCTGTCCTCCCATCAGGGTCATGCGGAGCATCTCGTCTCCGCTCTTTCTCTCAAACTGGGGCAAAGTGATTCATCCTTCCTGTTCGGCTTCGGGTTTCCTGGCGGCGATATGCCAGCGCTGCTCGTGCGGACCGGGCTCGGCGAGTTTGTGGTCGCCCATCACGCGGATGGCGGAGAAGCCGCAGACCTGCAGGAGCTCCGTGAGGGTCTCCAGCGCATGCGCCTTCTGCACCTGCCGCTCGTCGATGCGGCGGTAGAGCCCGTTTTCCTCGCGCAGGAAAAAGCTCAGGGCCATCTCCACGGTGGCGGTTTTCGGGTGGTACTGATTCTGCCACACATAGCTCACGCGGTCGGTCTCCTCAAAGAAGGTACGGTCGCCGAGCACGTTCTGCAGCTTGTCCGGCGTGGAGACATCGAAGACCAGCGCGCCGCCGGGCCGAAGCGCGTTCCAGGCGGCGCGGAAAAACTGCTCCACGTCCCGGTTTCCGGTGAGATAATTCACGCCGTCGCAGGTCGCGAGCACCGCGTCCATCGGCCGGTGCAGGCGAAGCGCGCGCATATCCTGGCAGATGAAGGGGATCGCCGCGCCGCTTCTGCGCGCCTTCTGCGAGGCGATCCAGAGCATATCCTGGCTGAGGTCGACGCCGGTCATCACAAAGCCCGCCCGCCGCAGCGGCAGGCTGAGGGAGCCGGTGCCGCAGGCGCATTCGCAGACCTTGCTGCCCGACCCGATTCCGTATTGGCGGAGGATCTCCGCGTAGAAACCGGCCCAGGCAGGGTAGTCAACGTCCGCCATCAGCTCGTCATAGATTTCCGCAAAGGCTGTGTACATGGCCGCTCACTCGTCCTCGTCATCCGGCTCGCGCTCCCAGAGCCCCTGGTTCACCTTCGCGCCGGCGATGCGCGGATTCAGGTAACGGTCGAACACGCTGTTGGTGTAGCTGGCCGTGACGAAACGGCTGAGGGAGAAGCCGATCAGCAGATAATAGCCGATTCCGATCAGCAGCGCCCAGAGCGGGTTCCAGAGCAGGCCCAGCGCCGCGATGATGAGCAGGGGCACCGTGTGCAGCAGGCGGATACCGGCGCTGAACGGGAGCCGTGCGATGCCCAGCAGGTAGGCGTTGCGGATGACCTGCGGAATCGTCAGCTTGTAGGTGACGATGAGCGGATGCATGTAGGTGACGCAGAGCGCCCAGCTGATGCCGATCATCAGCACAACCGTCTGCAGCACGATCATCAGCGGGTGCTCGGCGGCGAGGTTGCCGTAGAAGCGCCAGGCGATATAAATGAAGGCGGGCGTCACACCCGTGATGATGGAGATGACGAGGGACTGCTTCCAGTTCTCCTTCACCGCGTCCTTGAAGTCGGCCCAGATGAAGGCGTGCTCGTCGCGGCTCCAGTTGCGGGTCACATAGGCGACGCCTGCGGTGGCCGGCCCGGTGATCGCGATGCAGGGGATCATCATCAGCAGCGTGACCATGATGATGCCCTGAACGTTCTGCGACGCGTCCGAGACGCTGACCACGGCTGCGGCTGTTTCCGGTGCCGCGGCTTCCTCGGTCGCGGCCTCCTGCATGGCGGCGCGGCTCGCGAGGCTGGTGCCGTCGCCGAGGTCCACGTGATTCGACATCTGCAGCAGGGCGGTGAGATTCAGCGTCAGCACGATCATCAGCGGCAGCCAGACCAGGACGTACATCAGGTTCAGCCGCACCAGCTGGGAGAAGCGCACGCGCAGGGTCGTCGTGAAGAGTTCCCAGCGGTTGGTCGGCATGTCCTCGGTGGTCAGGTCGCCCTTGCCGGATTTCCCGTAGTAAAAACTGTTCATCAGCTTGTTGAACATGGCGGTCACCTCCATCAGTCGATACGCACAGCGGCATTATACCACAGGCGCAGGGAAAAGCAAAGATACTTTGAGTGACTTCGCCGAGGCATCCTGCAGCGCGTGGAGGAAACTTTTTCTCACCCCTGACGCGCGGCGGGCGCCTCGCCCGTTTGCCATCCGTTATCTTTCCTGCGGCGGTTTTTTGCTGTTTTTCCGCTCCGCGCGGCAGAAATCATCTTGAATGTGCAGGGCGGTTGTGCTATACTTTACTCAGCCTCAAATGAGACAAATCATAAAAGGAGGGTTCCTGTCATGAAAAAGTTTCTGAGTGAATTCAAGGACTTTGCGATGCGCGGCAATGTGGTGGACATGGCCGTTGGCGTGGTCATCGGCGGCGCGTTCGGCAAGGTGGTCAGCTCTGTGGTGGATATCTTCATCACCCCCATCGTAACCAGCATCACCGCCAAGGCTGCCGTGGGCGAGGGCTCCGGCATGCTGGCTCCCTTCATCACCTTCCTGGGCGTCGTGATCGAGTTTATCCTCACCGCGCTGGTGCTCTTCCTGATCATCAAGGCCATGAACAAGGCCAAGAGCCTCAACAAGAAGCCCGAAAAGCCCGCCGCGCCGACCACCAAGGTCTGCCCGTTCTGCTGCTCCGAGGTGCCGATCAAGGCGACCCGCTGCCCGAACTGCACGTCCGAGCTGAAGTACGATCCCGCGAAGAACTAAGCTTGCTTTCCGGCAAGAGGACAATGAGCGCCTGTCCGTATGTATGGACGGGCGTTTTCCTGATGAGAGGAGCAGGGCCATGGCATTGATGATGCATCTGTACTACACCGGTGAAAACGGAAGCGCCAGACGGTTCGCCGAGGAGATGACCGCCTCCGGCCTGGTGGAGCGCATCCGGACCGAGGAGGGCAATCTCTGCTACAGCTATTTCATCCCGATGGACGATCCGGAGACCGTGCTCCTGCTGGACGCATGGAGCGATCAGGCGGCGCTGGACGCCCACCACGCCTCCCCGGTCATGGGCGAGATCGCCCGCCTCCGCGACCGGTACGACCTGCACATGCGGGCCGAGCGCTGCGTCATGGAGGAGGATGTCCCCGAGTCCGACCAGGCGTTTCTCAGGAAGTAAACACAAACCAAAGCAGCTGCGAACCACGACGGAACGCAGCTGCTTTTTTCGACGGAGAGGCGCGCTGGCATTCCGCGCACGCCTCCTTGCCGGGGATTCTGGCGTGCCTGAAAAACCCTCCCGGCAAGCAGGGAGGGTTTTTCAGGGGAGGCAGCCTGCCGTCTGCGGCGGCGGGCGCTCCTTTCAGGCGGGATCAGATATCCAGAATGATCGGGAGGATCATCGGATTGCGCTTGATCTTCTCGAAGATGAACCGGTGCATCTCGTCCTTGAGGCGGTTCTTGATGTCGGGCCAGTTCTCCCCGGAGAGGTCGCTGGAGAGAATGATCTGCCGCGCGAGCTCACGGGTATTCTCAATGATGTCCTCATTCTCGCGGACATAGATGAAGCCGCGGGAGATGATGTCCGGGCCGGAGACCAGCTTGCACTCGTCGCGGTCGATGGCCAGCACGACGATGATCAGGCCGTCCTCGCTCAGGTGCTTGCGGTCGCGCAGCACCACGTTGCCGACGTCGCCGACGCCCAGACCGTCCACCAGCACCGTGCCGTTGGGAACCACTTCGCCCAGCTCCAGGGTGTCCTGCGTCATTTCGATGACCTGGCCGATCTCGGGGATCACGATGTTGCGGGTGTCCATGCCCATGCTCTCCGCCAGCTCGGCGTGCTGCCAGAGCATGCGGTATTCGCCATGCACGGGAATGAAATACTTCGGCTGCACGAGGGAATGCATCAACTTCAGCTCCTCCTGGCAGGCGTGGCCGGAGACATGCACCTCCGCGAGGGAGGAGTAGATCACCTGGGCGCCGCAGCGGTAGAGCTGGTTGATGACGCGGCTGATGGACTTGTCGTTGCCGGGGATGGGCGTCGCGGAGATGATGACCATGTCGCTCGGGCGGATCTGCAGCTTGCGGTGCTCGGCGTAGGCCATGCGGGTGAGGCCCGCCATGGGCTCGCCCTGGCTGCCCGTGGTCAGCACGAGAATCTCCTCGTCCGGGTAGCGGTCGAGGTCATCGACGTCGATCAGGCACTCCTCCGGAATGCGCAGCTCGCCTATGTCCATCGCGACGTGGCTCACATTGACCATGCTGCGGCCGATGAAGCACACGCGGCGGCCAAAGCTGATGGCGGAGTCGATCACCATCTGCATGCGATGGATGTTGGAGGCGAACATGGCGACGATGACGCGGCCCTTCGCCTGCTCGAACATGTTCTCGAAGGTGCGGCCGATCTTGATCTCGCTCATGGTGTAGCCGGGGCGTTCCACGTTGGTGGATTCGCACAGCATGGCCAGGACACCCTTGGAGCCCAGCTCGGCCAGAGTCTGCAGGTCGGTGATCTGCCCGTCGATGGGCGTGTAGTCGATCTTGAAGTCGCCGCTGCACACCACGGTGCCGGCGGGGCAGGTGAGGGCGATGGCGCACGCTCCGGCGATGGAGTGGCTGACGTGGATGAATTTCGCGGTGAATTTGCCCAGGCGCACCTCGTCGCGGGGCTGCACAACCTGCATATTGATGCCGTTGATGCGGTGTTCCTTGAGCTTGAGGTCGACCAGGGCGAGGGTCAGCCGCGTGCCGTAAAGCGGCGCGGGAACCTGTCGAAGAATATACGGCGTGGCGCCGATGTGGTCTTCATGGCCGTGCGTGAGCAGATAGCCGCGTACATTCTTTTTCTTGTTGACCAGATACGTCACGTCCGGGATGACGAGGTCGACGCCCAGCATATCCTCCTTGGGAAAGATGCTGCCGCAGTCCACAACCACGATGTCGTCCTCGTATTCAAAGACATACATGTTCTTGCCGATCTCGTCGACACCGCCGAGGGAGACAATGCGCAGCTTGCTGACGGGCTGGCGGGCATTTGTCTGATTCATGGGGCTCCTCCTTTCACAGGGGAAGGCAGAGGGGAAGAGGGCAGGCGCAAAGCCTGTCCGTAATGCAAAGAACAATCACACAAAATCGGGCGACGGACTGACACCCAATCCACAAAGTCGTGATATGTACGATTCTCACAGCGCAGAGCAGGAGTCTGCCCTGTATGATGGTTTATTATAACATAATATGCGCTCAAATGACAATGAATAAAACGGTCATCTCTGTGCCATATTTAGCGAAAACCAGAAATCAGGTGCATTTCAGCGGCTGAAACCGGGAAAAGATGGCCAGTATGAAGCGTAGCGCCTCTCTGGATACCGCCCAGCTTCAGCTTGCCGGGGCATCACGGCGCGCCTTCCCGCGCACGGAAAGCAGACAGAAAACAGCCGCGCCGGTTGTCTGCGCGGGCGCAATGCGGTATAATGGCGCGGAGGAACACATCCCGTGAGAAATAAAGCGCACGGAGGAGACGCCATGCGAGACCTCTATATCCGCAGCATGAGTCTGCGGGAGATGCCCCCGGCGGACAGCTGGCTGAGCGCGCTGCCCGTGGTTCGCCATCTGGCGGCGGAAGGACTCACCTTTCACAGGCAGGTGACTTTTCTGGTCGGGGAGAACGGGGCGGGAAAGTCCACGCTCATTGAGGCCCTTGCGATCTCACAGGGCTTCAACGCCGAGGGCGGCAGCAGGAACTTCAACTTCACCACCGCCGCGACGCACTCCGACCTCCACAGCTATCTGCGGGTAACGCGCGGGGCCGCCTATCCGAGAACCGGGTATTTTCTCCGCGCGGAGAGCTTCTACAACGTCGCGACCAACATCGACGAGCTGGGGGTCCAGGCGGGCTACGGCCACGAGTCCCTGCACAGCCGCTCTCACGGGGAGAGCTTTCTGACGCTGGCGGAGGTGCGCTTCCACGGCAAGGGGCTCTACCTCCTGGACGAGCCGGAGGCGGCGCTCTCGCCGACGGGCATGATCCGCTTCATCCGGCGCATGCACGAGCTGGTGGAGGATGACTCGCAGTTCATCATCTCCACCCATTCCCCGATGCTGATCACCTACCCGGACGCGGAGATCTTTCAGCTCAGCGAGAAGGGCATCGAGACCGTTCCCTTCAAGGAGACGAGCCATTACCGCACGACCCTGCGCTTTCTGCAGAACCCCGAACAGGCGATGGCGGATATCCTCGGCTATGAGATCGAGGACGACTGACGGTTTCCCAAAGAATGATTGAAGAAAAGAGGGCTTTCAACATGCAGGAAAAGCGCAAAAAGTACGGATGGACTGAGAAGGGCATCATCGGTCTGATCTTCACGCCGATGGGCGTCCTCTTCCTGACGATCGGTCTGGTTCTCTGCGGCAGGCAGGGCTTCGACAGGGAAGAGCGCCTGGCGTTTCTGTTCTCGTTCGTGGGCGTCGGCGGAGTGTTTCTGCTGACCGGCGCTGTTCTGCTCACGCTGGATCTGCGCCGCCGCGCCAGGCAGCGGGCGGCCTACGAGGGCGGCTGTGTCGTCCGGGCGAAGATCGCGGGGGTTCGCACGAATAGCCGGGTGGACGTGAACGGCAGGCATCCCGTGACCGTCGAGTGCCACTATACGGACCCGGCCACCGGCATTGCCCATGTCTATTTCAGCCGCTATGTCTATGTGAACGTGGCGGACCTGCTGCAGAGCGACGAGGTGCCGCTCTATCTGGACCGCAGCGACGAATCGGCAGGCTTCGTGGATATCGACGCCATTCTCCCGGAGATCCGGGTGCACAGATAAAGACCGCCGTGCACCCGACACGGGGCGGGGCGAGGCGCGATGCGCTGTCCCGGGCTCAGGATCTTCCGATGGCGAACACCTGTACGCTTCCTGCACGATTAGAATTAATGACGCGTCCGGCTATGTTCCCCTTGACAAACCACGCGTTATGGTACAAAATATGGTAGCCGAAAACGGCAAGGGCCTCAAGATGTGGCAAAACGAAACCAGGCCGCCGGAGGCGTGTTTTTATGCGCTTCAGAGGCGCGACAACGGGGCATGCGCAGGTCTTTGGGCTGAAAGCGAACGCGTCCGCGCGGAAACCGGAAGCCCCGGGAACGGCCGCATGTTTCCTCACGGCCTGCAAAAACAAACGAAAAGCAGAGAGCGGGATACCGCATAAAAAACGACAGAGAGGGCGATTCCCATGATACGCAGCATCATCAAGCGCGACGGCCGCCGCGTGCTCTATGACCAGAACAAGATCGCATCCGCCGTGCTCCGCGCCATGGAGGCGGCGCGCGAGGGCAACGCGGAGGACGCGGCGCGTGTGGCGAACGCGGTGGAGGCCAAGCTCGAGGCGATGTTCCCGAGCAAGTCCCCGAACATCGAGAAGATTCAGGACGTGGTGGAGCACCAGCTGATGGATTACGGCTACAACGACACCGCGAAGGCCTATATCCTCTATCGCGCGAACCGCACCTACACCCGCGACGCGAACACCGCGCTGATGAAGACGATCAACGAGATCACCCAGCAGGACGCCATCGACAGCGACCTCAAGCGGGACAACGCCAACATCGACGGCAACACCGCCATGGGCAGCATGCTGCAGATCGGTTCCGCCGGCGCGAAGGCCTACAATGAGATGTACCTGCTCCGCCCGGAGCACGCGAAGGCCTTCCGGGAAGGCGATATTTATATCCACGATTTCGACTTCTACCACATGACCACGACCTGCACGCAGATCGATATCCTCCGCCTGTTCCACGGGGGTTTCTCCACGGGCCACGGCTATCTGCGCGAGCCGCAGTCGATCCAGAGCTACGCGGCTCTGGCGGCCATCGCCATCCAGTCCAACCAGAACGACCAGCACGGCGGCCAGTCGATCCCGAATTTCGACTATGCCATGGCTGAGGGCGTGGCCAAGAGCTACCACAAGAACTTCCAGCGCATCCTCACCGAGGTCATCGAGGATCAGCTCGACACGGACGACCTGGCCGACACCGTGAAGAAGGTGCTGACCGAGACCGAGCGCACGGCCGGCGAGCTCGCCAAGCTGGAGAACAAGCCCGGCTTCGACGAGAAGCTCGCCGCCGCCGTCGCGGCCGTCCTGCCCATCGACGCGGAGACCGTGAGCCACCTGATCAAACGCGTCCGCAGGCGCTCTTTCCAGCGGACGGATCACGAGACCTTCCAGGCCATGGAGGGCTTCGTGCACAACCTGAACACCATGCACTCCCGCGCCGGCGCGCAGACACCGTTCTCCTCCATCAACTACGGTACGGATACCACGCCCGAAGGCCGCATGGCTATGCGGAACATCCTGCTTGCGCTGGATGCCGGCCTCGGTCACGGCGAGACCTGCATCTTCCCGATCCATATCTTCAAGGTAAAAGAAGGCGTGAATTACAATCCGGAGGATCCGAACTATGATCTGTTCCGCTTAAGCTGCAAGGTCAGCGCCAGAAGACTGTTCCCGAACTTCGTCTTCCTGGATGCCCCCTACAACCTGCAGTACTACAAGCCCGGCCATCCCGAGACGGAAGTCGCCACGATGGGCTGCAGAACGAGAGTCATG
>CAMNLM010000040.1 GCA_946543085.1 uncultured Clostridia bacterium | reverse complement strand
ACGTTCGGGCCCATGGCGTGCATCAGCAGGAAGTTGCCGGGGTTCTCCTGCTGGCCCACGCGCTGGGACACACGGGCCGCCATCGGCACCGCGGACACGCCGGCGGAACCGATCAGCGGGTTGATCTTGCCGCCGGAGAGCTTGTTCATGAGCTTGGCCAGCAGCAGGCCGCCGGTGGTGCCCATGCCGAAGGCGACGATACCGACCGCCACGATCTCCAGCGTCTGCAGCTTCAGGAAGGTCTTGGCCGTAGCCGTCGCGCCGACCGTGATGCCCAGGAAAATGGTGACGATATTCATCAGCTCGTTCTGGGCGGTCTTGTTCAGGCGCTCGGTCACGCCGCACTCCTTGAACAGGTTGCCCAGCATCAGGCAGCCGACCAGGGAAGCCGCGGAGGGCAGGAGCAGGGCGACCAGGATGGTCACGACGATGGGGAAGAGGATCTTCTGGGTCTTGGAGACCGGAGCCAGCTGCTCCATCACGATCTGACGCTCAGCCTTGGTGGTCAGGGCCTTCATGATGGGCGGCTGGATGACGGGCACCAGAGCCATGTAGCTGTAAGCCGCCACGGCGATCGGGCCCAGCAGGTGGGGCGCCAGCTTGCTGGTCAGCCAGATGGCCGTCGGGCCGTCCGCGCCGCCGATGATGCCGGTGGAAGCCGCCTCCTGCGGGGTGAAGCCGAACACCGTGGAAGCCACGATGAAGGTGAAGAAGATGCCCAGCTGAGCGGCAGCGCCCAGCAGCAGGGTCTTCGGGTTGGCGATCAGCGGGCCGAAGTCCGTCGTCGCGCCGACGCCCATGAAGATCAGACAGGGATAAATGCCCAGCTTGACGCCGAGGTAGAGGTAGTCCAGCAGGCCGGGATCAATCTTCGAGCCCGTGCTGGCGATGAGCTCGCCCGCCGCCGTGAACACCTGGCCGCCGCTGATGAAGGCGTCCTTCAGGATCATCATGGTGGCGGTGCCGTTGCCGGCCATGTACTCCATCACCTGGGCCAGGGGTTGCAGCTCATTGCCGCTGATGCCCGTGGCGCCGGTGATCTGCGCCACCACGTTGCCGGCGGCGTTGAGCACAGCGCCGCTGGCGTTGACCGTGAAGTTTGCCACATCCTGGGCAAGGTTTTGTGCGTTTATCAAGACCGCACCGCCGATCAGGCTCCAGTTGGCATGACCGCCCGCAAACAGCTCCTCGTGGAACATGTCCGAGCCGAGCAGGTTGGTCAGCAGCATACCGAAGGCGATGGGCAGCAGCAGCAGAGGCTCAAACTGCTTGACGATGGCCAGGTACAGCAGCAGGCACGCCACCGCGACCATGACCAGGGCCAAGGGGTCCTTCAGGAAATTGGCGATGCCGGAGGTGGCCGCCAAATCCGTAAAGGCCTTGCCAATGTTGAGTTCCATCGTATCAACTCGCTTTCGTTGGAATCGCCTTTACTGGATGGTCGCCAGCACCTGACCGGCCTCGACGGTCGCGCCCTTGGTGACCGTGATGGAGGTGATGGTGCCGTCGCGCGGGGCGGGGATCGGGTTCTCCATCTTCATGGCCTCGAGGATCACGATGGCGTCGCCATTCTTCACCTTGTCGCCAACCTTGGCCTTGATGTCCAGGATGTTGCCGGGCATGGGCGCCTTGATGGGATCACCGGCGCCGGCAGCGGCGGGAGCGGCCTTGGGGGCGGCAGCAGCCTTGGGGGCGGCAGCGGGAGCGGCGGCCACGGGAGCGGCAGCGCGGACGGGAGCGGCAGTCTGCACGCCGCCGACCTCTTCCACTTCCACTTCGTAGGCCTGTCCGTTGACAGTCACATTGAATTTACGCATGTTTTTTCCTCCTCGTTCTTCGATGCGGGGTTCCGCGCCTGCGGGCGCGGGCAAAGGGCTTTCCGATCGCCCTTTGCAAACCTTCGGGCCCGCATGTTGATCAAAATATGAGATAGGGTGGAATCTTGTTAAGAGTGGCTATAGACCTGTTCCTCGCGGCCGGCCTTCTGCCAGGCGGGCGCGTTGTTCAGACGGCGCACATGGCGCACGGTGAAGGCGGTGCCGTCGTCCAGCATGCAGGCGATGGCGGCGGTGATCGCGGCGATCAGCGCGCCGTCGTCCTCCGGCTCAGCCTCGGGCGCGGCCGGAACGGGAGCCGGCGCGGGCGCGGCCTTCACGGGGGCGGACGCCGGGGCGGCCTTCTTCTTGCCAACGTTGCCCGTCAGCGCGACCAGGCCCTTGATCAGGAAGATCAGCACGGTCAGGCCGAAGAACACGATGATCATGCCGACCACGGTCACCAGCAGGGACGAGCCCAGTGACAGGGATGTACTCATTGACCCTCTCCTCCCTTACAGCGGCAGGTTGCCATGCTTCTTGGGCGGATTGCTGTCCCGCTTGGACGCGAGCATTTCCAGCGCGGCGATGACGTACTTGCGCGTCTGGGCCGGATCGATCACGTCGTCCACCATGCCCGCGCGGGCCGCGGCGATGCCGTCCGCCACATTCGCGGAGAATTCTTCCTCCAGACGGGCGCGGCTCTCCAGAGCGGGAGCCTTGTCCGCCTTCAGCTCGTCCGTGTAGAGCACCTGCACGGCGGCTTCGGGGGTCAGCGCGGAGATCACCGCGCCGGGCCAGGCGTAGGTCACGTCGGCGTTCGCCTTGCCGCCCATGGCCACGTAGGCCTGGCCGATGGCGTTGCCGATCACGACGCTCACCTTGGCGGTGGTCGCCTCAGCGTAGGCGTAGAGCAGCTGGGCCGCGGTGATCATGGTCCAGCTCTGGGCCTTCACGTCGGGCACCTGGATGCCGCGGCTGTTGATGAGGCTGACAACGGGCAGGCTGTAGCAGTCGCAGAAGCGGATGAACCGGGCCGCCTTGGCGCAGGCCGCGGGGGCCAGCTCGCCGTTGTTGACCGCGGCGTTGCTCGCCACGATGCCGACCACGCGGCCGCCCATGCGGGTCAGGGCCACGCGCATTTCCTTGCCCCAGTCCTTGTAGAGCTCGATGAACTCGCCGCCGTCCGCCAGGGCCGCCAGCAGGGAATCGCTGTCGTCCGCGTCGGTGATCAGGCGGTTCATGTCATCGGTGTCCACCAGGGGCGCGTCCTCCGCGTTGCAGCCGGGCAGATAGTCCAGCAGCTGGGCGGTGAGGGCAATCGCCTCGTCCTCGGTCTTGGCGGTCAGCGCCACGCCGCCCTGGGCAGCCATCGCCGCCGCGCCGCCGAGTCCCTTTGCGTCGTAGGTCTTGCCGGTCATCGCGCTCATGACCTGCGGTCCGTAGACCATCAGCTGGCCCACGTTCTCGGCCTCGATGCTGATGTCGGCCAGCTGGGCGATGAGGGCCGCGCCGCCAACCACCGGGCCGAGGATCAGCGCGATCATCGGGCACACGCCGCTGAGCTTTGCCATCTTCGCGTACACCTCCGCATACGCGTTCATGGCCTCCGCGCCCTCGTCCACGCGGACGCCAGCGCTATCGCACAGGGCAATCACCGGGGCGCCGGTCTTCTGCGCCAGGTCAAGTACCTTGCAGATTTTTGCGCTCTGCTGCTTGCCCATCGCGCCGCCGTGCACGGTAAAGTCCTGCGCAAACAGGTACACCGGACGATCCTCCACCGTGCCGTAACCGGTCACCACGCCGGCATAGTCTTCCTCCCTGGAAACCAGCGCGTCCAGCTCCACGAAGCTGCCCTGGTCCAGAAGCTTGCCGATCCTCTCGCGGGCGGTCAGCTTGCCGGCTGCCCGCTGTTTGGCAATCCGCTCGGCGTTCCCTTGCAGTATCTCTTGCTTTTTGGCAAGCACCTGCTTGAGTTCCTGAGTCTTCGCCATGGTCGATCTCCTCTCCATGTAATAGGTATCATCCCTTGCGGGAAAGGTATAGTAAGGATGGGACTCAAATTTGTCCCAATTACATTCTTTCTACGTGTCCATCCTATTTCCTGCCTCCGGAAGGAGAATTATTCAATGTTTTTCGCAATTCCTGCGCAGACGGGACCGGGCGGCGTTCCTCTGGGCAGGCAGGCCGCCTTTCCGCCCCTTTCAATCGCTGCCGTGCTGCCGCTATGCTGCGCTTTTTTTCCCGGGGCGATTTCTCCGCCTGTCCCCGCACGTCCCAAAAACATACGCGCCTTCCACAGGTTTTTCCACACTGTTTTCCACAATCTGTGGATAACCCGCGCAGCCTGTGCGCAACTTATCCACATTTTCCACAGTTTTGTCCACAAGTTGGTGACGCTTTTGGGGATAAGTCAGAAATTGGTTTTTCAAAGGGTTCGGCGGGATCCAGTTGTCCGCGGCTCTTTCACTCCCGACGCCGGGCGCTGAACGACCGGAACACCGACCGATGCCAGGCTTTCAGGAAAGCGGAAGCGTCAGCAAAAAGATGCCGCAGATCACGTGCAAAAGTCTCCATTTCCCATGCTTCCCGGCAACAAAAGAAGGACAGCCCTCGCTGTCCCTCTCACCGGATATCCACCGGCAAATCCGTATCGCCAAAGGGATCTTCCCCCTCGTATCCGCCGAGACTCACGGCGTTTTCATCCGCCTCGGTTGGAATCTCGATCGTCATAAACCCGTCATCCGCGAACTCCAGCAGCAGCCTTTCCTTTGGCCGCGTCATCGCGATAACCTCGGTATCCCTGCAGCGGGCGCGGCGGGCAAACTCGGTCGCGATCTCCGCCCGCCCCCAGAAATGCATCGGGATCAGCAGGCGTGGTTTCACCGCCATAATGAAATAGTTCGCGCCCGCGTCGTAGAGCCGTCCCTGGCGCGGGTCGACCGGGAAGAACGCGACGTCCATGCGCGGAATCTTTGTCAGCGGCTCGCATGCCTCGTGGAAGGCCTGCTCCGCCTCCTCGATCTCCTGCACCGTGCTCTCCTCGCGCCAGTGCCAGAAGTTGAGGTCGCCCGCGTGGAAGATGCGCACCCCGTCCAGCGTCACCAGAAAGGAGACGCCCAGGTCTGTCGAGTCGTAAGCCTCCACCGAGACGTGTTCGTCCAGCGTCAGCTGGTCGCCGGGACTCATGCGCTTGCCGCGCGTGCCGACCGGCATCTCGTAGGAGACGATATAGGTCACCGGGTTGTCCTCGCGCCAGGTGTAGACCTCCTGGTCGAAGTGGTCCGGATGGCTGTGGCTGATGAAGACGTAGATGCGGTCAAACCGCGCGAGGTACTGCGGCGTGATCCGCTTGATGCGCGCCAGCTCCTGGTGCTCGCCCAGCCAGTAATCGAAGACGCACAGGGTCCGTCCGGAGGCGACAGAAAAGCCGCTGTGCAGGTAATAGGTGACTTCCAGGGATTGACTCACAACGCTTTCCCCCTCTCGCAGGACGCCGATGCCCTTGATCACCGCTCCAGCGCCACCATTATGCCACGGGAAACCCCTTTTGTCAATTTTCTTTGCGCCATTTGAGCGTTCGATTCCCATTTTGATACGAATTATCGACTGATTATGATCTTTCTCTCCCACTTTCTGTTCTGTTTGGCAGGGGCTTTGCCACACGGATTCCACCGGCCCGCAAGCCGACGGGCTCGGCTCTTTCTTCCTTACAGCCTGTACGCCGTCCGCTTTCTCCCCTCGAAGCCGCAGTACCACTTGCCGCCCAGCGCCCGGACTTCCTCCATGCCGCGCCGGATGTCCTTCATGTCCCGATCGGTCGTGTGCGCGTCGCTGCCGAAGGTGAAGCAGGTGCCGCCCAGCTCGATGTACCGCCGCACGATCGACGGGTGCGGCATCGGACAGCCGATGCTGTCATAGCCGGACGTATTGATCTCCAGGCATTTATCCAGGCGGATGATGTGCCGCAGCAGGGCGTCCAGTTCCTCCGGCGCGTCGCGGTACTGCAAGGGGCGGTCCTCCGGCTCCATCGGGTACGGCGCATACCGCCCGACATAGCCGATATGCGCCACGCTGTCGAAGTCCTCCCACGCGCAGACGCTCTCCGCCTTGGCCGCGGCGTATTCTCTGTAGGCCTGCACGCGGGTTTTGCCCTTGTAGTAGGCGGCGGCGTCATAGCAGTCGATCCCGTTGACCAGGTGCAGGCTGAGCAGGCGGAAATCCAGCGGCAGGCTGTCCAGCAGGGCGCGGGTCGCCTCGCGGCAGAACGGATTGTCCCCGATCTCGATCCCCGCGCGCAGGGTCAGCTCCGGAAAGTCCCGCCGCGCGGCCGCTATCTCCGCGAACCAATCCGGCCACACAGGCGGCTTGTCGATGCCCGGCTCCGGGTGTCCCGGCTCGATGTGCTCGGTCAGGCACGCCTCTGCCGCGCCAAGGGCGAGCATGGAGGCGCAGAGTTCACGGATGGTTTGTTTTCCGTCCATGGAGTGATTGGTGTGGGTGTGATAATCCATCAGGCGCATGGGGTGCTCCTTTTGTTTCACGTGAAACAATCTGATGTTTCGGAAATGTTTTTTCTGTTCTGTCGTGACAGCAGGTGGCTTCTGTGTGGAGGACGCGGGCAAATGCCATACAGGCTTGCAGCTTTTGCCTGGAGCTCGCAGGGAACCGCCCGTTGCTCACTTTTCGGATGCTTATTGCCCATGTGGCCTTTCTTGTCGCATCAAAAGTTACCGCAGAAATCCTTCACAGAGAGTCATTACGTGACTCTCCGGGAAAAGGCATTCGGATTCATCCTGAGAACACCCTTGCCGCGCACAGTGAAATTCAGGACAGCGGCAGGCATTCCGATTGGCAAAGCTTCGGCGATGCGGAATCCCGCGACATTTGGCAAACCGTTCAATCCACAAGGTTTTTCACTTTATCCACAGGGTTAATCACAGCTTGTGGATAAACCCGATCCTTTTTCCACAGGGTTGTCCACAGCGACGAGAATGGCCTTCTCTTTCTCAATCGCATAGAGCCACTGCTCGCGGACTTTTTTGCCTGTCAGGGCTTCCAGCGCATAGGCATACCACCGCAGCTGATCCCTGTGCCGCTGCACGAAAGCGTCCTCCGACACAATGTGATCCGTCTTGTAGTCGCAGAGAATCCACGCGCCGTCCTCCTCGAACGCGCAGTCAATGATGCCCTGCAGGAGGGTATTCTTCTTCCGGTCGGCCACGAGGGTGAAGCTCCACTCGCGCCGCACGCTTTCAGCGCGCAGCATGCGCCGGCCGGGCTCCGTCCGGAAGAAGGCTCCCGCCTTGCCGGTCTGCACCGAGCGCATTTCCTCCTCTGTGAAGAGCCCGCGCGCGACCATGTCCCCGCTTTCCTCCCGCAGGATGGCCGGAATTTCCCCTTCCGCGGCGTCCCGCAGCCTCTCCAGCGAGACCAGCGACAGGAAACGGTGGGTCAGCGTGCCGCGCTCGGCGGCGGTCTGCTGCTTCTTCTCCTCCATGAAGGCCGGGCGCTCCTGCAGCGGACTCAGCCGCAGCGGCAGCTCGGCCTCCTCGGGCTTGCGTTTGCTATCCTCGTCCTCCTCTTCGTCCGCGGCAAACAGATCGCCCAGCACCTCGCGCTTCACGAGCGACGTCACCGATGTCTTCAGAGGTCTCGGCGCGCGCTGGGCGGGCTTGTCGTACCACCAGGGCTGCCAGAGCGCGTCCGCGTTGCGCGTCAGGGCTTCCTCGTTCAGCCAGCGCTGAATGACGCTCAGCTCAACCGCCGCGTCCGCCACGGCGATCGGCGCAGCTTCCTCATGTGTGACGGAAAAATCCCCCGCCGCGCCGTCATGCTCCGCGCACATCGGCGCCTGGTCGCACACCGCCTGCATCACCCAGTCCATCATGCAGCCGGCCGCCGCCACGCGGGCGTCCCCCGGCTCCATCGTCCAGGCCGTTTTGTCGCATTCTTCCTCCGAGGCGATCATCACGAGCTTTTCCCGGGCGCGGGTCATCGCGACATAGAGCAGGCGGCAGCGCTCGGCGCGCTCGTCCCGCGCCTTCGCCCATCGCAGCGCCGCCGTGCCGAAGGTTTTGCGCTTGACGCCCAGCTCGCGGTCGATCCACGGCAGGCACGCGCCGAGCGTTCTGTGCGTCTGCAGCAGCTCCGCGTGCCGCCCGCCCTCGATGCCCTCGCCGAGGCGCGTCAGGAACACGACCGGGAATTCCAGGCCCTTCGACTTGTGCATCGTCATGATACGCACGAGGTCTTCGTTTTCCCCGAGCACCTTCGCGCTCGTCGCGTCGCCGCTGGTCATCTCCTGGTTCAGGCTCTGAATCAGTCCCGAGAGGGTGACCCCGCCATCCTGCATGTAGTCGTCGGCCTTCTTGCACATCAGGCGCAGGTTGGCCTGCCGGAGCTCGCCGCCCGGCTCCGCCCCGCAGTACGCATAGTAGCCCGTGTCGCGGATGAGCATCCACATGAGGTCGATCACCGGCATGTATTCCGTCCGGAAGCGCCACTCGTCAATCCGGTCCCGTGCCGCGGCGCACTTGGCCGCGAGTCTGTCTTCGCCCTCGCAGGCGGCTAAAAAAGCCTGCTGGAAGGTCTTTTTACCCCTCGAGCGGTTGCGGATCTGCGCCAGCTCCTCGTCGGTGAAGGCGAAGAGCGGCATCTTCAGCACGCAGAGCAGCTGCATGTCCTGGGTCGGGTTATCGATGATCTCCAGCAGGGACTTCACCTCGCGGATCTCCCGCGTCTCGAAGAAGGCCGTCCTGCCGTCGAAATAGACGGGGATGCCCTCGCTCTGCAGCAGCTCTGCCAGGGCCTCGCCGCTGGTGGAGACCGTCGCCATCAGCACCGCCATGTGCCGCCAGGAGCAGGGCACGCGGCGTCCCTTGCTGTCCACCAGCAGGCGGCCCTTCATCTCCTTCATGCGTCTGGCCAGCGCGCCGGCCTCGGCCCGCAGGCGTTCGGCGCGGTTCGCCTTCTCTGGATTGCGGATCAGGCAGATTTCGACCGGATGGTTGTTCTCCGGCGTCACCTCGAGGCCCGGCACCAGCGCGTCCTCCGGCAGATAGTCCAGCTCGGTCACGCGCTCGCGCATGGCGCGGGAAAAGACTTCGTTCACCGCCTGCAGCACGCGCGGGGTCGAGCGGAAGTTCTTTTGCAGGAAGATGGCGCGCTCCGGGCTGCCCGCCTCCCGGCCGAAGGCGCGGCTCCGCTGCAGGAAGCGCGTCGGATCGGCGTGGCGGAAGCGGTAAATCGACTGCTTGACGTCGCCGACCATGAACAGGCAGTTGTTCTCCCCGTGCAGCTGCTGGATGATTGCGTCCTGCACGGCGGAGACATCCTGGCACTCGTCCACGAAGATGTGGTCAAACTCCTCCTGCGCGGTCTGCCGGAGGTCGTCGTCCCGCAGGATGCCCAGCGCCATCTGCTCCATGTCCTGGAAGTCGATCAGCCCGCGTCGGTTCTTCTCCGCGGCGAAATGCCCGTGCGTCAGCCAGGTGAGGCGGTTGAGGCCCGCGATGAAGTCCGAGACCGTGCGCAGGTCGCGCAGCTCGCGCGCCTCGTTCAGGTCGGCCTCAGTGCGGATTTCCTCCAGCCCGTCCTTGAAAGCTTTCCGCAGGGCGGCGAAGCGCTCCTTCCAGGCCTTCTGTTCCTCGGTGAGGTTTTTGCCCGACGCGGCGCGCGCGTATTTTACGTTGCGGATGGCCTCGGCCATGCCGTCCGGGTTGGCCCGCACCGCGTCCAGCAGATATTCAAAGACTTCGCGGTCGCTCTCCAGCGTCGCGGTCAGGGCTTCCACCGCGTCCGGGTCGGCAAACATGCCCTCCATCGCGGCGAGCGTTTCCCGCAGTCCCTCGAGCTGTTCCATGTGCTTTTGACGCAGAACCCCGGTCCATGGCATGTCCCGGAGGTTCTCCACGCGGAGCTGGCTCACGGCCCTCTCCATCCAATCCTGCGGATCGGGGAGGTTCATGAGGAAGTCGTGATAGCTGCCGACCATCTCGCGCAGCTCTCCCTGGCGGAAGTTTTTCACCAGCTTTTCCGTCTCGGGCGTGGGCTCCTCCAGCACGGCGTTCAGCGCCTCGCGGAAGGCGCGGTCCATCAGCGGCAGCGCGTCCTGCTCCCTGCAGACCCGCAGCCGCGCGTCGATGCCGGCCGCCTGGAATTCCCGCTCCAGCAGATGCTGGCAGTAGCTGTGGATCGTGCAGATCATCGCGCTGTCGAGGTCTTCCATGGCGTGGCCCGCGATTTCCGGGTCGTCCTCGGCCAGGGCCTGGATGCGCCTGGCCAGTCTCTCGCGCATTTCTCCGGCGGCCGCGCGGGTGAAGGTCATGATGAGCATCCGCCGCAGGCGCGTGGGATGCTCGCGGTCCCCGAGCAGACGAATGATGCGCTCCACCAGCACGGCCGTTTTGCCGGAACCCGCGGCGGCGCTGACAAGGACGGTCGGTTCACTCGCCGTGATGGCTGCGGTTTGTTCTGCGGTGAAGCGCATGGCACACATGGGCTGCTTCCTTTCTCTTTACAATTGTTTCACGTGAAACAATCGGAACTGTTTTTCGGATGCGCCGAAGGTTCTGTTTCCCGTTCGCCGCGGCGGCATTCTTTATTCCCTTACGTAAAGTCCGGCTCCGGTATCGTTTCCTCCGGCACCGCTTCGCCGGCGTTGACCTCCCGAACGGCCGCCGTGCCGTCCTTCCCGGCCGACACGTAGTAGGTCCGCCGGTTCTCGCAGCCGTCCAGGTCGCTCTCGTCCGTGCAGGTCACGAAGGTCTGCGCGCCGGTGATCTCCCGCAGCAGGTGGGTGCGGCGCGGGCGGTCGAGCTCGCTCATCACGTCGTCCAGCAGGAGAATCGGGTACTCCCCGCTCTCCTCGCGGTAGAGCTCCATCTGCGCGAGCTTCACGCTGAGCACCGCCGTGCGGATCTGTCCCTGGGACGCGAAGAGCTTCATCTCTCTGTCCATCAGGGTGAACAGCAGATCCTCCCTGTGCGCGCCGAAGCTGCTGGTTCCGCGCCGGAGATCCTCCCCGCGCGCCACGACGCTCCTCTGCGCGAAAGCCCGCTGGATCTCCTCCGCGCTCTCCGCCTCCGCTTCCGGAAGGCAGCAGTCGTACCCGACGCGGAAGACCTCGTCCTTTTTCCCGGAGATCGACGCGTATTTTTCCCTGGCTATCGCGCCGATCCGCGCGATCACCTCCCGCCGCGCGGGCAGGATCACCGCCGCCTGCGCCGCCATCTGCCGCTCGAAGTCTTCGATCATCGCCGGCAGGCTCCAGCCGTTCTTCCGGCAGTCGCGGAGAATCGCGTTCCGCTGGTCGAGCGCCTTCCTGTACTGCTGCAGCGCGACGAAGTAGGCGGGCGAGAGCTGGGAAAGCATCATATCAAGAAAGGCCCGTCTCTCCGATGGGCCTTCTTTGATCAGCTGCAAATCCTCCGGGGAAAACATCACGCACTTCACCTGGCCCATGAGACTGGCCAGGCGCGCGGCCTTCTTCCGGTCCACAAACACCTGCTTGTGGCGGGTATCCCCCGGCACCAGGCGGATGGCGACCTCGCGGGTCCCCGCCTCCGTGCGCACCGTTACCCCGCACGCGCCGGCCTCGGCGCCCTTGCGGACGACCTCCATGTCCTGGGCTGTGCGGTGGCTCCTGCCCAGCGCGCAGTAATGGATAGCCTCCAGCAGGTTCGTCTTGCCCGACCCGTTGGGGCCGAACAGCAGGTTGATGCCGGGGTGCGGTTTCACCTCAAACTGCCCGTAATTGCGGAAATCCCGCAGCCTGAGCGTCTCGATGATCATGTCAGCTCCTCACGCGCACCGGCAGAATCAGGTAGAGGTATTCGTTGCCCTCCTGCGGCTCGATGACGCAGGGATGAACGTTGGCGTTGAACTTCATGCAGAGCTTCTCATCCGGGATACCGCGCAGGGCCTCGCTCAGATACTTCGCGTTGAAGGCGATATCGATTGGACTGCCGTTGACCGTCGCGGGCACCTCGTCCTGCGTGTTGCCGACCTCCGCCGCGGAATCCACCATCAGCCTGTCCTCGGCGAAGTGCAGGCGCACGAGGTTGTTCTTGCCCTCGCGGGCCAGAAGGGACGCGCGGGTGATGGCCTGCTCCACCTCGTTCTTGTCGCTGAGCGTCTCGGTGACAAAGCTCTTGGGCAGAATGCGCTCATAGTCGATGTATTCGCCGGCCAGCAGCATGGAGATCAGGTGTGTCTGCCCCACCTCCATGCGCATGTGCGTCTTGCCGAAGACCAGCTTGCACACGGCGTCGCTGTCCGGCAGCACGCGGCTGATCTCGTTCATGACCTTGCCGGGCACGACGAAGCGCAGCTTTTCCGTGCCGGAGGGCAGCGCATAGCTGCCCGGGCAGCGGTGCATCGCCAGGCGGAAGCCGTCCAGCGCGACCATGCGCAGCTCATCGGCCGTCAGCTCCACCAGCACGCCGGTCAGGATCTGGCGGCTCTCGTCCGTCGCCACGCAGAAGACCGTGCGGGTGATGATGTCGCGCAGCTTCTGCGCGGGCATCTCGACGACCGCGATCTGCTCCACCTCGGGCATCTCCGGGTATTCCATCGCGTTCATCCCGGTGAGCGTGCCCTTGAAGCGTTCGCTGCGGATCTCGACGCGGTTCGTGTCCGTGAAGCCCATGGACACGGCGGTGCCCGGCAGCTTGCGCACCAGGTCGTTGAGCAGGCGGCCCGGCAGCACCGTGCGGCCGTTGTCCTCGATCATGGCGGGCAGGTCGGTCTGGATGGTCAGGTTGCCGTCCGAGCAGGTCAGGGACAGACCGTCCTCGCCCGCCTCTATCAGCACACCCTCAAAGATCGGCTTGGCGGAACGCGCGGCAAGAGCGCGGGTCACGGTGGAGAGCCCTTCCATCAGGCCATAGGTTTCGGTGGTGAATTTCATGGCAATCGCTCCTTTGTCTCGTCTCAGGCTTCCGTCGGCCGCGCCGTGCTCGTTTTGCGCCGCCCGCGCCAAAGAGATTGTAATAGTATGATTTATAAAATAAACCGCAGGAGTAGTAGGGGATGTGGAAACTGTGGATAAACCGCGATGTTCGCGGCAGGCGCCGGGAAAAGCGGCTCTCGCGCCTGTGGATAAGAGAAGCGGGCACTGGGGATGGGCCTGTGCATCCTTTGGGGAAGAACCTCGCGGGCTTGTCCGGTCAGGCCGCCCGGAGGACGGCAGGGTTCGGCGCCGGGCGGGAGAGAGCGGTTTCCGCTCGGCGGAATGGCGCTTTTGCGGGAAGTTACCGCCGGAAAAGGAGTTCGCTCAGGGACTGTCATCCACAAATCAACAGCCTGTGGAAACAAGGGTGTGGATAAGCGGAAAGCCGCGGGAAAATTGAGAGAGCGGGGCAAGGCCCCAAAGACAATCCACAGGTTATCCACAGTTGGTGGATAACTGTTTGGGGTGATAAAAGGATAACGAAGTGGAGGAAAGGAAGCGGTCTTTTTTGAGGCGAAAGCGGCAGCGACATCAAGTTGAGGTGTGTCTCCCGGATTCCTGCATGTGCTTGGGGGTGCAATCCACACTGAATGACAGCTTTCGTTTTTCTGTGTTTCCGTCGCAGGTTGATGGTTCTCCTTTTCGTGACCGAAAAGGAACAAAAGGTCCTGGGGGCGCCGAACGCCCGGAAAACTCCCCAGTGGGGAGTTTTCAGTGAAGCGAAAGCGGCAGCGACACCACGTTGCGACGTGTGTCCCCCAGACCCCCGCGCACGCTTTTGGTGAGCAGCCTGTACTGCGATTGCGATTCCTTGCTTTCGTTGGGAATAACAGTGATCACGATATACTAAGAAATCGCAAAGTACTCATGCTAAACGGGCGTGCGAAGGGAGTGCAGGGGGGCGACCGCAAAGCCCCCCTGCCGCGCCCGCAGGCGCGGAACCCCTGTGCGGGAACACAAGAATAAGAAGAATCAGAATAAAGAAGGAGAAGTATGAGGACTGTCAGTCGTCATAGTCCTTCAGACTGACCGAGACCAGCTTGCTGACGCCCTGCTCCTCCATCGCGACGCCGTACAGGGCGTTGCACCTCTCCATGGTGCCCTTCCTGTGCGTGATGACGATGAACTGCGTGTGTTCGCTGTATTCGCGGAGGTAGTCCGCGTAATACCCGATGTTCGCGTCGTCCAGCGCGGCCTCGATCTCGTCCAGGATGCAGAAGGGAGTGGGCTTCAGCTTCAGCATCGCGAAGAGAATCGCGATGGCGGTCAGCGCGCGCTCGCCGCCGGAGAGCAGCGAGAGCAGCTGGAGCTTCTTGCCCGGCGGCTGGGCGTTGACTTCGATGCCGCAGTTGAGCGGATCGTCGGGGTCGAGCAGCTGCAGCTCGGCTTTGCCGCCGCCGAAGAGGCGGGTGAAGGTCTCGGAGAAATAAACCTGCAGTTTAGAGAAACTGTCCACAAAGGTGACGCGCATCTCCTTCAGCAGCCGATCGATCAGCTCGCGCAGATCGGCCTCGGCTTTGCGCAGATCCTCCTGCTGGCCCTTCAGCTCGTCGTAGCGCTCCTTGGTGGAGGCGTATTCCTCGACGGCGTGCACGTTCACCGGGCCGAGGGCGCGGATGGCGGCGTTGATCTCGCCCACGCGCCTGTCGGCCTCGCGCTCGCGGAAGTGCTCGGCGGGCACGCGGAACTCCTCCGCCCCGGCGTAGGTCAGGCCGTAGGTGTTCCAGATGCGCTCCTGCAGGGTCTGCAGATCACTCTCGACGCGGCTGGCCTGCAGCTCCACGCGGTGGAGGCGGTCGCTGTCCCGGCTCATGGAGACATGCAGGTCCTCCATCTGGTGCAGCAGGTCGTTCAGCAGGCTGCGCTGCCTGGCGCGGTCGGCCTCGAAACGCGCCACGGCGGCCTCGGCCTGGCGCTGGGCCTCCTGGCGGCTCCCGAGCAGGGCGGTCAGGCTTTCCTCCTCCCGCGCGTCCCCGCTTTCCTCCTCCTCCATGCGGCGCATGCGCTCGCGCCGCTGGCGGATCTCCTCGGCGAGGAGGTTCCGGTCGGCCTCGTAGCGGGCTGTGTCGCGGCGAGCGGAATCGGCGTCGCGGCGCAGGTCGTTCAGGGCGAGGGTCTTTTGAACCACCAGGTCCTGGGCCTCGCGGGCCAGGGCGCGGCTGCGCGTCAGCACGGCCTGCATCTCCTCGATGCGGGTCTCGGCTGCGCTGCGGTCGAGCTGGGCGCTGTCGCCTGTGGACTGGATGGCGTTCAGCTGGCCTTCGATCTCCCGCAGGGCGGCCTCGAGCTGGGCGATGGCCTGGCGCGTCTCCTCCATGCGCTCTTCGTGCTGGCGGTAATCCTCACGCGCGCCTGAGGCGTGCTCGGTCTCGCGGGCCACGGCAATCTCCTGCTGGTGGCGCTCCTGGATCGCCTGCTGCACCTGCTCGCGCAGGGAGGCCTTGCGGTTCTGCTCCTCCTCCAGGGAGGCGCGCATCCGCTCCATCTCCTCCTTGCCGCTGCGCAGGCGCTCGGTCAGCTCCTTCAGCTCGCGCTCGCGGCCCAGGAAATTGACGGCCCGGGACTGGGTGGAGCCGCCGGTCATGGAGCCGCCGGAGTGCATCACGTCGCCCTCGAGCGTCACCAGGCGGAAGGCATGGGAGCCCGCGCGCATGATCGGGATGCCGTTCTCAAGGCTGTCCGCGATGACGGTGCGCCCGAGCAGATTCTCCGCGATGGCGCGGTAGCGGTCGTCGCAGCCGATCAGCTCCGACGCCACGCCAAGGCAGCCGGGCATGGAGAGCACCAGCCGCTCGCGGCTGTTCAGCGTCTTGGAGCGGATGGCAGAGATCGGCAGGAAGGTCGCGCGTCCGAAGTGACCCTGGCGCAGGTAGTCGATCATGCGCTTGGCGATCTCCTCGGTGTCGGTCACGATGTTCTGCTGGGCCGCGCCGAGGGCCATGTCGATGGCGGTCTCGTAGCGCCCCGGCACCGAAATCAGCTGGGCGAGCACGCCGTGCACGCCCTCGATCTTCCGGTCGCGGGCAAACTGGATCGCCCGCCGGACGGACTGGCTGTAGCCCTCCATCTCGCGGGTCATCTCGTCCAGCAGCTTCCAGCGGCTGTGGTCGCTCTGCAGCTGGGCGGAGAGCTTCTCCGCCGCGGCCCTGAGACCGATCAGCCGCGCGTCGGAGGCGTTGAAGGCGTCCTGCCGCGCGCTTTCCTCGCGCTCGCAGTCCTTCAGGATGTCCTGCTCGCGGCGGAGCTTGTCGTCCGCGTCGCCGATGGCCTGCTGCAGATCGTCCGCGACGGCCTGCATCTTGCCGAGGGAATCGCTGATCTCCCTCAGGCGCGTCTGCATCGTGTCGCGCATGGTGTTCAGGCGCGTCTGGTCGTTGCGCACGTCGCTGATGCGGTTGATCGCCTCCAGCACCTGCGCCTTGTAATCCTCCAGGGAGGTCTCGTCCGCGCTCTCCTTCTCCAGGGCGGTCTTTTCCTTTTCCTGGGCCTCGGCGAGCGCCTGCTCGGCGGCGGCGACCTTCCCGGCGATCACGCCGGTGTCGCTCTGCGCCTGTTCGCGCAGGGCGGCCAGCTCGCTCAGGCGGGCGTCGGCCTTCTCGGCCTCCTCGCGCAGCAGGGCGAGATTCTCCTTGCGGTTGATTCTCCGGGCGGCGATCGCGCCGCGCTCCTCCTGGGTCTGGTGCACCGCGTCGGCGGCGGACATCAGCGCGTCGCGGCTGTCCCTGACCTGGTTCTCCAGCTCGTCCAGCTGTTCCTGGCAGTCGTCGCGCTGGGCGGTCTTCATGTTCAGGGAGGCTTCCGCCTCGGCGAGCACGCCGCTGATATTTTCCTGCTCCTGCTGCAGCTCGGCGGAGCGCGCCTTGGCCCGCTCCGAGCGGATCAGAAACAGATTGAGGTCGAGTCCTTTCAGCTCATTGGACAGGGCGAGGTATTCGCGGGCCGCGCGGCTCTGCTCCTCCAGCGGGCCGATGCGGCCCTCCAGTTCGTCCAGAATATCCTCGACGCGGGAGAGGTTGTCCAGGGTGCGGGTCAGCTTGCGGTCCGCCTCGTCCTTGCGGGCGCGGTATTTCACGATGCCGGCGGCTTCCTCGAACACCTGGCGGCGGTCCTCGCTCTTGCGGGAGAGAATGTCGTCGATGCGCCCCTGGCCCACGATGGAATAGCCCTCGCGGCCGATGCCGGTGTCGCGGAAGAGGTCGATCACGTCCTTCAGGCGGCAGGCCGCCTGGTTGAGCATGTATTCGCTCTCGCCGTTGCGGTAGACGCGGCGGGTGACCATCACCTCCGCGAAATCCATGTTGAGGGCGCGGTCCTCGTTGTCGAACACGAGGGACACCTCGCAGAAGCCGAGCGGCTTGCGCTTCTGTGTGCCGTTGAAGATGACGTCGCTCATGCTGGCGCCGCGCAGAGATTTCGCGCTCTGCTCACCGAGCACCCAGCGCACCGCGTCCGCGATGTTGCTCTTGCCGGAGCCGTTAGGCCCGACAATGCCCGTGATGCCCTCTCCAAAGACAATTTCCGTTCGCGGGGCAAAGGATTTGAATCCTACTACCTCCAGCCGTTTCAGCCGCATACGTTCCCTCCGACCTAGGATGTGCCAGCCTGTATTATATCAAAACGGCGGCGGTTTGACAATGGCACAGTTTTCGGGAGAATACGACGGAGAATACGAAGCGCGGCTTTGTATTTTTGCTGTCCCTTTCTTTGCATTTCGTTGACAGCCCAGTTTCAGGATGTTATAATCTCACTGGCGCTGGGGATGAAACGCAGCGCCGGGAAAGGCAACGCCATGCGATGTTTCAGCGGATATGAACTGAAGGTACGACTGTGCATGATCCTGGTGCGACTTAACGTCGCCGTGGCTCATGCTGAAAGTTGTGCCTGCAACGCCGCCTGAAGCGCTGGGAAACCTGCCCCGCGTATCGCAGAAAAGTGCCTGCAGTCTGAGCTTTCAGACCGCGGGTTTTTCTTTCCAGAGATTTTTCCCGCGGCGTGCTGGGCGCTGGGCAAAAAGGCCAAAGCGTCCGCCGGTCCGAAAAGCTTCCCCGGAGGGGAAAGGCTGAGTGAAGAAGAAGGAGCCAGAATCAACAATGGAAATGAACGGCGCGAGGATTCTGCTGGAATGTCTCCTGGAGCAGGGGGTCGATACGATCTTCGGCTATCCGGGCGGCACCATCCTCAACGTGTACGACGAGCTCTACAGCTATGGCGATAAGCTCCGCCACATTCTCACCGCGCACGAGCAGGGCGCCTGCCACGCGGCGGACGGCTACGCGCGCTCCACGGGCAAGGTGGGCGTGTGCTTCGCGACCTCCGGCCCCGGCGCGACGAACCTGGTGACCGGCATCGCCACGGCGCACCTGGACTCCTCGCCCATCGTGTGCATCACCTGCAACGTGTCCGCCCCGCTGATCGGCAAGGACTCCTTCCAGGAGGTGGACATCACCGGCGTCACCATGCCCATCACCAAGTGCAACTACCTGGTGCGGGACGTGAACCACCTGGCCGACACCGTGCGCGAGGCTTTCGCCATCGCCCGCTCCGGCCGCCCGGGCCCGGTGCTGATCGACATCATGAAGAACGTCACCGCGGAGAAGGCGGAATACGAGCCGCTCAACCGCCGCGAGCACGCCGCCTCCGGCCGCCTGCGCGCGCTGATGAGCCGCTACGACTTCAAGGCTCCCGAACCCGATATGGACGACATCCGCAAGCTGGCGGAGATGATCCGCGCGAGCAAAAAGCCCATGCTCATCTGCGGCGGCGGCGTGGTGCGCTCCCGGGCGCACGAGGCCTTCACGGCCTTCGCCCACAAGATCGACGCGCCGGTCGCCGTCACGGTGATGGGCGCGGGCGGCATCCGCGGCCGCGATCCGCTGACCACCGGCATGATCGGCATGCACGGCTCCCAGGCCAGCAACGTCGCGGTGGACAACTGCGACCTGCTCATCGCCGTGGGCTGCCGCTTCTCCGACCGCGTGGCCCTCAAGCCGGACTCCTTCGCCCAGCACGCGCAGAAGGTTCAGATCGACATCGACCGCAGCGAGATCAACAAGAACGTGGAGACCGACCACCACATCGTCGGCGACGCGCGGCGCGTGATGGAGCTGCTGATGCCCCTTGTGCCCGAGCTGCACCACGACGACTGGAAGGCCGAGGTCTTCTCCCGCCCGACGGAAACCCACTACGACGAGCGTCCGGACTGCATGACGCCCGGCCAGGTGCTCAGCGCCATCGCCCGGCTCTGCCCGCAGGATACCATCGTCTCCACGGACGTGGGCCAGCACCAGATGTGGGCCATCCAGCACTTCCACTTTGACTATCCCGGCCAGCTGATCACCTCCGGCGGCTTCGGCACCATGGGCTTCGGCCTGGGCGCGGCCATCGGCGCGCAGGCGTCCCACCCGGACAAGTGCGTCGTGCACATCACCGGCGACGGCTCCTTCCGCATGAACTGCAACGAGCTGGCCACCGTGCAGTATTACGGCCTGCCGATCATCTCCGTCGTGTTCAACAACGGCACGCTCGGCATGGTCCGCCAGTGGCAGAACCTGATCTACAGCCAGCACTATTCCCAGACGACCCTCGACCGCGGGCCGGACTTTGTGAAGCTGGCCGAGGCCTACGGCCTGGGCGGCTGGCACGTGACGGAGGTCGGCCAGTTCGAGGCCGCGCTGAAGGAGGCCCTTGCCTCCCGCAGGGGCGCCGTCATCGACTGCGCCATCGACATGGATGAGATGGTGCGGCCCATGGTTGGCGGCGGCAGCCACATCACCAACTTCATGCTGTTTTGAGAGGAGGCGCGGGCAATGAATCACGATATCACGAGAAACACCCTCGCCGTCCTGGTCGACAATGAGTCCGGCGTCCTGAGCCGCGTCGCGCGCCTGTTCTCCGGCAAGGGCTACAACATCGAGTCCCTGGCCGTGGGCACCACCGACGACCCAGCCATCTCCCGCATCACCATCGAGGTGATGGCGGACGAGAAGCAGCTGCGGCTGCTCTCCAACCAGCTGCGCAAGCTGATCTGCGTCCACTCCGTCAAGGCCCTGCGCCCGGAGCACGCGATCCGCCGCGAGTTGGTGCTCATCAAGGTGCTGGCGGAAACCTCGGAGAGGCGCAACGAGATCATCCAGGTTGCGAACATCTTCCGGGCTTCCATCATCGACCTGAGCAAGGCCTCCCTGACCCTCGCCCTCATCGGCGATGAGAGCAAGGCGGAAGCGATCCAAAACCTCCTTGCGGAGTTTGGAATCCTCGAGCTGGTGCGCACCGGCATGGTCGCGCTGGAACGCGGACAATACACCATTGACGAACAGACCAAGGAAAAAGGAGAGTTTGACTATGGCAAAAATGTATTACGAGAAGGACTGTGACCTCAACCGCCTGGACGGCAAAAAGATCGCCATCATCGGCTACGGCTCCCAGGGCCATGCCCACGCGCTGAATCTGCGCGACTCCGGCATGGACGTCATCGTCGGCCTGCGCAAGGGCGGCAAGAGCTGGCCCATTGCGGAGAAGGACGGCTTCCGCGTGGTGACGGTGGCTGAGGCCGCTCAGGAAGCGGACATTCTGATGATCCTCATCAACGACGAGAACCAGGCCGCCATGTACCAGAAGGACATCGCGCCCTACATCCATGAGGGCCAGGCCCTGGCTTTCGCCCACGGCTTCAACATCCGCTATAAGCGCATCGTGCCCCCGGAGGGCGTGGATGTGTTCATGGCCGCCCCGAAGGGCCCCGGCCACACCGTCCGCTCCACCTACGTCGCCGGCAAGGGCGTGCCCTGCCTGGTCGCCGTGGAAAAGGACGCCTCCGGCCACTGCAAGGACATCGCCCTGGCCTACATCGCGGGCATCGGCGGCGCGCGCGCCGGCATCATGGAGACCACGATGCACGACGAGACCGAGACCGACCTGTTCGGCG
>CAMNLM010000039.1 GCA_946543085.1 uncultured Clostridia bacterium | reverse complement strand
GGAGCCGACGATCGCCTTGATCTCGCCCGTTCGGTAGTCCAGCACGACCGCCGCGGCCTGCGGCTGCACGGTCTCGTCGTAGGTGCCGTCCGCGTTCTTCGTGCGGTAGACCTTGTCGTTCGGATCGCGCAGAGTGGGATACTTCGTCCAGTTTTCCAGCGTTGACTGCACCGTCTCCTGGATGTCCGTGTCGATCGCGAGCTGCACGCGGTAGCCGCCCGTGCGGAACTTCGCCTCCATCGCGGCGCGGTTCTGGGAGGTGTTCTCGAGGTTGTTCAGCTGCAGTAGGATGTCCACGACCTCGCTCACCGCGTACTCGATGTAGTGCGGATAGCTGTATATGGCCTCGCCGCCGCTGGGATCCTCCCGCAGCACCTGCGCGGTGGCCGGGTCCAAGGCCGCGCGATACTGGTCGTAGGTGATGAACTGATTCTCGTACATGCACCGCAGGACGTAGTCCGTGCGGTCGTTGGTGATCTTCGCGTAGTCCACACCCTCTTTTTCCCGGGTATAGAAGTTGCGGCGCGGGTTGTAGTAATACGGGCTGTTGGTCACGCCCGCGAGCATCGCGCACTCGCGCAGGGTCAGCTGGCCCATTCCCTTGCCAAAGTAGCCCTGGGCGGCGGTCTGCACGCCGTAATAGTTCTCGCCGAGATAGATCGTGTTGAGGTAGCTCTCCAGGATCTGCTCCTTCGTGTAGGTCTCCTCGAGCTGCATGGCCAGGTAGGCCTCCTGGATCTTGCGCTTGTAGCTCTGCTCGGAGGAGAGGAGGGTATTCTTGATCAGCTGCTGGGTGATCGTCGAGCCGCCCTGCGTGGACGAGGAAGAAAGGTTGGAGACAAACGCGCCGACGATGCGCTTCAGATCGATGCCGTTGTGCGTATAGAAGCGCGCGTCCTCCACCGCGACAAAGGCGTGCTGCAGGTCCACCGGCATAGCGGCCAGCGAGACCATCACGCGGTTCTCCGTGCCCTTGTACTCGGCGATCACATAGCCCTTCGCGTCATAGATAAAGGAGGTCTGCTCCTGCTCGTCCAGGGCGGCCAGGTTGAGGCTCGGCGCCGTCTCCACATAGCCCTTGGCGATGCCGGCCACCGCGCCGAGGCCGGCGAGCCCGGCCAGGAGCGCCACAACAATCAGGATGCGCACCACGTTGACCGCCACCGACAGCACAAAGTGCGGCTGGCGCACAGCGGGTTTGAAGAAGGAATGCTTCTCGCGCAGCGCGTCGTCCGCCGAGGCGGGCGGCGCTTCCGGTTCCGTCTCCTCCTGCTCGCCGTAGACCTGATAATCCGCGCCGTCTTCGTCGGCGGGGAAGCCCGTGTCGATCTCCAGGCCGCCGTCCGGCGCGTCCTGCCAGGCCTCTCCCGTCTCTTGCAGCCACGCAAAATCCTCCCCAGGGTATTCCTGGGGCGCATCCGTATCCATATCCCCCGCGGCGGGTTCCGCCTGGGGCGTATAAATCTCCGTGTCTCCCGTCACAGGCTCTTCCTGCGGAGTGTCCGCCCAGGCAGCTTCCTCCTCCGCCCAGGACGCGGGTTCGTCCTGCTGCCCGTTTCGATATCGATCCGTTCGCCGCATGTTTCCCTCCGGCATGGTCCCGGCTGTACCGGCGTACAGCCTCCGTCCCATTATACCACATTCGGTATGCTGATACAACGACACGCGGGCACGTTTGGTTCCCGCGCGCCGCCGAGGGTGCGCCGGGAGACGCCGCAAAAAACACAGGGCTCATCGCGATGCCCTGTGCCTGCCCGCAGCGTGTTCAAGTCTGTTTATCTCCCTGAAATGGTCAGCCCGCGCGCTCAGCGCTTGCCGGACTGCGCCTTCTTTCTCAGGCGCTCGATCTCCATCTCCGTCTCGCGGATGATCGTCTCTTCGCTGAAACCCCATTCCTCGCGCAGGGCACCGAGAATCCGCTCCTGTGTCCGGATCGCCCGCGGGAGATCGCCGGTGATTTCGCAGATGGCGGCGATGCTGTCCAGCGCATCCGTGAAGCGCGGTCTGTCCGTCTCGGCCGCATAGGACGCCTCATAGCACTGCATGGCTCTGCCGTAATCACACTTGCCCGCGTAGTACTGGGCGGCCTCAAAGAGCATGCCGCTGTTCCCGGGGAAATCTGCCAGGGCTTTCTCCATGATCGCGTCCGCCCGCGCCTCGTCAAACCTCGCGAGGGCAATCGCGGCCTCGTAGGTCGGCACGATGAAAGCCTTACATCCCGGAAGCTTCTTATAGCGCTCCAGATAAGCCTCGGCTTCCTCCGCGCGATGATCGGCGATCAGATTGTCGATCAGGTAGAGATAGGGCAGCGCCTTCTTCGGCTCCCCCGTGTCGTCCTCGATCAGCTGCCGGTAGAAGGCAATGGTCCTGCTGTGGTTGGTGATGTTCCAGTCCCACGCCGCGCTGCCCTCTGTCTTCTGCAGAAGCCACTGGCAGTCCTTCTTCCCCGGGTTCAGGCGGATCGCCTCCCGCGCGCAGGCGTCTGCCTTGCGCGCATACGCCTCCATCGCGTGGTAATAAAGATGCGCCAGGACGCTGTTGGCTTTCTGCGGGTCCTCTCCGCTCCGGATCTGCTCCCGCAGGAAGGTCTCATATTCCCGGAACACGTCCGGTTCCAGCTCGTCCTGCGTGTCCATGCGGCTCTCGATGCGCCGGTATTTCTGCCCGGTGGTGAGGTCAAACAGCTCGTCGATGGAGACTCCGAAGATTTCCGCCAGGTCGGGCAGGAGTGTGATATCCGGCATGGCGACGCTGTTTTCCCACTTGGAGACTGCCTGCGCGCTGAGGCCGAGACGCTCGGCCAGCTGCTCCTGGGTCAGCGAGGCTTTGAATCGGAGCTGCCTGATTTTGTTCCCCAGTTCCATGTCGTTGTTCCTCCCGGTTCGATATTGAAGGCGGCCTTGCAGAAAGGATCATAGCGCATTTTTCTCCCCCGCGCAATGACGCATCCTTCTCTCCCGGTCAACCGTGGGTTGGGCGCGGAAAGCCAGCCGGCTGCGCATGCGCTCTTCGCCTGAAGAAAAGAAAAAGCGGTCTGGCCGTTTCCGGTCAAACCGCTTGCAGTCAAGCAAATTACTTGATTTCGCAGGTCGCGCCAGCTTCCTTGAACTTGGCGACAATCTTCTCGGCGTCTTCCTTGGAGATGCCTTCCTTGATGGTCTTGGGAGCGCCCTCGACGATCTCCTTGGCTTCCTTCAGGCCCAGGCCGTCGATGACTTCGCGGACAACCTTGATGACAGCGATCTTCTTCGCGGCGTCGAATTCCTTCAGCACCACGTCGAACTCGGTCTTCTCCTCAGCGGCGGGGGCAGGGCCACCGGCCACGGCGCCAACCATCGCCACGGGGGCGGCGGCGGACACGCCGAACTTTTCTTCCATAGCCTTCACGAGCTCGTTCAGCTCAAGCACTGTCATAGACTCGACAGCAGCGATAATCTCCTCATGAGTCATTGTTTTCAGCCTCCTGTTAGGTTGATTTTTTTTGTGAATTGTCAATGCATATACGCGCTGTTCACGCGGCGCGGCTTGGGGAAAGCGGCGGCAGGATTACTCCTCGCCGGCCTTCTGCTTGCGGATGGCTTCCACCACGCGCACGAAGTTGCCGATGGTCGCGCTCATGCTGCCCACCAAACGGGCCAGCAGGACTTCGCGGCTGGGCAGCTTGGCCAGGGCCAGCATGGTGGCTTCGTCCTCCACCTTGCCGTCCATCACGCCGCCCGTGATCTTCAGGCTCTGCAGCTTGTTCTTCTCGATGAACTCATTGACCACCTTGGGGGCTGCCACTGCGTCCTTCATGCCGAACACAAACGCGTTCGGGCCATTCAGCAGGTCGTCGGCGCCCTCGATGCCCAGGTTCTTCAGGGCCAGGTTGACCAGACGGTTCTTCTTCACGCAGTACTGCACATCGTTCTCACGGCAGTTCTTGCGCAGCTGAGTCACCTGCTCCACGGTCAGACCGGTGTAGCTCACGAACGCGACAGACTTCGCATTCTTGAACAGCTCCTCGATCTCCGCGACCTCCTGAACCTTCAGCTGACGGTTCTTGCTCATATTTTCCATTGCTCCTGTCACCTCCTCAAAGGTTCTGAGTGAAAGAAAACCCTCGCGCAGGCGCAAGGGAGAGCATCTCAAATTGCTGTCCATCGCACCTCGGCAGGCGGAGCCACGCTCCTTTACATCCTTGCGGATACCGGCTGTCTACGGCACAGGTTTCTTTAAAACCGTTGGTATTCTACCATGCGGGCCCGGGCTTGTCAAGGGTTTCCGGAAGATTTTTACCCCGTTTCTGTCCCAGTTTTGTCCCGCTTCCGGCCCGTACGCCGCGCCGCCGCCCTCACAAGAAACAGACGCTTTCCCCGGGTTGCCCAGCCGGAGAAAAGCCGTTCGGGGTTTACAAAACCGCCCGCTTGCGCTATTCTATACTTCGGTTCCCCATCAATATCCAATACATATCTCACTTTCAGGAAACAGGAGGGTTCCCCGATGGTTACCCTGGACAAAATCTATCATGCCGCCTTTGTGCTCAAGCAGGTTGCCCGCCGCACCGACCTCATCGAGGCCACGGCGCTCAAGAGCCCCTGCCATCTCTATCTGAAGACCGAAAACCTCCAGCTGACCGGCTCCTTCAAGCTGCGCGGCGCGTACTACAAGATCAGCCAGCTCAGCGAGGACCAGCGCAAGGCCGGCATCATCGCCTGCTCGGCGGGCAACCATGCCCAGGGCGTCGCGCTCGCGGCCTCCCGGATGGGCATCCGCTCCGTCGTCTGCATGCCGGACGGCGCGCCGATCTCCAAGGTCGAGGCCACCAAGGCCTTCGGCGCGGAGGTCTGCCTGGTCAAGGGCGGGTACGACGACGCCTACGCCTACGCCTGTCGCCTCCAGGAGGAGACCGGCATGACCTTCATCCACCCCTTCAACGACGACGAGGTCATCGCGGGCCAGGGCACCATCGGCCTGGAGATCCTCGACCAGCTGCCGGACGTCGAGGCCGTGGTCGTTCCCGTTGGCGGCGGCGGCCTGATCTCCGGCGTCGCCTACGTCATCAAGACGCTCAACCCCAGCGTGAAGGTCTACGGCGTGCAGGCCGAGAACGCCCCTTCAATGGCCCAGAGCATCAAGGCCGGCGAGGCCATCACCCTGGACAGCGCGAAGACCTTCGCCGACGGCATCGCCGTGAAACACCCGGGCGATATCACCTATGACATGGTCTCCCGCTATGTGGACGAGGTCGTCACCGTTTCGGAGGACGAGATTGCCGCCGCCATCCTGGCCCTGCTCGAGCGGCAGAAGGTGGTTGCGGAGGGCGCGGGCGCGGTTTCCGTCGCCGCGGCCCTCTTCGGCAAGGTGCCGGTCGCCGGCAAGAAGACCGTCTGCCTGGTATCCGGCGGCAACATTGACGTGAACATCCTCTCCCGCGTCATCGCGCGCGGCCTGATCACCTCCGGCCGCCGCGTGACCCTGCAGATTGCCCTGGAGGACAAGCCCGGCCAGCTGGTGGATGTCAGCCGGATCGTGGCGGAATGCGGCGCGAACGTCGTGTCCGTGGTGCACAACGTCGCCGACGCGGGCACGGCGGTCACCAGCTGTTTCCTGACGCTGGGCCTGGAAACCCGCGACTTCGCGCAGATCGAGGAGATCCGCACGAAGCTCGGGGAAGCCGGCTTCCGCGTGGTCTGACAGACAGCTTTTCCCAAAGAACCCTCAACCCCTCGAAACCCCGACCGACACGCAAGGAGGTTCACCCATGCGGAAATTCCTGGCCGTTTTCCTCGCCGCTCTGCTATTCGTCACGCCCGCGCTCGCGGCGGGCCTGCAGCTCTCCCTGCAGGACGCCGTCATCCATCACCGCGTCTTCCTCACGGATCAGACGGAAAACTTCACCCAGTATTTCGTCACCTTTTTCGGCAGCCATTCCCGCAAGCTGATGCAGCTGAACATCGAAGTGCTGCTGAACAAGTCGATGGGCTACACGGCCGAAGCCGCCCTGGAGCTGGACCCCGACACCATCATTCCCGGCTTCAGCGGCATTGCCTGCGGCAGCTATGCGGTCGCCGAGTCCGATGAGGCGGTTCACTGCATCCTCCGCTTCATTGATCTCAACAACACGGAGAACCTCAAACAGCTGGTCGCCGCCGGCATTCTCACCGCCGAGGACGGCGGGGCCGCCGCCATGAACGCAGACACCCTGGCGGACAGCATTAAGAGCGTCGGCCTGGAGATCCAGGAGGAGGAATACAGCCAGCTCGGCCTGGATCTGCGCTATGCGTACGACAAGCGCCCTTCAGCCGCCGAGCCCAGGGCCACCGAGGCCCCCGCTCCAACCGAAGCGCCGGCTTCCGGCGCGGCGCCCGCTGTCTTTGAGACGGTGCTGACGCCCGTGTTCGACCACACCGCGGAGGAATGGATGGCCTCGTCCCTCGACCGCGCTTCGCTCGCCGTCTGCCTCGCGCTGGACTACGTCACAGCCGTGCCGGAGACCGGGCGTCCCTTCAACCCCGACCTGCTGACCAGCAAGTCCTACGTCGGCCGGAACGGCAATGTCATGATGCTGCTGATCCTCTCCGAGGACGGGACGCGGGGCCTTGGCATCTACTATGACACAACAGCCAGGCAGGCCGCCTCCAGCCTGATCGACTTTCCCGCGGGCGGAGGCGCTTCCCAGGCGGAGGCCGCCATGGACCGCGCGTGCCAGAACGGCTGGCAGGAGAATAATACCGACGACATCTATACGATCTACGAGGCGCTGATCGGCACCGTCGGCCAGGAGTGAAAACACATTTTCCCGGGCACCCGGTTTGAGCAGGGTGCCCGGGACTTTTTTGTCAGAAACTGAGATTTTCCCTGTCCGTCAGCCAGTGTTCATCCATCTGTCACATACAGCGCTTATCCTGCCCCGTGAAAGCCACGAAAGGAGGAAGCGCTGTGATCATCAAGCGTTGGCTGATTCTGGTCTGCGCGGCCGCAGTGCTGCTCGCGGCCGGCATGCTCGTGCGGCTGCCCGCCGTGCGGCAGGCGTCAGCGCCGGCGGCGGACACCGAGAGCGATTACGGTCTCGTGCTGGCCGACAGCGACGGCTGTCTCTACGTCCTGGCCGTGATGGATAATTCCACCGCTTCCAGCGCCGGCGTGGAGCCGGGCGACGTGGTGACGAGCCTCAACGGCACCCCGACGGACAGCGTCCAGGCCTTCAAGCGCCTGGAGAGCCAGGGTGCGTCCGCCCCCGTCATCCAGCTGCACCGCCGCGGTCTGCCCATGACTGTTCTGCTGAAAAATCCCTGACAGAGGACAGCTTGCAAATCTCGGCCCGACGGGGTATACTGCATTCATCGAGCAAGGGAGGGCTGACCGATGCGTTTATTGGTGGTAGACGACGAAGCGCGAATCCGCGACCTGATCCGCAAATACGCCGTGTTTGAGGGCTACGAGGTGGAAGAGGCCTCGGACGGCATGGTGGCCGTGGAGATGTGCCGCAAGCACAGCTATGATCTGATTATTCTCGATATCATGATGCCCGAGCTGGACGGCTTTTCGGCCTGCCGCGAAATCCGCAAATTCAGCCAGACGCCGGTGGTCATGCTCTCGGCGCGCGGCGAGGAATACGACCGCATCCACGGCTTTGAGCTGGGCGTGGACGACTACGTCGTGAAGCCCTTCTCCCCGCGCGAGCTGATGATGCGCGTCGGAGCCATTCTCAAGCGCTCCGGCACCGGGACGGCGGCGACGCACGAGGAGATCCACGTCGGGCAGGACATGGTCATCGACCTGACGGGCCGCCGCGTGCTGATCGGCGGCCAGCCGGTCGAGCTGAGTCCCAAGGAATACGACCTGCTCTTTTACATGGCGAAGAACCGCGGCATCGCCCTCACCCGCGAGAAGCTGATCTCCGAGGTCTGGGGCTACGATTTCTTCGGCGACGACCGCACGCTGGATACCCACATCAAGCTGCTGCGGAAATCCCTCGGCGCTTACGCCGACCACATCACCACACTGCGAGGGGTGGGATACCGCTTTGAAAAGGACTGAGGCGCGCGCCGCCGGGGACAGCGCGCGGCAGGCGCGTCCGGATTCCTGGCTGAAGCGCCTGAGCAGCCGCTTCGGCATCCGCAGCCGGGTCATGCTGTACCTGGCTGTCTTTGTCGCGTTCGTGATTCTGCTGCTCTGGCTGTTCCAGATCGTTTTTCTGGACAGCTTTTACCGCGCGTACAAAACCGCCCAGGTCTCCAAGGTGGGCGATATGCTGATCCAGAACATCGACGCGGAGGACTTTTCCGCGCTCGCGGAACAGCTGTCCGGGCAGGAGGACGTCTGCGTGCTGCTCCTGGACGCCGACGGCCATCAGCTCGCCAGCGTCGACAATTCGCACAACTGCTTCATTCACAAGACCAGCCCGAGCTCCCTGCTGTCCTGGTGCCAGCAGACGCAGAGCAAGTCCGATCCGATGATCCGGCTGTTCCAGTTCAACCCCTTCCTGCCGGGCAGCCTGGCGCTGACCACCCTGGACGGCCAACCGCCGGAGCCCACCGGCGCGCTCGACCGGGACAGCGGCTACTGGAGTTCCTCCGAGACCGTCACCGTCTCGCGCGAGCGGGACCGCGTGACCACCGTGCGCACCTGGCGGGGCGAGCGCCGCATGCTCGATCCCGACATTGAGAACACACGGGTGACCAGCCTCCTCTACGCCAAGAACCTGACCCTCGCGGACGGGACTGCTGCGACGCTCCTGCTCAACACGCAGCTCACCCCGCTCTCCTCCACGGTCACCGCTCTGCGGCGCCAGCTGCTGTGGATCACGGTCATCGTGCTCATCGGCGCGCTGCTGCTGGCGGGACTGATCTCCCGGCGCGTGTCCACCCCGATCATCGAGACCAACCGCGCCGCAAAGGAGCTCGCCCGCGCCCGCTATACCAAGCCCCGCCACGGCGACAGCTACCGGGAGATCGCCGAGCTGAACACGACGCTCTCCCACGCGGCCGAGGAGCTGGGCCAGGTCGAGGAACTGCAGCACGAGCTGATCGCCAACATCAGCCACGACCTGCGCACCCCGCTGACCATGATCGGCGGCTACGCGGAGGCCATGCGCGACATTCCCGACGAAAACACACCGGAGAACATGCAGATCATCATCGACGAGACCGCACGCCTCTCCACCCTCGTCAACGAGCTGCTGGACTTCTCGCGCATGCAGACCGGCACCGTCGAGATGCGCCCCGAGCCCTTCAATCTCACCGCCGCGATCTCCGCCATCGTCGCCCGCGTGGGCGGGATGACAGCGAAGGATGGCTACACGGTGCGCTTTGCGCCAGCCGAGGAGTTCTGGGTGAAGGCCGACGAAACCCGCATCAACCAGGTGATCTACAACCTGGTCGGCAACGCCCTGACCTATACCGGCGAGGACAAGCAGGTCACCGTGACGCAGCGCCGCGCCGGGCAGCATGTGCGCATCGACGTGCGTGACACCGGCAAGGGCATCGCGCCGGACGAGCTGCCGCTCATCTGGAACCGCTATTACCGCACCAAGGAGACCCACAAACGCGCCATCATCGGCAGCGGCCTGGGGCTGAACATCGTGCAGTCGATTCTGGAGAAGCACGGCGCGCCCTATGGGGTGGAGAGCTCCGAAGGGGCTGGAACCACGTTCTGGTTTGAGCTTCCTCTCGCGGAGGAAGCTCAGGGAGAGCACTGAGCGCTCGGGAATGGTTGTTTTTACGGCAAAACGCTGCGTTTGGAAGTTTGTTGATGACCCCACCCCCGACCCCTCCCCGCAAACGGGGAGGGGAGTTTTCTTTTAAGATGAACAGGGGACGCTTTCCGCCGGAAAGCGTCCCCTGGAACCCCTGGAAAGGCGCTCCTGCGGAGGGCTTCATTCCCTTGCCGCTGTCAGCGGCAGGCCGTTCTCGTCCTTACTCATGCAGCATGCGTTCCTTTTCCAAGGCTTCCTTCTTGCCGTGGATCCGGCCCAGGCCGTACATCAGCAGCGTGGCGCAAAGCAGGTTGACCGCGCCGACGGCATTGCCGCTGAGGCTGTTCACAGCGCCGATGGCCAGATGGCCGGGGACGCTTTCCGCGGGAAAGCGTCCCCTGGAACCCCTGGAAAGGCGCTCCTGCGGAGGGCTTCAGTCCCTTGCCACTGTCAGCGGCAGGCCGTTCTCGTCCTTACTCATGCAGCATGCGTTCCTTTTCCAAGGCTTCCTTCTTGCCGTGGATCCGGCCCAGGCCGTACATCAGCAGCGTGGCGCAAAGCAGGTTGACCGCGCCGACGGCATTGCCGCTGAGGCTGTTCACAGCGCCGATGGCCAGGTTGATCCCGCCCACGGCGCTCAGCATCTTGCCAATCTTGTCCAGATGGCTGATCCGGGAGTCGATGTCCGAGAAGAGGTCGAACGGGCCGTCCGCCGCCTTCTTGCGGAAATAGATCCACATCATCACGCGGCCCACGTACTCCGCGCCGGTATCGCGCATGAAGGAGAGATAGGCTTCGTCATAGGGATGCATCTCCAGGCGTATGCTGTATTCCCCGGGCTCGCAGCGCACGAAATGGTACGTGCAGAAGCCCACGTTCTCCAGCACCCAGCCGTTCATGGCCATCTCGTTCAGCCAGTCCTCTTCCTTCTCAAAAGCCCACACCCAGAACCACCTGCGCACGGTTCTCCTGTTTTCCATCTTCAAGCCTCCCCAAGTATCCTTTCGCCGTTGTCCGCCAGCTCGCGCAGCCTTGTCACTTCCAGGCGCAGCACCTGCAGTCCCTTCTCCGTGAGCCGGTATTCCTTCCTCCTGCTGTCGTCCGCGGACGGGAGCTGGAGAATCCAGTCCTTCGCGCACAGCGCGTTCAGCGCGCCGTAGAGCGTTCCCGCCGCCAGATGAACCCTCCCCCCGGAGAGCTCCTCCGTCAGCTGCATGATGCCGTAGCCGTGCCGCGGCTTCACCAGTGACAGGAGTATGTAATAGGTCGCTTCCGTCAGAGCGAAGCTTTCCGCCATGTCCTCACCTCCATCGGTTGGCGATATATCGCTTTCCGATATATCGTGATTGCATTATATCGTCGCCCGATATATTTGTCAAGACCCGTTTGCTGGATTGCAGCATATGCGCAGCGATATGCCAGATCTGCATGATGCGCTCTTCACGCCCTTTCCCCGCATGCGCCTTGTGCTTTCCGGCCAAACGTGCTATAAAGGACATACAAGCAGATCGAACGGAAGCGAGGAACATGACCATGCGGCTTGCAGCGCTGGCAAAGATCAACTGGAGCCTGGACATCACCGGCGTGCGGGAGGACGGCTACCACCTGCTGGATATGGTGATGCAGCCGATCACCCTCTCCGACACCCTCACGCTGGAGGAAGCGGACGCAGGCAGCGTCGCCCTGGAGGTCATCGGCGGAGACGGCGTCATTCCCACCGACGGGCGCAACCTTGTCGTGCGCGCGGCGGAAGCCCTGCGCCGGGAGTCCGGCGTCGCGCGCGGCGTGCGCATGCGGCTGGAGAAGCGCATTCCGAGCGGGGCAGGCCTGGGCGGCGGCAGCTCGGACGCGGCGGCCGCTCTCCACGGGCTGAACCGCCTGTGGCAGCTCGATCTCTCCCAGGACGAGCTGGAGCGCATCGGCCTTGCGCTGGGCGCGGACATCCCCTTCTGCCTGCGCGGCGGGCTGTGCCGCGTGCAGGGCATAGGCGAGCGCCTGACCCCCCTTGGCAGCGGCCCGGTCTGGCCGCTGGTTGTCGTCCAGCCCTGCCCCGGGCTTTCCACGGCCGCTGTCTACGGGGCGTGGCACCGCTCCGAGCAGACCCTGTCTGTCCGCACGGACGCGCTGATCGGCGCGCTCAGGACCGGGGATCTCCGCAGCCTGCCCGCCGTGCCGGGGAACGCGCTGGAGGCGGTCAGCCGCGCCATGCAGCCCGCCATCGGGGAGGCGGTCGCGCTGCTCTTCGCCCATGGCGCCGTCTGCGCGCAGATGTCCGGCAGCGGCTCCGCGGTCTACGGCGTGTTTGAAGGCAGAGAAAAAGCGCAGGCCGCTGCGGCCGCGCTTGGGCGGAAGTGGAGCAAAACACTTGTCTGCGAGACCTGCGGGGAGAGCTGGGCTGCTGAGTGAATGGGCTCGGCTGCGCTGAAAGCGCGCCTGTACAGCAAAGCGTCCCGCTGCGGCCGTTGATGGAAGGCCACGGCGGAACGCTTTTTTCGTTTTTGGAGAGCGGCAGCGCACAGCTCTGCGGCCACAAAAGGCCGTCCGCGGGAACGCGTCCCGCGGGGGGCTATCGCGTCACGGTGTGATCCTCCAGGGCGCTCACAGCTGCTTCTCGATGCGCAGCACGTTCTGACCGTTCTCGTAGGCGTAGAGCACCTTGTCCATGCTCTTTTTCACCATGAAGATGCCGAGGCCGCCGACCTGTCTGTCCCTGGCGGCGAGCGTCACGTCCGGATCGGGCTTTTTCAGCGGGTCGAAGGGCACGCCGCTGTCGCGGAACTCCATCGCGAAGACGCGGTTTTCCGTGTCCGGGAGGATGCGGATCGTCGCGTCGCCCGTATCCGGCGCGTAGGCGTATCTCGCGATGTTGACGAAGATTTCCTCCACCGCCACGTCGATCTGCACCTGTGCCTTCATCGGGCAGTCCAGCTTTTCGAGTTCCTCATCCACACGGGCAATCACCTGGCTCAGGTTCTCCAGTACAGCCCTGACAGTCCATTCAACCATGCTTTTGCGCCTCCGTTCCAAAGTAGTGCAGACCCAGCATCGTGATATCGTCAAACTGATCCGCCTCGCCCACAAAGGCGTCGATGCTCGCCTTCAGCGTGCGGATCTCCTCCTCCGGCGTGCCGTCCGGATTCCTGTTCAGCGCCTCCAGCATACGGTCGGTGCCGAAAAGCTCCTCCCGCGCGTTGGTCGCCTCGGCCACGCCGTCCGTATAGACAAACAGGCTGTCGCCGGGGTGCAGCTCGAATTCATGCTCGCGGAAACGCAGGCCCTCGAAGGTCGCCAGCGCGGGCGAATGGCGATAGACGACGAGCTCGTACAGGCCGCCCGCCCGGCGGATCACCGGGTGCTCATGGCCGGCGTTGGCCGCCATGCCCTTGCCCGTGGCGAGGTCGAGAATCCCGAACCACACCGTGACGAACATCTCTTCCTCGTTGCCCTGGCACAGCTGGTCGTTGACGGAAGCCAGGATCTCGGCGGGGCCGCCGCCCATCTGCGCCCGGTTCTTGATCAGCGTCTTGGCGATGACCATGAACAGGGCCGCGGGCACGCCCTTGCCGCTCACGTCCGCCATCACCAGGCCCAGGCGGTTCTCGTCGATCATGAAGAAGTCGTAGAAGTCGCCGCCCACTTCCTTGGCGGGATCCATGGAGGCGAAGAGGTCGAACGGCCTTCCGCTGGAGAACGCCCCGAAGTTTCTGGGCAGCATGCTCGCCTGAATGCTGGTCGCCGCGGAGAGCTCGCCGGCGATGCGCTGCTCCTTCGCCGTGACTTCCTTGAGATCGGCGATGTATTTCTGCAGGCTGTCCGTCATGATATTGAAGGAATTGGCCAGGCTGCCGATCTCGTCGTTCGTGGTGACCGTGGTGCGGCTGTCCAGCTTGCCGCCGCTGATGGTCTTCACGTCCGCCTCCAGCTGCTTCAGCGGATCCGAGATGCGCCTAGAGAACTTGCCGGTGAACAGCGTCACGATCACCAGGATCAGCGCGCTCAGCAGCAGGCAGGTCTGGATCACCGCCAGGATAACCCGGGTAACGGTCGCAACCACGGTCCTCGTGTTCTCGTCGATGCCCTTGCGGATGGCCACGGCGGGCTCGATGACCGACGAAACCGGGGTCAGGATGCAGAGCGTCCAGTCCGTGGAATCGATGGTCGCGAAGGAGATATAGTCCGCCTCCTCGCCCTCTCCCACGCTGACGACGCCCTTCCTGCGCGCCAGGATCTCCCTTCCTGCCTGGCGAAGGGCTTCGTTCCTCCCCGTGTCGAAGATGCTGCCCATGTTCTCGGAGAGCTCATCCACGTCCCTGCCGGCGATGTAATTGCCGTTTCGGTCGATCAGCGCGGCCAGGCTCGGAATCACGATGCCGTCGTTGACCATGGAGTCGTTCAGCTCTTTCATCAGGATATCCATGCCGACGCAGCCCATGAAGTACCCCTCCGGGCTGAAGATGGGCGCCGCGCAGGTGATGGTCAGGCCCCGCCCGTAGCGATCCTGATAGGTCTCCGTGAAGATGCACTTTTTCTGCCGCTTCGCCGTCAGGTACCACACGGAATCGCGGTACTCGTAGTAGCCGCCGTCCGTCGTGATGGCAGTGTCCGAGTTGGGGTCATAGCTGACCATGAGACCCCTCTCGGTGCCCAGATAGACCGTCGCGATGTTTTCATGGTTGGCGACGAGGGGGACGAAGATGTCCTCCATGTTGCCCAGCAGCTTGCTGTCGCTGATCATGGGCGCGTAGTGCACGCTGGGATTGGCCAGCGTCCGCTGCATCACCCAGGTTCCGGCGTTCTCCATCGCCGGCTCCGGAACCTCCCGATCGGGGTAGTCCTCCGGCATGCGGTAGAGGGCCTCCGCGTAGGACGCGGCGCAGACCAGGGCGTCGGAATAGGCGGAGAGCTTCTGCTCCGCCAGCAGAGCCTTGTCGGTCACCTGGCTGAGGATGCTGTCCTCCAGCTTGGCCATCATCGCCTCCGAGCTGATGGAGGAAGCCGTCTCGCCCAACTGCCGGGAATTGTTCACAGAGGAATCGCGGATGAAATAGATGGCGGAGAGGAAGGTCACCGTGGAGAGGATCAGCGTGACCAGGGCAAAGGAGACCGTCGTGAGGATCATCTTCCGGGAGACGGACGACTTCGTCACGGTCTCCCCCTTCTCGTTGACGTAGGAGGTCTCCTTGATGTCGTCATAGCCGAGGCGCACCATCACCGCGTCATCCACCATCACCGTGGCCACAATCAGCAGGATCGCGCCCATCACCTGGAAGAAGGTCACGGGCTTGTACTCCATGTGCAGCAGGGTGCACATGAAGGGGTTGGTGACCAGGGTCACAATGATCTCCATGGAGAAGATCAGCGAGGCCTTCAGCGCGCTGACGTGCTTCTGGCAGGTGATCTGCACGAGGCCATAGACCGCCCGGATGCACATGCCGAAGAACAGCGCGCTGACCCAGAAGCTCGTCTCGGTCGGCAGGGTCATGGCCGCGCCGGAGATCCGGCTTTCAATGAACCAGCCGACGAGGGCGAAGAGGGCGGAGAAGAGCATCTGCGTGAAGGTCAGCGCGCTCGCGTCCTCCTTCTCGCCGAAAACCGACACGCTCACGACATAGGCCGCGAAGAACAGGTCGGCAATGATCAGGTAGACGACGTCCGTCGAGCTGAAGAGCGTCTCCGTATCCGCGCCGAACATCAGCAGCAGCGCGATGATGGCGATCGCCGTGGCGATGCTCGAGAAGAAGTTGACCTTCTTGTGGAACAGGAGCAGGATCGGCGTGATGAACACAAAGTAGAAGCTCACCACGCTGGAGATGACCACCGCGTCCAGGTGCCGCGAGCCCAGCAGCAGGAAGGAATTGAAGCCGATCAGCTCCGCCGCGAACAGAATGCCCTTGAGCAGGGTCCGACGGCTGATGGCGGTGAGCTTTCTGAACTGCAAAGCGCCGAGGATCACGAGGCCGATGACGTTCGTGACGCAGACGAAGGCAAACGTCGAGACCGTGTCCGGCACATTCTGCAGGAACACGTACTGGATGGCCGCCAGAATCGTGATCAGCACAAGTCCCAGCGTCGCCATGGTTTGCTTTCTCAGATTCATACCCGTCATCTCTCCATCGCGATGAATTTCCGGAGCAGATAGTCCGGCTGATAGGCCATCTTCAGCGCCCGCAGGCCCGGCACGCCCACATCCTCTTCCATATTGATATAGGCGCAGCCGGCCGCGCACCGCCTGACCGACTCCTGCCGGAGCACCTTGTAGCTGTGCGGAACGCGCCTGTCCGCCTTCTCCACAATCACGTCATAGAAGGCGTCGCTGAGCTTCGTCCCGTAGCAGAAGCCCGCGATGTCCCCGTCGATGCGCAGCACGATGCCGGAGAGGCGCAGGGCGTCGTAGTGGCGGATCTGGTCGCTAATCATCCGCGCGTCCCGCTCAAGGGTCTCCCGGTCGTGGGTCTCCAGGTTCATCCTGAGCCACTTCTGTTCAAACGCCAGCACGGCCGGAAAGTCTTCCGGAGTCAGCTCCGCGATGTCAGCGCGGTTCCCGAATTGGTTCCAGAAGGTATGCACCTCAGCCCGGCGTTTCCGCAGCGCACCGCCGGAGAAGGAGGCCATCACATCCGCCCTGTACATGTACTCCGCCAGATCGCGGTCCTCCTCCACCGTGAAGCAGCCCGGAAAACTCCGCTCCAGGGCCGCGGCGGCTTTCCCGGTCAGCGTCACGAACTTCGCCTTCGCCCCGTGCGCGGCGGCGTCCGCGAGAAGGAGCCCGAAGGCCTCCCCCGGGTCGCCCGGCCCCAGCGGAGCAAGATAAACGCGGATCCCCCCGCCGCACAGGCGGCTGCGCAGGGTATAGAGCACGCCGTCCCGGATGCACACAGCGTCGCCGTATTTCTCCGCGACAGAATACATGCTGACGGGCGAATGCTGACAGGAGCCCTCCCCATAAGCGGAGGTCAGGGGATAAATCCTGTCGCAGTCCTCCAGCGCAACCGGCTTGAAGGTCAGTGGGCCTGTTTCGGTCATCTGTGCAATTCCTCAGTTTTGAACGTTCACAGCTGCGGCTGCGACAGGTGTCCGGGAGAGCGCGCCCTCGGCCGCGCAGGCTGTCCGGCCGCCGCATTCGCTTCCGCCCCGTCCGTCGCCGGAGACCTGTCCAGCATCCGCGAACCGCGGTCGGCATTGGCTCGCAATGGGCAAAACGCTTCCCCGTGTCTCTCGCCCATTGTCGCCTATCATTTTACTCAATAATACTGCAAAAAGCAAGATTCACACGAATCCGGATTGGGATTTGCCGGCAGAGCGCCCGCCGCGCCTGTGAAGGAGCGCGGGAAGCAGGAAACCCAGCTGTGCCCGCCTGTCAGGCCGCCCCTGTCCGCGTCCGGTTTTATTATGCCGCATCAGGTGGCACATGCCGATTGTTTCATTCAGGTTTCAGGCTGTGTCAGTTGTGTTCTCGGATTCACAGAATCATATGAACTCGTTCGACTTTATTTGCTGATTCGTCGTTCTTTCTGTCGCTTGTCGCAATTGGCGCGTCATCCCTGCGTTTTTGATTTGTAAGGATGTTGTCATTTGTCTTGCGCGATAAAATCGCCGCATTGGGACGTATTTCATGTTTTGTTGCTTACTTCATTCTGTGTTCTTGCTTTCGTTGCAATTATGTTGCATATTAATGTTATTATTGTCATTATTTCTTAATATTGCATATATTTAGTAATAATCTGTATTCTTTTGTTCGCTGATTCGTCGCAAGTTTGTGGTGCAAAAGCATCATGGCGTCTCTTCCATCTTTCACGGTCTCCTCTCATCTTTTGCGAAAGCAGCGCGTCGCGCTTGAAGAATCTTCGCGTCGTGGTATACTGGTTGCATCAGCGGACAGCTGCGGCAGCCGGCGGCGATGCCCCCATTCGGCCTTCCGTCCCCGCACGCCGGCCATCATCAACATACAAAACAGGAGCGTGAAACCATGACTTCTCAGCCCTTGCCGCTCAGCCATGTAAAAATCTCAGATGCCTTCTGGAAGCGGGAAATGGACCTGGTGCGCGACGTGGTGCTCCCCTACCAGTGGGATGCCCTGAACGACCGGATCGAAGGCGCGGCCCCGAGCTGGTGGATGCACAACATGCGCGCCGCTGCCCGCTCCGTCGCAGCCCGGAAAGCCGGTGGCCCCTACGTGCCGCACGGGCGTCCCGACCAGATCCACATCGAAGGCCCTGATCCCGCAAGCGCCGACCCGGATGCCTTCTACGGCTGGGTCTTCCAGGACAGCGACGGCTACAAGTGGATCGAGGCCGCCTCCTATCAGCTCGCGCTGAAGCCGGACACGGCCCTGCAGGCGCGCGTACAGGAGGCGGTGGACGCGGTCTGCGCAGCCCAGGAGGCGGACGGCTACCTGAACACCTACTATACGCTCAACGGCATCGACCGGGCGTTCACGTACCTCAAGGATCACCACGAGCTCTATTGCTTCGGCCACCTGATCGAGGCCGCCATCGCCTGGCGGGACGCGACCGGCCGCGACGATCTGCTGAACGTGACGCGCCGCTTTGCCGCCTGCATCGCCCGCCGCTTCGGCCCCGGCAAGGATCGCGGCTGTCCCGGCCACGAAATTGCGGAGATGGCCCTGTTCCGACTGTACGAGGCGACCGGCGAGCAGGAGTGGCTGGATCTCGCCAATTTCTTCCTCGACGTGCGCGGGACAGAGCCAAGCACCTTTGCTCTTGAAGAAAACGAACGCAGGAAACGGGAGGGCCTGCCCGCGCTGCCCGTCACCGCGTCGCGCTATGTCTACTATCAGGCCCACAAGCCTGTCCGGCAGATGCGCGAGGCCACCGGCCACGCCGTGCGGCAAATGTATCTCTGCAGCGGCATGGCGGACGCGGCCCGCGTCAACCGGGACGGGGCCATGCTCGCGGCCTGTGAGGCGCTCTGGTCTTCCGCCGTCGACGAGAAAATGTACGTCACCGGCGGCGTCGGCGGCACCCACGTGGGCGAAGCCTTCTCCCTTCCCTACGATCTGCCGTCGGACACGGCCTATTCCGAGACCTGCGCCGCCGTCGGACTGGTGTTCTTCGCCCGCCGGATGCTCCAGCTCCGCCCGGACAGCGCCTTCGCGGACGTGATGGAGCGCGCGCTCTGGAACACCGTGCTCGCCGGCATGGCGCTGGACGGCCGAAGCTTCTTCTATGTCAACCCGCTTGAGGTCGATCCCGCGGCCTGCCGGGAGGATCAGCGCCTCAGCCACGTGAAGCCCGAGCGGCAGAAGTGGTTTGGCTGCGCCTGCTGCCCGCCCAATGTGGCCCGGCTGCTCTCCTCCCTCGGCGCGTATATCGCCACGCAGAGCGCCGACACGCTCTTTGTGCACCTCTATGTCGGCAGCGAAATCGAAGCCGTGCTCAGCGGGAAGCGTGTGCGTCTCAGCCTGGACGCCAACCTGCTGCGGGACGGCGTCATCCGGCTTTCGGTGACAGAGGGGGAAGCGGAAGGCACGATCGCCCTCCGCATCCCCGGCTGGGCGGACGGCTTCCGCCTGGACGCGCCGGGCAGGCCGTGCCGCACACAGGACGGCTATCTCTTCCTGTCCGGCCGCTGGCGGGCCGGCGACACGGTTCACGTCGATTTCCCGATGCCCGTGCGCGTGCTGACAGGCCATCCGATGGTGAAGGAAACCGCGCATCAGGTGTGCTACAGCCGCGGCCCGCTGGTCTACTGCGCCGAGGAGAAGGACAACGGCGCCTATCTCCATCTGCTGCAGGCGCTGCCGGAAGCCGAGGCGCAGGTGGCGTGGGAGACGATCGGCAGCCTTCGCCTGCCCGTTCTGAAAGTCCCCGCCAGGCGCAGACAGATTGGAACAGGCGGTCTCTACCGCCCCTGGTCCGTTCCGGACACGGAGGACACGTCGCTGACGCTCGTCCCCTATTTTGCCTGGGGCAACCGCGGCGCAGGCGAGATGCGCGTGTGGCTGTATGACTGAGCGTCAAGCTGCATGAAGCATTGAGCACGTATTCGTCCACAGTAAAATCCCCGGTCGGCACAGTGCGCGTCGGCCGGGGTGTTTGGTATGGTCAAACAGCAAACAGACTTTGGTCTGTCCGGGTGCTCGTCTGGTTTACAGAATCTTTTTCGGCATCCAGCGAAGGTAGTCGCCCGATACCAGGCTGTAATCAACGCGGTGAAACCGGCCCTCGATGCTGTCATGGAAGCGCGCTTCCCCGTGGCAGTGGGCGTAGATCACCTGCGCCGCGCCGTATGCCTCCGCCATGCGGGTGAAATCGCTGTCACGCTCAAGGATGCTGGTCGGCGGATAGTGCAGGAACATGATGAAGCGCGTGAAGCCGTCCCGACGGGCCGCCTCAAAGGAAAGGCGCAGGCGTTCCAGCTCGCGGTCCACGATCTTCCGCGCGTGCTGTTCCTTCTCCTCATCCCAGCCCACGACCCGCCGACGGCGGTCCAGATAGAACGGTCCCTCGAAGGTGAAGCCCTTCGTGCCGACAAGCGCCCAGGCCTTGCCCGCCCCGTCCGTATACGGGCAGTAATTGTTCTGCAGAAAGAACAGCTTCCCAGCGAAATGCCGATTCAGGACTTCGGTCTTCTTTGCGTCCCAGAACATGTCATGATTGCCGCGCAGGAGCACCTTGCGCCCGGGCAGACGCATGATGTACGCCATGTCCTGTTCGCACTCCCCGAGGTTTCTTCCCCAGCTGTGGTCGCCCGCGAGCACCAGGGTGTCCTCTTCGCGGATCAGCCCGGCGCAGTTGGCCGCGAAGACCCGCTCGTGCCCCTTCCAGACCTTGTCCGTCAGCTGTCCCTTCGACTTCACCTCCGCCTGGAAGTGCAGGTGAAGGTCACCGATCGCATATAAGCTCACGCCGCAGTTCCTCCGTTTTTCTTCCGATGGTTTCCCGTGGTTCCGGGCCGATTGCGCGCTCCGCGTCCCCCGCAGGCCCGGTCAGAAACGCCCGGATTTCCGTCAGCCGCCCTTCCGCCTCCCGGACGCCAATCCGGTAGACGCGCTCCAGCTCGTCGGGGTTCTTCTCTCTGTGACCGATCCGCAGGGCTTCAGGGGGACGGATCACCAGCGCCTCGCCGGACGCCTCGCGCCTGTCGATCTCCTCCATCTGCCGATTGTACATCTCGTGCCGGACGCGCATCGCCTCCGCGATCTTCGGATACCTGCGCAGGAGCAGGGAGAAGCCGCCCTGTTTTGCCTTGCGGTAACCCCTGGGTTGGGTCAGCACAAGCACGTTGCGGTCGTACCCCAATCCCTCCATCCAGGCGTAGGGCACGGCATCCGAGATGTCGCCGTCCAGCAGGAGTCTGCCCTCCGCGCTGACCGGTCTGGAGACGATCGGCATGGAGGCCGACGCGCGCATCCAGAGCATATCCAGCGCGCCCCCGTCCGCGCACAGGTGATAAACGCACTTTCCCGTCCGCACGTCGGTCGCGCCGACGTAGAAGGCCAGGGGATTCGCCCGGAAGGCCTCCCGGTCGAAGACGTCCAGCTCGTCCGGCAGCTCGCGGTAGCAGAAGTCGGCGCCGTAAAGGTCGCCCGTCCGCAGCAGCGAGCGGAGGCTGCAGTACCGCGGGTCGCGGCAGTAGGTCTTGTTGTAGCGGATGGGACGGCCGATCTGCCGGGACTTGAAGTTGCAGCCGAAAACGGCCCCCGCGGAGATCCCCGCGGCCCCGTCGAAGGAGATGCCCTCGCGCATCAGCACGTCGATCACGCCGCAGGTGAACATCCCCCGCATGGCTCCGCCCTCCATGATGAGCGCCGTCTTCATCGTTGCCGCCTCCGCTTTGTTCTTTTCCGCGTGGATACCTTATTCTCCGCGATGCGGAACTGTTTGTCAATGGCTATTGCAGGGGGTTCCGCGCCCAGGGTTCCGCGCCTGCGGGCGCGGGCAAAGGGCTTTGCGATCGCCCTTTGCAAA
>CAMNLM010000038.1 GCA_946543085.1 uncultured Clostridia bacterium | reverse complement strand
TGGAGATGATGAAGATCCTGCACCACGACGGCGACGGCAGCTGCGACCACAGCGCCCTGCTGAAGTACTATCAGAAGCTGACCGGCGAAGTCCTGCATCACTGATAACGAAAACCAGGAGATGCGCAGGCATCTCCTGGGCGCTCTTTTCTGACGCATCGTGACGGCGCGGTTTTTCCGCGCGCGAAAGCGGCAGGGCGGCGCGTGTCCCGCCGCCCTGCCCGCATGAGCAAGCGCCGCGCATCCTGATTCGGTTCACTCATTGACCAAGGAGAAGAACATGAAATTCATCTTTGCGCCTGATTCCTTCAAGGGATCGCTCTCCGCGCTGGAGAGCTGCGACATCCTGGAGCGCGTCACCGCCCGCGTCTTCCCGGGCACCGAGACCATCTCCGTCCCCGTGGCGGACGGCGGCGAGGGCACCGTGGACGCCCTGCTCCGCGCCATGGGCGGCGAGCGCGTTGAGACCCGCGTCACCGGCCCCATGTACGAGCCCGAGACCGCCGTGTGGGGCCTCCTCGCGGACGGCACCGCGGTGATGGAAATGGCCCAGGCCAGCGGTTTGCCCTATGTGCCCGCGGACCGGAAGGATCCCCGTCAGGCCACCAGCCTGGGCACGGGCGAGATGATGGCGGAAGCCCTGCGCCGCGGCGTGCGGCGCCTGCTCATCGGCATCGGTGGCAGCGCCACCAACGACGGCGGCATCGGCATGCTGGCCGCGCTCGGCGCGAAGTTCACCGACGCCCAGGGCCGCGACGTCAAGCCCATCGGCGGCGAGATGAAGAACGTGGCGCGCGCCGACTTCTCCGGTCTCATGCCTGAGCTGAAGGAGACGGTCATCACGGTCATCTGCGACGTGACCAACCCGCTCCTGGGCGAGAACGGCGCGACCTTTATCTACGGCCCGCAGAAGGGCGCGACGCCTGAGATCCGCGACGAGCTGGAGGCCGGCATGGCGAGCTTCGCCAGGGTTGTCTCCGAGGCGGTCGGCAGGGACATTGCGTCCTTCCCCGGCGCGGGCGCCGCGGGCGGCCTGGGCGCTGCCCTGGGCGGCGTGCTCGGCGCGCAGCTCAGGAGCGGCATCGACGCCGTGCTGGACGCGGTCGATTTCGACAAAAAGCTCGAGGGCGTGTCCCTGGCTGTGACCGGCGAGGGCCGGATCGACGGCCAGAGCGTGCGCTTCGGCAAGGTGCCCGTGGGCGTCGCCAAGCGCTGCGCCCTGCAGGGCATCCCGACGGTCGCCATCGTGGGCGGCATCGGCGACGGCGCGGAGGGCCTGTTTGACCTGTGCGAGAGCACGATCCAGACCACGGTCTCCGGCCCCATGAGTCTGGAGAAGGCCATGACCGACGCCCCAGCCCTGTACGAGTACGCCGCCGAGCGGCTGTTCCGGGCCATTCGGATTGGCATGAAACTGAAATAACTCATTTGCCGTATTGTTTGGCTGCAAGGGTTCCGCGCCTGCGGGCGCGGGCAGGGGGCTTTGCGATCGGTCCGGGGCTGCCGCCCGTTCTCCGCTGAAAACTCCATAACATGGAGTTTTCCGGGCGCTCCGAACCCCCTGCACCCCTTCGCATCGCCTGTCGTTTTACTTGGTGATATCGACAGAAACTGTAGGAGGATACACCCATGATTCCACAGGTTGTTAAAATGGACGTCTACCCCGTCGCCGGCCATGACAGCATGGAGCTGAACCTCTCCGGCGCGCACGCGCCTTACTTCACCCGCAACGTGGTCGTGCTGGAGGATTCCACCGGCAACCTGGGCGTTGGCGAAGTGCCCGGCGGCCAGAAGATCACCAAGGCGCTGGAGGACGTGAAGGACCTGGTGCTCGGCACGCCCATCTCCGATTACAAGGGCACGCTGAACAAGGTGCGCGCCTGGCTGAACCAGAACATCAAGGACGACGTCCGCGGCCTGCAGACCTTTGACCTGCGCACCGGCGTGCACGTGGTCACCGCCATCGAAGCGCCCCTGCTCGACCTGCTGGGCAAGTTCCTTGAGGTGCCCGCCGCGGCCCTGATGGGCGACGGCATTCAGCGCGAGCGCGTCCGCTTCCTGAGCTACCTGTTCTACATTGGCGACCGCCACAAGACCGACCTCCCCTATATGGGCGAGGAGGACAGCGACTGCGCATGGTACCGCCTGCGCAACGAGGAGGCCCTGACCCCCGACGCCATCGTCGAGCTGGCCAAGGCGACCGTGGAAAAGTACGGCTTTGAGGACTTCAAGCTCAAGGGCGGCGTCCTGGCGCCCAGAGAGGAAGTCAAGGCGGTCACCGCCATCAAGAAGGCCTTCCCGAACGCCCGCGTCGACCTCGACCCCAACGGCTGCTGGAGCCTGAAGGAAGCCCTCGAGGTGGCTCCCGACCTGAAGAAGGTGCTGGCCTACATGGAGGATCCCTGCGGCGCAGAGGACGGCTTCTCCGGCCGCGAGGTGATGGCCGAGTTCCGCAAGGCCACCATGATGCCCACCGCCACCAACATGATCAACACCGACTGGCGCCAGATGCGCCACACCATCGCCCTGCAGAGCGTGGACATCCCGCTGGCCGATCCGCACTTCTGGACGATGAACGGCTCCGTGCGCGTGGGCCAGCTGTGCAACGACTTCGGCCTCATGTGGGGCTGCCACTCCAACAACCACTTCGACATCTCTCTGGCCATGGTCGTGCAGTGCGCCGCCGCGATCCCCGGCAAGATGAACGGCATCGACACCCACTGGATCTGGCAGGAGGGCCGCGAGCGCCTGACCAAGGAGCCCATGCAGATCGTGGACGGCTGCATTGACCTGCCCAAGAAGCCCGGCCTTGGCATCGACGCCGACCTGGACCAGATCAAGAAGGCCAACAAGATCTACCTCGAGAACTGCCTCGGCGCGCGCGACGACGCCAAGGGCATGCAGTACCTGATCCCCGGCTGGAAGTTCGACAACAAGAAGCCCTGCCTGGTGCGGTAAAGAGCGAAAAGCTGCCGCTGCGCTGCGGCAAGCCCTCCGCAGGAGCGCCTTTCCAGGGGGTCCGGGGGTGACTTTTCTCCGGAAAGTCACCCCTGGCGACCACTCCATTCCTCCCCTCCCCGCCGCAGCGGGGAGGGGCCGGGGGAGGGGCTCTCTTCCGGGCGCGAAAACGCTCACCATCCTTTCACAGCCAAGGCCGGCTGGCTTTGCCAGTCGGCCTTTCTTAAGGAGAACGCCATGCGTACATACGTGCAGATCAAACCCGAAGACAACGTAGCCATCGCCGTCCACGAGCTGCCCAAGGGCACCGAGATCATGCCCGGCGTGGTCACCCTCTCCGATATCCCGCAGGCGCACAAGATCGCCCTCGTCGATATCCCGCAGGACGCGCCGGTTATCCGCTACGGCGTGGTGCTCGGCTACGCCATCGACCCCATCGCGAAGGGCCAGTGGATCAACGAGCACATGCTCCGCCTGCCCACTCCGCCTTCCCTGGACAACATGCCCTGGGGCGTGAACATCCGCACCGATCTGCCGGAGCCTCCGGTGAAGACCTGGTGGGGCTATCGCAATCCCGAGGGCGGCTACGCGGGCACGCGCAACCTGCTGGGCATCCAGACCACCGTGCAGTGCGTCGAGGGCACGCTGAACGTCGCCGTGGAGCGCATCCGCCGCGAGCTGCTGCCCAAGTATCCCAACGTGGACGGCGTGGTCGCCATCAACCATCCCTACGGCTGCGGCGTCGCGATCAACGCGCCCGAGGCCAAGGTGCCGATCCGCGCCCTGCGGAACATCGCCCATCACCCGAACTTCGGCGGCCAGCTGATGGTAGTCTCCCTCGGCTGCGAAAAGCTGACGGTGGACATGCTCGTCGGCCCGGAGAACAACACGCCGGAGAACGTGGTCGTGCTGCAGGAATGCCACGGCTTCGAGGGCTGCATGAAGGCCCTGATGGACATGGCGGAGAAGAAGCTGAAGATCCTCAACGAGCGCAGGCGCGAGGAGCTGCCGCTCTCCGATCTGCTCGTCGGCATGCAGTGCGGCGGCAGCGACGCCTTCTCCGGTGTCTCCGCGAATCCCTCCGCGGGCTACGCAGCGGATATGCTGGTGCAGGGCGGGGCGACCGTGCTCTTCAGCGAGGTGACCGAGGTGCGCGACGGCGTGCACTTCATCGCCGAGCGCTGCGTGAGCGCCGAGGTGCGCGACCGCCTGGCCGAGGAGATGCGCTGGTACGACCATTACCTGGACGAGGGCCACGTCGACCGCGACGCGAACCCGACCCCCGGCAACAAGAAGGGCGGCCTGGCCAACATCGTCGAAAAAGCCATGGGCTCCATCGCCAAGTCCGGCACCTCGCCCATCGTGGAGGTGCTCTCGCCCGCCGAGAAGCCCACCAAGCACGGCGAGATCTTCGCGGCGACCCCGGCCAGCGACATCGTGTGCGGTCCCTGCCAGATGGCCAGCGGCATCGGCCTGCAGGTCTTCATGACCGGCCGCGGAACGCCCTACAACCTCGCTGCCGTCCCCGTGATCAAGGTCTCCTCCCGCAATGAGCTGAAGGAGCAGTGGCCGGACATCATCGACATCAGCGCCGGCGCCGTGGCCACGGGCGAAAAGACCATCGACGAGGTCGGCACCGAGATCTTCAACAAGATCATCGCCTGCGCCAGCGGCAAGGATCAGCCCTTCGCCGAGAAGTACAAGATGTACAACTACCTGTGCATCTTCAATCCCGCGCCGATCACATGATTGGCTGCCCTCCGCAGGAGTCTCTTTCAAGGGGGTCCGGGCGGAGGGCCCCCCCGCGCGTGAAGCCAGCCCGCCGCCGGATCTCCGCAGGAGTCTCTTTCAAGGGGGTCCGGGCGGAGCACTCCCCCGCGCGTGAAGCAAGTCCGCAGCCGCCAGCTCTCCGCAGGAGTCTCTGTCAAGGGGGTCCGGGCGGAGCACTCCCCCGCGCGTGAAGCCAGCCCGCAACCAGCCCTCCGCAGGAGTTTCTTTCAAGGGGGTCCGAGTGGAGCGCTCCCCCGTGCGTGAAGGCAGTCAGCAGCCGGCCCTCCGCAGGAGTCTCTTTCAAGGGGGTCCGGGGGACGCTTTCTGAAAGAAAGCGTCCCCCGGCTCACTCAAAAATCTCCCCTCCCCGCTTGCGGGGAGGGGTCGGGGGAGGGGCTCGCCCCTTGACGCAGCCGCCGGCTTCCTGTATCATCACCCCGAAACCCATTTTCCGCGCTTTCCCAAAGCGCCCTCTCAGTCCCGCAAGAAGGGAGTGCTTCCCGCTTATGCCGAAAATTTACCAGATTTATGGCTCCGACGCCCACGACATGACCCTGAAGCTCCTCGAGGCCAGCGACGCCATCCGCCTCGTTCCCGCCGGCGGCAGCGTTGCGCTCAAGCCCAACCTCGTCATCGCCGGTACCCCGGAGAGCGGCGCGACCACCCACGCCGGCGTGCTCAGCGGCTGTATCGAATACTTCCGCGGCCACGGCGTGAAGGACATCAGCGTCATCGAGGGCAGCTGGGTCGGCGACGAGACCATGCGCGCTATGCGCCGCGCGGGCTACGACAAGGTCTGCGAGAAATACGGCGTGCCTTTCTTTGACCTGAAGAAGGACGCGACCCGCCCGGTCAAGACCGCCATCGGGAACATCGACATCTGCGCCCGCGCGCTGGACGCCGGGCTGCTGATCGACCTGCCCGTGCTCAAGGGCCACTGCCAGACCGTGATGACCTGCGCGCTGAAGAACCTCAAGGGCTGCCTGCCAGACAGGGAGAAGCGGCGCTTCCATGCCCTCGGCCTGCAAAAACCCATCGCGGCCCTTGGCGCGGCCCTGAAGCCCCGGCTCATCGTGGTGGACAGCATCTGCGGCGACCTCAACTTCGAGGAGGGCGGCACGCCCATCCAGACCAACCGCATGTACCTCGGCACGGACGCCGTGCAGCTGGACGCCTACGGGCGCTCGCTCATGGGCCTGAGCCCCAGCGAGGTGCCCTACATCGAGATGGCGCAGGATTTCGGCGGCGGACAGGCGGCGTGGCAGGCGTCGGACATCGTCGAGCTCAACAGCCCCAGCGACGCGGCGGTCTATCCCCGGCCCAGCGGCACCGTGGCGCGCCTGACGAAAAACGTGCACGAAAACCAGGCGTGCTCGGCCTGCTTCGCGAGCCTGGTACGCGCGCTCCACGCCACCGGCTACGGCCAGCGCGAGGAGATTTACATCGGCCAGGGCTGGCAGGGCAAGACCCTGCAGGGCATCGGCATCGGCAAGTGCTGCCGCGGCGCGGAAACCTGCGTCATGGGCTGCCCGCCCACGGCGGAGGCCATCGGCAACGCCCTCGAGGATCTGGTCTGGAGATAAAGGGCTATGGAAAAACTGCTGTCCCTGGAATGCAATATCTTTGTGATGATGGCGGTGGGCTTCCTCATCCGGAAGCTGAAGGTGATCGGAAAGGAAGGCGAACGCGTCCTCACCGACCTCGTGCTCTACGTGGTGCTGCCCTGCAATATCTTCAACTCCTTCCTGGGGCAGAGCGCGGACGGCCACCTGGGGGAATACCTGTCCGTGCTGCTGATCTCCATCGGCAACCAGCTGATCGCGCTGCTCTACGCGAAGCTGGCCTTCCGGAAGGAGCAGGCGGACCGCCGCTGCAGCCTCGGCTACGCCATGATCTGCTCCAACGCGGGCTTTCTGGGCAACGCGATCACCGAGGGGATGTTCGGCGCCGTCGGCCTCGCGCTGAACAGCGTCTACCTGATCCCCCAGCGCATCATGATGTGGTCGGAGGGCCTGGCGATCTATTCCGGCATCTCTGACAGAAAAGCCACGGCGAAGAAGGTTCTGACCCATCCCTGCGTCGTCGCGTGCTTTCTGGGCCTCGCGTTCATGCTGCTGGGCTGGAAGCTGCCCGCCGTGCTGCTGACGCCCGTGCAGTCGATCGGCCGCTGTAACACGGCGCTGACGATGATCATGATCGGCATGATCCTCAGCGAGATCGACCTGAAGCATCTGGCGGACAAAACGATCCTGATCTTCACGCTCCACCGCCTGGTGCTGATGCCGCTGGTGATTTTCCTGATCTGCCGCCTGGTGGGCGCGACGGCCCTCGCGACGGGCGTCTGCACGCTCCTGGCCGCGATGCCGGCCGGGGCGACGACGTCGATGCTCGCGGCGAAATACAGCCGCGACCCGCAGTTCGCGACGAAGCTGGTGGTCTTCACCACCCTGTGCTCGGTGCCGGCCCTGTTCGTGTGGAGCATGGTGCTGATGTGAAGCCTTTGGGCGGTCCGGAAGGGCCGCTCTTTTCCTGCTCCCCTGCGGCGTCCCAAGCCCCCAGGCGCGGGAAACCCGGCCTGTCCATCCCGCCGCTTCCCTTCATGCGCCGGCTGTGCTTCATCCGTTGCGCGGCGGGGCGGCCTGTGCTATCATGGGTGTCAGGGAACGAAAACAGATCAGAGGAGGCATCCCCATGCTGCGCCAGGAAGCCTATCCCGTGCTTGAATTCGACGACAGCCCGGCCGCGAAGCTGAACCCGGAGAACTTCGCCGATCCCGGCTTTGACACGGACCGGATGGTGATCACCTTCTTCCCGGAGGTCATCGGGAAGCTCCTGAGCCAGGGGGCGATCGCGGAGGAGCGGGTGATCCCGGGCGAGAACCCGGTGACGGTCTACCGCTTTCTGGACGGGCCGAACACGCTCCTGACGCTGGGGCAGGTGGGCTGTCCCGCGTGCGGCGGCAACCTGGACCTCTTCCACGCCATGGGCATCCGCAAGGTTCTGTTCTGCGGAGGGGGCGGGGTGCTGGACCGGAACATCGGGGTCGGGGAGATCCTGGTGGTCGAAGGCGCGATCCGCGACGAGGGCTTTTCTTACCAGTATGTCGCGCCGTCCCGGGTGATCTACACGGATGCAGCTGTCCGGGAAAAGATCACCGCCTGCCTGCGGGAGAAAGGGGTTCCGTACCTGGAGGGCCTGGTCTGGACGACGGACGCCATCTTCCGCGAGACCGCCGACCGCATCGCCCTGCGAAAGGCGGAAGGCGCGAAGATCGTGGAGATGGAGCAGGCGGGCTGCATTGCCGTGGCCCAGTGCCGCGGGTTTGCCTACGGCGCGCTGATCTACGGCGGGGACGATCTCTCCGGGGAGGAATGGTCGGGCCGCGCCTGGAGAAGCCGTGAGGGCGTGCGCTATGATCTGGTGCGCCTCTGCCGGCAGCTGCTGGATGTCCTCTGAAGGCGGAACGTTGCCGCGGGGTGCGGACTGCTTTCGCAGGAGCGCAGGGATGTCGGGCCTGAGGAAGGATTTGCGGCCTCTCCCTGTCTCTTGTCTCATGGATAAAAGGCTTCCGGAAGTCCTAAAATGTGTGCCATCCGCAACCCTGGCGGTCAGACGTCAGGGTTTTCATTTGCCCGCGGCACGGCTGCACTTTCTCTGCCTTCTGCCTGTGTTCTTGCTAAGATTAGAATTCTATGAGATACATTGACAGATGAGGTATGTTGTGATAGGATGCACACAGGAGGTGAGCGCATGAGTTTGACGGCGGATCTGCTGCGCGGATACACCGACGCCATTCTGCTGCGCCTGCTCACGGCGGGCGAGAGCTACGGCTACGAGATGAACCAGGAGCTGGCGAGGATCAGCGGCGGACGATTTGAACTGAAGGAGGCCACGCTCTATACGGCCTTCCGGCGGCTGGAGGAGAGCGGCTGCATCACCGCCCGGTGGGGCGATGAGAAGAGCGGGGCGCGGCGGCGCTATTACGCCCTGACCCCCGCGGGACGGGAGCGGCTGGCGCAGGAGCAGCGCGCCTGGGAGGAGACCCGCGAGCTGCTGGATCTGCTTCTGCTGGATGGCGCTTCTTTCGCGGACGACATGGAGGAGGATCGTGTGATATGGTAAGCAAGATTGTGAATCTGCTCTTTGCGGACATCGAAGAGAACGAGGAGACGGCCGCCCTGCGCGAGGAAGTGCTGAACAACTGCCAGGAGCGCTATGACGACCTGATTGCCCAGGGGCGCAGCGAGGACGAGGCGCTGGACGCCGTGGTGGAGAGCCTGCACGGCATGGAGGAAGTGCTCGCGCCCTACCGCAGGCAGCGGGCCGCGGACGGTGAAGAGGGAACCCGCCTGAACGCGGACGGCATCCGGAAGGTCCGCGCGAGCCTCTTCAGCTTCAGCCTCGACGTGCGGCCCAGCGGCGACGCTTCCCTGCATGCCGCGGTGGAGGGCGCCGGCAGCGAGCGCATCCACGTGGAGCGCGAGGGCGACACCCTGGTGCTGCGCGAGGAGCGCACGGAACACATGACCAACGTCAGCTTCACCATCGGCGACAGCATCCAGGAGACCTTCGCCTCGCTCAAGAACTTCTTCGGTCAGGTGCGCAGGGAGATGAGCGGCGGCAAGATCACCCTCCTGCTTCCCGAGGGACTCTGCCCGGACGCGGAGCTGAACGCGGCCAGCGGCGATATCTTCTGGACGGGATGCAGCGCGGAGGTGCTGCGCGTCAGCACGGCCTCCGGCGACGTCGAGGCCGAGGAGATGCGCGCGGCCGAGGTGAGCGTGAAGACCGCCAGCGGCGACGTGCGGCTGGAATGCGGGGCGGACCGCGTCACGGTCGAGAGCCTCTCGGGCGACATCGAGTGGCGCGGGAGTTGCCAGGACCTCCGCGTGAAGACCACCAGCGGCGACATCGAGGCGGAGGGCAGCCTGAAGACCGCCGCCGTGAACAGCGTCAGCGGCGACCTCTCCATGGACGTGGAGAACGCGGACGCGCGGGAGATCACCGTGCGCACGACCAGCGGCGACGTGAGGATCTTTGTGCCGGACGAGGCGAAGGTGCAGTTTGTGCCGCACACGGTGGTGGGCGATGTGAGCTGCAGTCAGGTGCTCTCGACGGATCCGACGCTGGTGATCAGGGTGAATACCGTGAGCGGGGATATCAAGGTGAAGTAAGGTGCGGGCCAGGGAGCCGCAGGCTCCCTGGCCCGATTTCTGTGGGCTGCCGCGACGGCAGAATGGTTTTTTGGATAAGGAGTTTGGTTGCCCTACCCCGGGCCCTTCCCGTAGCGACGGGATCAGAGAGGCCCCACCCCCGACCCCTCCCCGCTGCGGCGGGGAGGGGAGGTTTTTAGGTTTGGCCAGGGGACGCTTTCCGCGGGAAAGCGTCCCCTGGAACCCCTTGAAAGGCGCTCCTGCGGAGGGCGTTTGAGTTCCGGAACCGCTTGAAAGGCGCTCCTGCGGAGGACGCTTGAGCTCCGGAGCCGCTTGAAAGGCGCTCCTGCGGAGAGCGCTTGAGTTCCGGAACCGCTTGAAAGGCGCTCCTGCGGAGGGCGCTTGAGCTCCGGAACCCCTTGAAAGGCGCTCCTGCGGAGTGCGCTTGTTAAGCCCTGATAATCAAAAGCCCCGCCGCCTGTCTGTCATCGCTTTCTTTGACAGATCAGGCGGCGGGGTTCTTTGGCTGCTTTCAGTATTGGGTCAGGGCCTCTCTCACTTCAGCTGGATGCCGTAGAGGTACGAGGTGCCCTTGCCCTGGGTGCCGAGGATGAGCATGTCCTTGTAGACGGCGGGGGAAGCGTTGACCGCGCCCTCGAGCTGGAGGCTGGAGACCAGGGAGCCGGTCGCGCCGTCCAGCAGGTAGACCATGCCAGAGGAGGTCGCCTGGATGATCCAGCCGTGGCCGTCCTCGTTGTAGACCGCGACGGGGCTGGAGTAGGTCGTGCTGTCCAGGGACAGCGCCCAGACGTCCTTGCCGGTGGTCTTGTCGATGGCAACGAGCACGGCGGCCTCGGCGTTCTCGCTGCCCAGCAGGGCCTGCGCGCCGCTGGCGGAGACGCCGCTGAGCGTGTAGTAGACGAGGTTGTTCAGGCCGTTCTGGCCGATGACCGGGCTGGCGACAGCGCCGGGAATGTAGGAATCGGGCTTCTTCTTATTTTTCGCCACGCCTACGTTCATCGCCCAGTCCTGCTCGCCGGTGGCGGCGTTGAAGCGATAGATCACGGCGTCGCCCTTGGAGCGGTTCTGCAGGGTGGTCGCGGCGTAGAGCCACACGGTGCCGTCGCTGTCCTTGTCCAGGGCGATGGCGGCGTCCACCTCGTCGCCCAGGGCCACGGCCCAGACGACGGTCATGGTGGTCGTGTCGACGCAGCGCAGGTAGCCGCCCTTGTCGGCGTAGAACACATAATTGGCGTAGCCGGCGAGGGAGGTCTCCACGGCGGTGTAGGCCTTCTTCTCCTTGTTCGCCAGGGTCTTGAGGGCGGTGGAGGAGACGGTCACCTTGAAGGTGCCCTCGTTGAGGGAGAACTTCGGGTTGAGCTGATTCACATAGAGCATGCCGTTGGTGCCGGCGGTGATCAGCGTGGAGTTGCGGTTCTGCTCGTCGCCCCAGATCAGGGCGGAGGTGTTGAAGGAGCCGACCTCGTTGTAGGGGCGGTTGGCCTTGCCGTCCAGGCCGTCCAGCAGGTCGATCTGCTTCTGGGTCAGGAGGTTATAGTAGCGCATGCCGATCTTGCCGGTGCCGCTGGCCATCTTGCGGGCATACTGGCCCACGGCCATGAAGGGGAAGCCCAGCGTATCGAGCGTGGGAGCGGAGCGCATCGGGTAGCCGACGTTGATCGGCTTGCGGGTGTCCTCGCCGTCGGTCAGGTCGACGAAGTAGATGTAGCCGTCCTCGCCCGCGATGATGACTTCGCGCAGGCCGGTCACGGCCTTCTTCTCGTCCACGATGTTGCTCAGCTCGCGGACTTCCTTGCTCCACTTGACGATGGCGGCCTGGTTGTTGAGGCCGAAGCCGTAGTAGGACTTGCTCTTGCTCGCCTTCACGCTGCCGGCCTCGCGCTGCCAGGCCACGGCCATGGAGCTGATGTCGCCCACGTTGCCGAAGGCGGCGTTCTGGCGGAAGGAGGAGCCGCGGAAGGTCAGCACGCCGTAGGGCTTGCTGAGGTAGGTGTCGGCGTCGCCGAGGTTCACCACATCGTCGACGGGGCGGTTGTATTCGGCGATCTTCTTGGTGCCGTTATAGATGACGCTGGTGGGAATCAGCTTGGGATCGGCGCTCTCGTGAGCTTCGGCCACAAAGCTTGGCGCGGCGCTCTCGGGCTGATCGGCAGCGGCGGCCGGCTCGGCGTCCGCTGCGGGCGCGGCGGCGTTCGCCGCCTCGGCGTCCACGGGCTCGGCGTCCGCGGGCGCATCGGGCAGGATGTCCTCGGCGGTCAGCACAGGCAGCAGCGCGGCGTCCGGGTCGGGGGTCGGCGTGGTGGAGAGACTGGACATCGGGCGCTGGGTCGCGGCCGGCGGCACAGCCTCCGGCGCGGGCGTGGTTTCGGCAGGCAGGGCGTCCGCGCTCTCCGCCTCCGCGTCCGGGCTCTCCAGGTCGCCCAGCTCCTCGGGCATATCCTCGACCAGCACGTTCTGGGCGAGCTCGGTGTCAAACCACTCTTCGCCCTTGCGAACCTGCAGGGCTACCTCGCCGTCGTACATCGCGGTGAACTCCGCGATGAGGCTCCACTCGCGCAGACCGTTCTCGTCCTCGGACATATCGACGGTGAGGGGCAGCGGCTCGCCCTCCTCGTTCAGCAGGCGCACTTCGTCGATTGCGCTGCTGGTCACGGCGGTGAATTCCACCTCCGCAGGCGCGAAGGCCTCGGAGCCGTAGACGCTCAGGTCATAGGCTTCGGAGGCAGGGTCTTCTTCAGCAGCGGGCACCGCGGTGGGCTCGGCTGTCGGCTCGACGGTCGGCACGGGGGTCGGGGCCGCGGTGATCTCCACGGGCGGGGCGGTGACGACCGGCGCGGCGGAGATGGTCAGGCTGACAGCCTTGTCGGTGTCCGTCCACTCGCCGCGCGCGAAGATCTGCGCGTGCACTTCGCCCTCATAGGTATCGTTCACCGGGAGATTGAGCACCCAGATCGCGTTGTCATCGTTGTTCTGCTGCAGGGTGGACGCGGCGTCCAGCACGCTGCCGGTGCTGTCGGCCAGGCGCACATCCTCCACGCCGGGCGTGGTGGTCAGGCTGAAGACGACGACCATCGGCGCGTTGCCCGTGGTGGGCGCGGCGGTGAAGTCGATGGCTTCCGCGGCGGGCGCGGCGGTCACGGCGGGCGCGCCGCCCAGCAGGCCGCTCAGCTTGCTCTGCACGGTGGCCTTGGCGCGGCTGAGGGTCGTGTCATCCCCCGCGGGGATCAGCATGAAGCCCAGCACGATCGCGGCCAGAAGCAGCAGGATGACGCACAGGGTGATCAGCCCGCGGTGGGAGCGCGGCTCCTCCCCGGCGTCGTCCATACGGTCGTCGTCCCGGTCGCGGTCGGTAAACTGCGCATCGCGGGCGCGCGGCGGCACCTGGCTGTATTCCTGGGAAAGCGGCTTGCGCTGCTCATAGCCGGCGGCCTGCACCGGACGGCGCGCGGCCATGCCGGAGCCCGCGGCGGTTCGCTGGGCGGGGGCGGCCTGGGCCGGCTGGCTGGCACGGTTCAGCGCGTTGGGGCGCGGCACGCCCTGCGCGCGCAGATCGCTCTCCGCGGCTTTTTTGGCAGTGGCGGCGGCGCGGCGGCGGCGGCCGGTGGAGACGCCCTCGTGCTCGACGACGGGGATCGCGCGGGTGGGCTCAGCGTCCGATAAGCGCTTGCTCTCTTCAAAATCGCTCAAAGTTTTTCGCTCCTTTGCGATGAAATTCGATGGAACACCAGCATCATTATAGCCCAAAACACCCGGTGGCGCAACATGGTCGGGAAAGTTTGTGAGCGGGGCGTTCCCCGGTATTTGCAGGGCGGGGCCGCCGCCTATTCAACGAAGGAAAAACGCTTCCGCTTCCCGCCCGCTTCCCGCCAGGTCAGCCCATCAGCTTCACCCGCGCGCCGTGCAGCGCGGCCCGCATGCCGCGCTTTGCGCTCGCCCAGACGCGCCAGGCCCGGACCTTCCAGGTCTCCTCGGGCACATAGACGCTCATGCCGCCGTCCGCGACGGCGAAGTCCGCCCAGCCGTCCGGGCCAACCGTGACGGCTTCATGCCCGCCGATGGCGCAGCGGAACACCTGGCCGGCAAAGTCCTGACCGACCTCGACGCGGCGGACGCCGCCTTCCGCGTTGGTGCACAGGAAGACGCATCCGCTGCCGGGAACGCGCGCGTCCCCGCCGCGCACAAAGCCGTAGATGTGGCTGTCATCCACCGCGCGGGTTTCCTCGCCGTAGGCGCACCAGCGGCGGATGCGCATCAGCTCCGGCAGCTCGCTCACCGCGCCGATGCCGCGGGAGGGAATGCCGAAGAGATCGCCCCAGAAGACGCAGGGGTAGCCCTCCTTCTGCAGGAGGATGAGTCCGTAGGCGGCGGCCTTGAACCAGCCCTCGACCCAGCTCTCCAGCGACTGGCCGGGCTGGGTGTCGTGGTTGTCCACGAAGGTGACCGCGCACATCGGCGCGCGCTGGGTCAGCGTATCGCGGGTGAGGCCGCGCATGTCATACGCGCCGCCGGATGACGAGGCCTCGCGCAGGTGAAAGTGCAGCGGCACGTCAAAGAGGTCCATCCCGTGGTCCACCTGGTCGAGATAGCGCAGGAGGCAGTCCACGTTGGGCTGCCAGTATTCGCCCACGGCGTAGACCTCGCGGCGGGAGGCGCGGCGCAGGGCCTTCAGCCAGTCCCGGTAGAAGGCGGCGCTGATGTGCTTCACCGCGTCCAGCCGGAAGCCGTCCACGCGCGTGTGCACGAGGTACCAGCGGCCCCAGCGGTTCAGCTCCCTGCGGACGCGCGGCTCGCTCACGTCCACGTCCGCGCCCATGAGGTAGTCGTAATTGCCGTGCTCGCCGTCCACGTCCTCCGCCCAGCGCTTGCCCTCCAGAAGCCAGAGGCTCTTGCGGCTGTCCAGGCCGTTCCAGTCCACGGCCGTGAAGCAGGAGGCGTCCCATGTGAAATCCGAATAGCGCCCGCCGCGGCCCGGGAAGGTGAAGCGCGTGTAGACCTCCGCGTCCACGGCCTCGGGTTCGATCTCGAGGCGGTTCTCCGGGTTGACGGGGAAGGCCCGCGTCCGCTCGGTGCCGTCCGCGCCGAGGCGGTGGTTGAGCACGGTGTCCGCCAGTGTCTGGATGCCGGCCGCGCGCAGGGCCTTCACGCAGGCCCGGTATTCCCGGGCTGTGCCGTACTTCGTGCGCACGGAGCCCTTCTGGTCAAATTCGCCGAGGTCATAGAGATCATAGACGCCGTAGCCGACGTCGCGCGCGCCGCCGGAGCCCTTGGTCGCCGGGGGCAGCCACAGGGACGTAATGCCCATGCGCGCAAAGTGTTTCGCCTGTTTTTTCAAAAAGCTCCAATGCCGGCCGTCGGCGGGAAGTTCCCACTCGAAGCCCTGGAGCATCACTCCGTTTTTCATGTTTGCCTTTCTCCGAAGCGCGCCGCGCTCCGGCGCACCGGGTCGCCCCGATGTTCCGCGCAGTATAGCACAGAAGCCGGGAATCGGCAAGTTTTTTCATGGAATGTTCAGGCAAAAGGGCGGTTTCAGGGCGGTTTTCGGCCATTTTGGTTCCCTTGAAGCGCGTCGCCGGTCGGCCCGGCCGCGCCTCCGAAGGGCCGGGCAGGGGTTTCACCAGCAAAAACGGGAGGCCGCTTTCCGCCGCGCCGAAGGCACCGAAGGCACCGAAGGCACTGAAGAGAACAGGGCAAGCGAAAAGCCCCGCGCATTTCGCGCAGGGCCTCGCGCAGGCGTTCCGCGGCTCACCAGAGCGCGCCCTCGGTCTGCCTGATGTACCAGTCGACGCCGTCGGTCACCATCACAATGGGGCCGACGGTGGTGTGGTTGAAGGGGATTTTGCGCTGCTTGAGCTGCTTGTTGGCGTCCGGCGTGCCGCTCTGCTTGTTGGTGATGTAGGCGTAATCCGGCGCGATCTTCTTGAGCAGATCGCCGGGCATGGCGATGTAGCCGTGGTGGGGGTACTTCAGGATGTCCGCCTTGAGCATCTCCGGGCTGAGGTTCTTGTTGAAATCCTCCATGGCGACCTTGGTGGCGTCCGCCATCATCAGCACGCTGCGCTCGCCGAAGGTGATCTTCAGCTGGCAGCTGCGGGAATTGATGTCGCCGCCCTTCGTGCTCCAGAAAAAGTCCAGCTGCGCGCCGCCAAAGTCCATCGCGGTGCCGTTCTTCAGCCGGATGTAGGGAATGCCCGCCGCGTCCAGATAGCCGACGGTGGTTTCCTGCCAGCCGTCCTCGTCCGGGAAGGTACGGGGGAAGGAGGAGACGAAGGCGTCCGCCGTCATCCAACCGTAGCGCACCATGTAGGCCACCGCGCCGATGTGGTCGTCGTGCGGATGGGTGTTGAAGAAAATGTTCACATGGTCGGGATAGCCGAGGCGGGTCAGCTCGTTCCGGAGATCCTCGCACCGCCCGCAGAAGCCGCCGTCGATCAGCATGGACCTGCCGCCGACCTCCAGCAGGGCCGCGTCGTTATAGGGGATCGGGATCGCGGTCAGCTTCAGCACGTCCTTGTCCGCCCAGGAGGCGGGCGGGTCCTGGTTGATATAGGTCGCGGCACACGCGGCGCTCAGCGCGCAGACCAGCGCCAGCGCAAGCGCCGCCGCCCGCGCGGCAAAGCTTTTCCGGTTGGTTTTCATGGGGCCTTCCTCCATCCATACGGGGTTCAGGGTGAATATACCATGTTTCCGGAGGAGAGGCAAGGGAAAAGGACGGAAAAGGGGGGCGCGGGGGCGTGTTTCCGTGAAATCACACACGGTCACCTTGATTTTTAGCGATATGACAGTATAATACATACTGTCAGGGAATGAGCGCGGATAGAGGATGACCAGTCGGAAAACGGATTGCGGCTGGTTTTCTTCATAAGACGGCACGATAATTGTTATTAGGAGGCTGCTTGCTGTGAGCACAGATTTTAGCGATTTCAAGATTGATCCGAAAGTTCTATCTGCTCTTGAATCAATCAGCAAAATACAAAACAATGCAACTATGCCGACTATCCGTGAAACTGCTGAAAGAATGCGTAGAATCATGGATGAAAGCATTGTTATTCCTGATGCTGTTGAAACCGCTAAAAGAACAGCGGAAATGCTTTCAAGAACTTTACAGCCAATAACTGAATCTTATAGTAATACAAAAGCATTCTTGGAATCTGCCCGTGAAGCAGCAAAAGCAATTTCTGATTTCCAAACGCGAAGCGGCCTGACTATTCAGAAAATTCAAGATAACTATGCGGCAACATTACAGACATGCTTTGCCGTGACAAGAGATTTATCAAACAGTTTTTCACAGCTTGATATTTCTGGTTTGAAGCAAATAGTTGAATCATACCATTCTCTTTCTTTCCAAAAAAGTGTTAGGGACTTTAACCTTGCTAATGATACTTGGACTGCGGATCAAGCTGATGAAGATGTTTCGGATGAAGCTGTTGCCGAAGAAGTAAGAACGATTCTGACAGAAAAGAAGATTTCTTTTTCGGAAAAGTGGGATAATATCAAAAAGGCAGCATGGTTCAAGGCTGTAAAAATCGTATTCATTATCATTCTGTTCGTCTTCGATCCAGTAATTGATAAAGCGAAAGATGATATTCGGGATAAACTTGGCATTACAGAGTTTTTGCAAGAATCAGGATTGTTTGATATTACCAGAAAAATCCTTGGCATTACCGAGGATAATTCCGTTTCCGAGGAAGAAGCAAAGACAACGGTGGATGAAACGGAAGTAGGTAATATTTCAAAGCAGAAGCGGGATGATCTGCTCCAAAAAATTAAACAGATTCGATCCTTTATTTCCTCTGCTCCGCAGGATCAGAATACCAGTAATCTCTTGGCTTACATAAGCGAATTGGAAAAGGAAGTATTCGGAAAGAAGTATGGCCTTGTGTATGAAGAACACAGGGAACAGATTGATTCCGTTCTGGATAGCTATACACCTGTTCTTACCGAGGAAGAAGATTTATTCATTGAGAACGGTGGACAGATCAATTTCCTGATTGAAGGAGACAATTTAGCATCATTGCAGCTATTGGAAAAAACGCACAAAGGCAGAATCGATCTAATCTACATTGATCCACCGTACAACACAGGAAATAAAGATTTTGTTTACGATGACTGCTATGTTGATGAAGAAGATGGTTTCAGACATTCTAAATGGAGTAGTTTTCTTTCAAAACGCTTGCGCATAGCCAGAAATCTGCTTACCGAACAAGGCATAATCTTTATTCAAATTAGTGATATTGAATTAGCACAGTTGAGAGCGCTTTGTGATGAAATATTTGGAGATGAGAATTTCATCAATATCATAAGCGTGAATATGAAAAATATCGCTGGTGCTTCTGGTGGTGGAGAAGATAAGAGATTAAAAAAGAATTGTGAATACATTTTAATCTATGCAAAGAATTATAGCATTATGCCGATTTTTAATGGTGTCTATGTCTATACTGAATTGTCGGAGATGATACAACAGTATAAAGATCAAGGAGTTAGCTGGAAATATACTTCTGTGTTATTGGAACAAGGCGAGAAAGAATACATTGGCAGCACAGTTGACGGTGATGGTAATGAAATTCGTGTATCAATACGGAAGAATCCAGTAATAAAGTCAATTAAACAAGTGGCAAAAGAGGATGGTATTACAGAAAAAGAAGCCTATAAAAAGTACGGAACGAAAGTATTCCAAACAACAAATGCACAATCTTCAATCCGAACAAGGGTAATGGAGTATCGGAAAGAAGCAGGAATAACAGAAGATGTTATTTCAATAGAGTATGTTCCCAAGACAGGAAAGAATAAAGGACAAGTTTACGAACAATTCTATAAGGGCGATAAATGTAGGCTGTTTGTATGGTTAAAAGATACAAGTGAAGAAATTGATGGAGAACTGTATAAAAGAGACTTACAGGGTACATACTGGGATTTCAATGGGTCAATGAAGAATTTAACCAAAGAAGGGAATGTTGAATTTAGTCAGGGGAAAAAACCCATTGATCTTATCAAGCGTATAATCAGCATGTATCCACAAAACGATATTACTGTTCTTGATTTTTTTGCTGGATCAGGAAGCACTGGTCATGCGGTAATAGCACAGAATGTTGAGGATGGCGGAGAACGGCATTTCATTCTATGCACGAACAATCAAAATGACATTTGCAGACAAAAAACTTATGTTCGTCTGTCAAATGTTATCAATGGCTATACAACTGATACTGGTAAGGTTTTTGCACCTATGCCTGCATCTTTGAAGTATTATGTGGTGAAGTACATTCCGATTTCAGATCGTATGTATTATGAGTATGCTGACGATCTATTGCTCCATACAAGAGAACTGGTAGAATTAGAGAATGGCATCAATTTTACAGGGAATGCGGAAATCGCAATCGTACTGACCGAGGAAGAACTGCAAGACTTCATGGAGAATATTGAAGATTTCAGCAAATGCCGCAAGCTATACATGGGACATGATCTTTTGCCTGATGAGGAACAGGCAGCGGCTCTTGAAAAACACGGTATTGAAATCAGCATCATTCCTGACTATTACTACCGTGACTTACAGGGGGATTGATTATGAAATTGCAGGATTTTCAGCTTGATGCAGTAAACAATTTGTTTGCAGCAATGGAAGAAGACAATCGGGATATTATTCTGAAAAGCCCGACAGGAAGCGGAAAAACAATTATCCTGACTTATTTCATGGATCAATACGAAAAATCCAATGTAAATACAGTCTTTGTTTGGCTTACGCCAGGAAAAGGTGATCTGGAAGAACAGAGCAAAAAGAAAATGGATACTTACGTTCACGGCGCGAAAACAAAGCTGCTTGCGGATGTAATGACTTCTGGCTTTGAAGAAAATGATAATGTATTTATCAACTGGGAAAAGCTGACCAAGAAGGGGAATAATGCCCTGAAAGATAGTGAACGTACAAATTTCTTGGAACACATACAGCACGCCTTGGATTCTGGACTTCGCTTTGTGATTATTGTTGATGAGAGCCATCAAAACGATACAATCAAAGCGGATGAGATTATCCAGTATTTCCATACAGAGAAGATTATCCGTTGTTCCGCAACACCCAAGGGAATAGCAAATGCGATCATGATTGAGATAACCGAGGAAGAAGTAATTGCTTCGGGTCTTATCAAAAAGATGCTGATAATCAATCAGGATTTCCCGCAAAAAGTGGAAACGGATAACCAGACAGAATACTTGCTTGAACGGGCGCTTGCTAAACAGAGGGAAATCCGTGCGGCGTTCGCGCAAAGAGGATCAAAAATCAATCCCTTGATGATTGTTCAAATGCCGAATAAATCTGATGCGTTACAAAGCATGGTGGAAGCCTATTTTGATAAAAACGGTATCACTTGCGAAAATGGACAGCTTGCAGTATGGCTTTCCAACGAACATGAAAACTTGGAAGGAATTGAAGCTCTTGATGCTGCGTCCTCTGCTGTTATTATAAAGCAGGCTGTTGCGACAGGATGGGATTGTCCCCGTGCACAGATTCTTGTAAAGTTGCGGGACAACATGGATGAAACATTTGAAATACAGACAATCGGGCGTATTCGCCGTATGCCAGAAGCAAAACACTATGAAGATGATCTTCTGGATAGCTGTTATCTGTTCACTTTTGATGAAAAGTTTACGGCTGGTGTGAAGCAATCTTTTGGTAAGCGTGCTCTGGACGCTGTGACATTGTTTTTGAAGAATGAATACAAGGAAATAGGATTGATTAGCGAACAACGCACAATGGTAAGTTCAACACGAAATCCACAAAAAGCCATAAAAGCCATTCTGGCGTATGTTCGGCAGGAATACGGTATCAGTGGCAATTTGTCAGAGAATAAGACAAGGCTCCAAACTGCGGGATTTGTATTCAGTAAAGACATTTTGCGGCATACCATTTCCGGCGAAACGTCCACTCTTGATTTTTCCCAAGGCGATTTGAACACAATAGAAGTGGCTGAAAAATTGGATACACACAGGCATGGACATGAATATCATCGGGCAATCGGTAAAATGGGTCTTGATATTGGTATGGAGTATTCCTTCATGAATACTATCATCCGAAAGCTGTTTGATAAGAAGTTTGTGTTCGCTCACAAGATTCTTGCTCTTGAATCAAGGGACGTGTACGCTTTCGTTATCAATAATGCAGATCGGATCAAACTGCTTGTCAGAGAGGCAATGGCGGCAGAATTGAAGCAAACGCAAATGGATTTGAAATCCGTTTCAAAGCATGGATTCCGTATTCCGCAATCCTGCTTATTCACTTATGATGGATCAGCAAAGAATCAGATGATTATGGGGAAAAACGTATACCAGAATTATCTATCATCCGCAGAGCCGCGCTCCATGCCCGAACGTAAATTTGAAAAATTCTGCGAACGATCCAGCAGTATAAAGTGGTTTTACAAAAACGGTGACAAGGGAAATGAATATCTGTCTATTGTCTATCAGGACAATTCGGGCAAGCAAAAACTGTTTTATCCAGACTATCTTATCGGTGTAGGGGATGAAATCTGGATAATCGAAACAAAAGGCGGGTTTGATCGTTCGGGTGGAGTACACGACATTGACATTTATTCCCCGAAAAAGTTTGCCGTACTGAAAGACTATTTACAAAGATACGGCTTGAAAGGCGGTATCGTTCGGAATGATGATCGGAGTGACGAATTGTGTATCTGCATGGAGCATTTTTCCGATGATATTTCAAGCGATGATTGGAAAGTATTAGCGACGATCCTTCCGTAATACATAAATGAAATCCGAAGCAGACAGCTATTATTCTGCTTCGGATTTCAACTTTTACAGGACTTCCGTTTACATCCTGATTTACAGTTCTTGAAACGTTTTTTCCCTCTTGGTATAATGCTAATGACAAGCTATGACAAAGAGTGTCATAGTCGATTTTCAAAATGACGCGAAATGGGCGAAAAGACATAGGATTGTCATTGAAGGGAGGGAAAAGCGAAAAAAGAAGATCGTTCGCATGGAACGATCTTCACAAAAAACGTTGATTTTTCTTGGTTTCTTACTTCCCGAAATACCGCTTCAGCAGTCCCGCAAAGGCCTTGCCGTGACGCGCTTCATCCCTTGCCATTTCATGCACGGTGTCATGGATGGCGTCCAGGTTCAGGGCCTTGGCGCGCTTGGCCAGGTCGGTCTTGCCGG
>CAMNLM010000037.1 GCA_946543085.1 uncultured Clostridia bacterium | reverse complement strand
TTTCCTCCGGAAAGCTTCCCCCGGACCCCCTGTAAAGGCGCTCCTGCGGAGGGCTGGCACTCAGACCCTCTTGAAAGCGCTCCTGCGGAGGGCAGGTTCTCCGGACCCCCTATAAAGCGCTCTCGCGGAGGGCTGGTGCCCGGACTCCATGTAAAGTTGCTCCTGCGGAGGGCTGTGTGAGGCTTGCCGGGACGCGGGGGTTCCATCCCAAACTCCCACTTGCTTTTCCGGAAAATTGATGTATGATACAGGTATCCCGGACAGCCGGGCGAATCGCACAGAAGGGACGTGTAACAATGGCATTTTTCAGGAATTTATTTGCTTGGTTCCTCTCCATCCTGATGGCGCTGGGCCTCATCTCCGGCGTGAATCCCGATACCGTCGTGGCCACCGCCACCGATATCCAGCAGAAGGTCACCGAGAACGTGGACGCCATGGTGGATGAGGCTGCCGCCTTCGCCGACAGCGTCAACGCCGCCGTGGAGGAGAAGGCCAACGAAGTCCGCGAGAGCGAGGCCGGCCAGAAGGTCGAGCAGTTCACCAACGATGTCAGGGAAATCGTGGACAACACCGTGCAGGACATCCAGGATCACTTTGGCCCCGAGGCCACGGAAGCCCCCGTCACCGAGGAGACCACCGAGGGCGCAGGCGCCGCCTCCTGAGCGGCGGAGGGCCCGGCGGGCTTTGGACGCGGATCGCTTATCGATCCGCGCTTTTTGGATAAGCCCGGGCGGGCGCGCCTGTCTCCCGTGATTCCGATCTGATCCCCCAGGAGTGTTTTATGCTGCAATTGAAAGACATCCGCAAGGAATACCGGACGGGGACGCTCGTGCAGAAGGCCCTGGACGGGGTTTCGCTTGCGCTCCGCGACAACGAGTTTGTGGCGGTGCTCGGGCCGAGCGGCTCCGGAAAGACCACCCTGCTCAACATCATCGGCGGCCTCGACCGCTATGACAGCGGGGAGATGGCCATCCGCGGAGTGCCGACCAGCCGCTACGGCGACCGCGACTGGGACACCTACCGCAACCATACCGTGGGCTTCATCTTCCAGAGCTACAACCTGATTCCGCACCAGACCATCCTGCGCAACGTGGAGCTGGCGCTCACGCTCACCGGCGTGCGCCGCGCCGAGCGGAAGCGCCGCGCCGAGGAGGCGCTGGACAAGGTGGGCCTGCTGGAGCAGAAACACAAGAAGCCCGCCCAGCTCTCCGGTGGCCAGATGCAGCGCGTCGCCATCGCCCGCGCGCTGGTCAACGACCCGGCCATCGTCCTGGCGGACGAGCCGACCGGCGCGCTGGACAGCGACACCGGCGAGCAGGTGATGCAGCTCCTGCGCGAGGTGGCGAAGGACCGCCTGGTGGTCATGGTGACCCACAACCCCGACCTGGCCGACCGCTACGCCACGCGCATTGTGCGGGTGAAGGACGGCGCCATTCTCTCGGACAGCGACCCGTATGAGCCGGAGGCCATCGCCCCGCCTGAGAAGCGCAGGCGCCGCCGGGAGCGCAAGCCCAGCATGTCCTTCCTGACCTCCCTCTCCCTCTCCGTGTCCAACCTGCTCTCGAAGAAAGCGCGGACGATCCTGGTCGCCTTCGCGGCGTCCATCGGCATTGTCGGCATCGCCATGATCCTCTCGCTCTCCAACGGCGCGAACGCCTACATCCGCCAGATGGAGGCCGACGCCCTCAGCCAGTACCCGCTGCTGCTCTCCTCCTCCTCGTTCTCGATGGAGGGGACGATGATGAGCATGATGCAGATGGCCTCGGAGCGGGAGACGGCGGAGGCTGCCGACCAGGTGCGCGAGCAGCAGCTGCTCGGCTCCATGTTCTCCGGCGTCGGCACGAACGACCTCGGCTCCCTGATGGACTGGTTCACGAGCGGACAGAGCGGCATCGAGACCGTGACCCGCGCGGTCGAATACGGCTACGGCATCAGCCCGCAGATTTATATCTCCGAGAAGGGCGGCTACCGCCAGGTCAACCCCGACCAGACCTGGGCGGCGATGGGCGTCACCACGGACGACAGCCTCACCAGCCTCATGTCCTCCTGGCGCACCAACGACGCCTTCCTGCCCATTCCGGACAACCCCGACCTCTACATGGACAGCTATTACCTGCTGGCCGGCACCTGGCCGCAGAAGGACACCGACTGCGTGCTGGTGCTCACCTCCTCGGGCGGCGTGCCGGACATCCTGCTCTATACCATGGGCCTCAAGGACGCGGGCGAATTGGACAGCATGATTTCCGGCGTGCTGGCGGGCAGCGCGACGGACACGCGCATGGGCGCTTCCGCCATGTACGCGCCGGAGGACTTCCTCGGCATCAGCTTCCGCCTGCTCCCCGCCTGCGACCGCTTCGTGTGGGACGAGCAGCTGGGCGTCTGGGTGGACGCCGCGGGCAATGCCGACGCGATGAAGGCCCTGCTGGACGGGGCGGAGGAGATGCGCATCGTCGGCGTGGTGCAGCCCTCGGACGGCTCGTCGATGGGCCTGCTGCAGATGGGCATCGACTACCCGGCCTCCCTCGTGAAGCGGCTGATGGCGCACGCGGCGGAGAGCCCCGTCGTGCAGGCGCAGCAGGCCGCGCCGGACGTGAATATCCTCACCGGCCTGCCCTTCGGCGAGACCGGCGAGAGCATGATGGGCTCCCTGCTGGACCACATGGAGATCCATCCCGAGCTGCTGCCGGAGGCCTTTTCCTTTGACTGGGGCGGCCTGGACAGCCTCGTCACCGAGGACACGCGCATGACCTACACCCGCGCGGTGAAGATCCTCCGCGAGCTGACCCGCACGGGCGATTCCCCCACGCTCCGGGCGATGATCGACAGCTCCATGCCGCTGCTCATGGCCCTGATCCACGTGGACGAGGAAAAGCTGATGGAGGCCGTCTCCCTGAAGCTGGACGAGAGCCACATGCAGGAGATGTTCGCCGCCCGCGCGGCCGCGGTCAGCGCGACCTGCCAGAACAACCTGACCAAGTTCGGCTATGCCGACCCGCACAGCCCGACGACCATCACGATCTACCCGACGGACTTCGACGCGAAGAACATGGTGATCGCCATCCTCGACACCTACAACGCCCGCATGCGCGCGGAGGGCCGCGAGGCCCAGGTCATCACCTACACGGACTATGTCGGCGCGCTGATGTCCTCCGTGACCACCATTGTGGACGTCATCTCCTATGTGCTGATCGCCTTCGTGGCGGTGTCGCTGGTGGTGTCCTCCATCATGATCGGCATCATCACCTACATCTCGGTGCTCGAGCGCCGCAAGGAGATCGGCATCCTGCGCGCGATGGGCGCGTCCAAGCGCAACATCACCCAGGTATTCAACGCGGAGACGTTCATCATCGGCCTCCTGGCCGGCGCGTTCGGCATCGGGCTGACGCTGCTGATGCTGATCCCGACAAACCGGCTGATTCACAGCCTCACGGAGCAGAACGTGCGGGCTTTCCTGCCCCACCGGGCGGGACTCATCCTGGTGATCCTGTGCGTGATCCTGACCTTTGTCGGCGGGTTTATCCCGGCGAGGAAGGCCGCGCGGCAGGACCCGGTCACCGCGCTGAGGAGCGAGTGACGCGGCTTCCGCGCGGAAAGGCGGCGGATTGCCCCGCCGCGCTCTCTGACACCCTCTGACATCCAAAAACCCCGCCCGGCTGACCGTCCGTCAGGACAGCCCGCCGCGCGGGGTTTTTCGTTCAATTACGTTTGTTTTCGCTGATGCCGCGCGCCGCTCAGATTCTCGCGACGCCGCTCTTTCTCGCCGCCTCGGCGACGGCCTGGGCGACGGCGGGGCCGACGCGCTTGTCGAAGGCCAGGGGGAGGATGTAGTCGGCGCGCAGCTCCTCAGGGGAGACGAGGTTCGCCAGGGCATAGGAGGCGGCCTGCTTCATCTCCTCGTTGATGTCGCTCGCGCGCACGTCCAGCGCCCCGCGGAAGAGGCCCGGGAAGCACAGGACGTTGTTGATCTGGTTCGGGTGATCGCTGCGGCCCGTGCCGACAACAGCTGCTCCGGCCTCGGCGGCCTCCTCCGGCTCGATCTCCGGCACGGGGTTCGCCATCGGGAAGACGACCGCGCCTGCGTTCATGCCGCGGATCATGTCCTTCGTGACGATGTGCGGGGCGCTCACGCCGATGAAGACGTCCGCGCCGCGCAGGGCGTCCGCCAGGGTGCCGCTGAACTTCTCCGGGTTGGTGACCGCCGCCATCTCCGCCTGGGCGGGATTCATCTGCACGCCCTCGCAGAGCACGCCGAAGCGGTCCACCATCTTCAGGTGCTTCACGCCGAGGTTCAGCAGGTGGCGGCCGATGGCGATGCCCGCGCTGCCCGCGCCGTTGATCACCACGCGCACCGCGCCGATGTCCTTGCCGACCACGCGCAGGGCGTTGATCAGCGCCGCGCCCACCACCACGGCTGTGCCGTGCTGGTCGTCATGGAAGACCGGAATGTCGCAGAGCTCCTTCAGCTTCCGCTCGATCTCGAAGCAGCGGGGGGCCGCGATATCCTCCAGGTTGATGCCGCCGAAGGAGCCGGAGATCAGGTAGATGGTGCGGACGATCTCGTCCACGTCCTTGCTGCGGACGCAGATCGGGAAGGCGTCAACGCCGCCGAAGGCCTTGAAGAGGGCGCATTTGCCCTCCATCACGGGCATGCCGGCCTCCGGGCCGATGTCGCCCAGGCCGAGCACGGCGGTGCCGTCGGTGATGACGGCGACGAGGTTGTGGCGGCGGGTCAGGTCGAAGGACTTATTATAGTCCTTCTGGATTTCCAGGCAGGGCTGGGCCACGCCGGGGGTGTAGGCCAGGGAGAGATCATCCTTGTTTTGGACCTGCACGCGGGAGACAACTTCGATTTTGCCTTTCCACTCGCCGTGGAGGCGGAGGGATTCTTCTGCGTAGTTCATGGCTTGTTCCTTCCAGATGTTATGGGTTGTTGAAAGCTGCCCTGAAGGGCAGCAGGGGGATTTCCGCGCCTGCGGGCGCGGGCAGGGGGCTTTCCGGTCGGTCCGGGGCTGCCGCCCGTTCTCCGCTGAAAACTCCCCACCGGGGAGTTTTCCGGGCGCTCCGAACCCTTTGGAAACCTTCGGGGCAGCCGCTCTTATATCAGGTTTTGCGGTCGCCCCCTGCATCCCTTCGCTTTATCTTAAAAGCGGCTTTTGCTATGCCAGCCGGGGCGGCTTTCAGAACGCGCGTTTCAGCCGCGCGCCAGGATCCAGATGGCGGTCTGGAGGTTCTCGAAGAGAAGGCCGTCGGCGACGCCGTCGGGGGAGGTCCAGATCAGATGGCCTTCGCCGTCGAAGGTGAACTCAGCGGAGGTTTCGGTCTCCTGGCGGTCGGCGGTCTGGTCGACCTCGCCGTTCCCGTCGGTGATCTGATGCCAGGTGAAGCCCTGCACGGGGAGCCTGTCGCCCTCGGGGTCATAGTCGCCGCCCATCTGCCACATCGAGGTGTCCGCGGCGGAGTTGCCCCATTCGGCGTCCACCGCGTAGCGCTCGCCGGTCCAGCGGATGTGGACATTGGCGCAGCCGCAGGCGTAGTCGCCGATGAACCAGCCGATGCGCGTGAAGGTCAGGCCTGCGCCGGCGTCCTCCTTCGCGTCCTGCCAGACCAGCTGGCCGTCGGCGTTGATGGAGAAGACCGCGCTGCCGTCGTCGTAGGTGTAGACGCTGTCCGCGATGGCGTTGCCCTCGCCGGCCACGTTCTCGGACTTCATGCCGCCTTCCGCGCGCAGGGTGTCCGTCGCGTCGTCATAGTCGGGGAGATACTCCCAGGAGGTGAAGGTCTTTTCGTCCTTCACGCGGATGATGAGCACCTCGAAGCGGTCGTCGAGGCAGGAGGCCTCGATCCAGGTCTCGCCGTCGCTCCCGGCCCACATGCTCGAGAAGGCCGCCGCGCCGGGATGCTCCTCGGCGTAGGAAAGGCTGCCGGTCTCCTCCGCCAGGGCGGGGAGGGCGGCGAGCAGCAGGGCCAGCACAGTCAGGACTGCCAGGATTTTCTTCATGGTGATGATCCTTTCTCTCTTCAGGGTTCACTGCCAGCGCTCGCGCAGGAAATCGATCAGCATCCCGCCCATCAGCTCGCATCCCGCCAGGTAGCTGCCGTGATCCGCGCCGGGCACGACGACGAGCTTCGCGTCGGGGAGGTGGGCGGCGATGCGCTCGGCCTCCTCGGGGCGGACCAGGTCGTGCTCGCCGACGGTGGTGAGCACGGGGATGCGAATGCCGCGCAGCGCCTCGGGATCGATGTGCGGCTCGGTGAGCATCAGCGTCACCAGGGGATCGGGGCAGGCGGCGTTCCGCGCCTCGCACTCCGCGAGGAAGTCCGGTATCAGCCCCTCCGGCTCGAGGTTCGTGCCGCTGATCGCCAGCGCGCCGAGGGCGTCCGGGTGGCGGATGGCCAGCAGCAGGCCGAGGATGCCGCCGTCGCTGTGGCCGTAGAGGGCCGGGCGCTCCAGGCCCAGGGCCTGCAGGAAGGCGTAGACGTCCTCCGCCATGTCGGCATAGTGAAACTCGGCGACGGGCGCGTTGGCCCCGTGGCCGCGGGAATCGAGGGCGAACACCTGATAGCCCGCCTCCGCGAGCTGCCGCGTCTCGGTGTCAAAGAGATGGTGATCCTCCCCGTTGCCGTGCAGGAGGACGACCGGCCTGCCGGAGCCGGTGACCGCGTAGTGAAGGTCCAGGCCGTTCACATGGACGGCCCGCAGGTCTTCTTCGTGCTGCATAGGGCTGCGCTCCTGTCTGGGTTCTGCGGAGGGCGGGCGGACGGATGAAGGCGCTTTACGCGAGCTTCTTGATGATGGTCATCTCTACCTGGCCGCCGCGGATCGAGACCTTCACGTCGTCTGCCACGTGCGCCACGACGGACTTCTCCAGCTCGTCCCAGGCTTCCTGCGCGGATTTATCGCTGGCGCGGAGCTGGGTCAGCGCGCTCTGGTAGCGCGTCATGGACCACTCCCAGTCCAGCGTGGAGGTCGTGGACTGCTCGTACATGCTGGGCAGCAGCAGGGGGCTGGCGTAGGACGCGACGTCTTCGTCGACGTTGCGGTCGAAGAAGTCGCGCAGGCGGCCCATCAGGCCCTTGGCGGATTCGTTCGCGCCGGAGGTGGAGACGGCCAGCAGCTGGTCGCGCTTCTCGCTGTTCATGCGGGTGAGCACCTGCAGGTGCAGGCTGTAGACGCCGTTTTCATCCTCGATCCAGAAGGTGCCTTCCTTCTCGCCGGTGAGCGAGCGCATCATGCCCATCATCTCTTCGGTCAGCAGGCGCAGCTGGAGGACGGATTTGGCGCTCAGGCCCTTGTAGGCGCCGACCTTATCGGCCTGGTTGAGGGCTTCTTCCATCTTTCTGCCCCAGCTGGTGACGGTGATTTTGTCTGTCTTCATGTTTGTTCTCCTTGATGGATGATTCCGGACGGATCAGGCTCCGGACGGCAGGCGGCTGCGCGCCGGGCCTGCCGATTCATGGGTACACGAACGAGCGTCAGCGGCTGGCTGACGCTCCGTTCATAAACTGGGCTAAACTCAGGCGATATTCAGGATGTCGGCGAAGCCGGTGACGTCGAACACTTCCTGCACGATCTCGTTCACGTGGGTGACCTTCATGCCGCCCTTGGCGCTCATCACCTTGTGCGCGGACAGCAGCACGCGCAGGCCGGCGGATGAAATGTACGCGAGCTTGCTGAAATCGAAGGTCAGGGTGTCCGCGCCGGGGAGGCTCGCGTTCAGCTCGGCCTCGAGCTCGGGGGCGGTCATGGTGTCCAGGCGGCCCTCCAGGGCAATCTCGAGGTTGGCGCCGTTCTGATTCTTGGTGATCGTCATAGGTTTTCCTCCTTGTTCACTGCGCGCTGGGCGCAGCGTATGTCTGTGTCGCATCAGCGTGGCCGCTGAGACGGCGGCGGCCCGGGAGCGGGCGCTCCGGTGAAACGCCGCCGTCCTTAAAAAAATTCCGCGTCCATCGGATTTTTCCTGCCGGACGGCGCGAGTTTTGTCCGCCTTTTTCCGCGGGTCAGGCGCGGGCGCGGTAGATCTCCAGCATCTGCTGGATGCGGGAGGCGGGCTTGACCAGGTCCTGGATGCTCTCGCCGCGGTTCAGCGTGTCGATCAGCGCGGCGATGTAGCGGTCCATGGTCACGGAGAAATAGTATTCGCGCTCGAGCAGCTCCGGCGTCTGGTAGACCAGGTTGGTGGTGAAGAGGCGGTCGAACCAGCCGTCCGCGAAGGCCTTGTCGAATTTCGCCAGGCCGCTGGCGAAGAGGCCGAAGGTCGTGAAGATGAAGACGCGGTTCGCGCCCATCTCCTTGAGCTGGCGCGCGGTGTCCAGCATGCTGCCGCCCGAGGCGATCATGTCGTCCATGACGATGACGTCCTTGCCCGCCACGGACGCGCCGCAGAACTCGTGCGCGACGACCGGGTTGCTCCCGTTGACGATGCGCGTGTAGTCCCGGCGCTTGTAGAACATGCCGATGTTGACCCCGAAGAGCGAGGCCATGAACACGACGCGCCCGGTCGCGCCCTCGTCCGGCGCGATGAACATCATGTGGCCGCTGTCCAGCTTCAGGTCCTCGTACTCGGTGAGGAAGGCCTGCGTGAACTGCAGGGCGGGCGAGACGTTCTCCAGGCCCGTGAGCGGCAGCACGTTCTGCATGCGCGGGTCGTGCGCGTCGAAGGTGATGATCGTGTGCACGCCCATGTTCTCCAGCTCGCGCAGCATCATGCCGCAGTTCAGCGATTCCCTCGCGGTCTTGCGGTGCTGGCGGCTCTCGTAGAGGAAGGGCATGATCACGGTGAGGCGCCCGGCCCGGCCGTTGCAGGCGGCGATCACGCGCTTCAGGTCCTGGTAGTGGTCGTCGGGCGACATGCGGTTGGTTTCGCCGTACATCTGATAGGTCAGCGAGGGGTTGCACACGTCCACCAGGATGTAGACGTCCCTGTCGCGCACCGAGTCGTGAAGGACGGCCTTGCCCTCGCCGCTGGAAAAGCGCGGGCACTCCGGCTCTGTCAGAAAGTGCTCTCCGCCGCGCCATTCGGACAGGATCTGATCGATCCGGCTGCCGCTCTTTGCGGCGGACTGCAGGGCGATCAGGCTGAGCTTGCCTGCCATGGTTCTGCCTCCTCTTTTGCTGTTTTCACGCGCTTTCCGCCCCGCTGGGCGAGAAGAGGGAACGGGAAAGCTTCAGCGCGTCCTCTTGAAGATCACCATCTCGACCGTGCGGCCGAGCATGCTGACCCGCACGTCGTCCGCGACGTGGGCCAGAACCGACTTCTCGAGCTCGTCCCAGGCCTCGCCCGCGCCCCTGCGGGCCTCCTCGACGTACTGGCTGAGCTGCCGGCGGTAGGTCTCCATCGACCACACCGCGGGGCCGTATCCCTCGGGGGAGGTGCCGATCAGCGACGCCGCGCTGAACGCCGGCACGCTGCTGGCCGGGTCGAAGAAGCAGAGGATCCGGCCGATCAGCCCGCGGGCCGCCTCGTTGACGCCCGTGGTGGACGCGGAGAGCAGCTGCCTGCGCTTCTCCTCATCCAGCGCTGTCTCCACGCGCAGGTGCATCGCATAAACGCCGTCCTCGTCCTCGATCCAGAAGTCGCCCTCGGCCCCGCCGGTGATGGCGCGCATCAGGCCCATCGTCTCCTCGGCCAGCAGGCGCAGGTGCAGCGCGCCCTTCGGGCTGAGGCCCTTGTAGGCCGCGAGCCTGTCCACCTCCGCCAAGGCCGCTTCCGTCCGGAAGTCCTGGCCGGATACCCGGATCACATCTGTTTTCATCGCGGATTCCTCCTCGTCCGGCGCGCCTCTCCGCTCCCGCGGACACGCGCATCCGGTCCGCCTCTATCATACCACAAGACGCGCGGAAATGCATAATCCCTGACGGATGGAATGAAAAAAACGAGAAAAAAACGCCGCGTATTTCCGGGAGCCCGAACCGCGCATTCCGCGGGCGTTCCGTTTTTCGCGGCCGGTGTCCGCGGACGCTGCTTTTATGGTATAATGCTTCCGCCCGATCCACCCGGCCGGGCACCCCGAGTCAACCCACAGGAGGAGAGATCCCTATGCCTTTTGAACAAACCTTCCGCCCCCAGTACCGCGACGCTGACGCGGACGGCCTGATCGGCCTGCGCGGCTGCATGCACTATTTTCAGGACATTCACACCTGGTTCATGCACAGCATCGGCAAGGGCAACGACGTGCTGCCTGAGCAATACGGCGCGGCCTGGGTCTATACCCGCTACCACGTGTCCCTGCGGCGCAAGCTGGACTACACCGACACCGTCCTGGCCACGGCCTGGATGGAGCCCTACCGCCAGCCGGTGCTGCTGAACATCGACTGCGTCCTGCGCCAGCACGGGGAGATTGCCGCCACGGGCAAGCTGGAAAAGTGCCTGTTCAGCCTGACGCGCCAGCGCCCCCTGCGCCTGAGCGCCATCGATTTCCCGGAGGGTGTCCCGGAGGAGAGCGAGGCGGCGAACGCCATCCCGGACTTCATCCGCCTGGAGAAGACGGCGGAGGGCATGGCGGAGCGGTACCGCCGCGCGGTGCGCGTCTCCGACCTGGACAAGAGCCGCCACATGACGAACCTGCGGTATATCGACATGTATCTGGACGCCTATGACGCGGCTTTCTGGCGGGCGTTTGACCCGCGGGAGATGGAAATCACCTTCCTCTCGCAGTGCCGCGAGGGGGAGGAGCTGACGGTGCTGAGCCGGGAGGAGGAGGGCACGGTGAGGCTGGCCGCGGTGCACGGGGACGGGAGCCTGGCCTCGGTGGCCCTGTTTGGGAAATAAGGGGGAAGCGGGCTTTCACGCCTGTTCTCCATCCTTCGCTGAGAACTCTCCGCCGGGGCGTTTGCCGGGCGCGCAGCATCCTTGACACCCCTTGAAAAAACGCTCCTGCGGCGGCGCTGCTCTGACCCGGGACAGCCGCCGGCGTGAACCAGGCGCACTAGGCGCGCGGAAAGGAGGCGCGGCGAGTGGATCAGATCATCATTCATGTGGATATGGACGCTTTCTACGCCTCCGTGGAGATCCGCGACAACCCGGAGCTGCGGGGCAGGCCGCTGATCATCGGCTCCCTGCCGCACGAGCGCGGCGTGGTAGCCACCGCGAGCTACGAGGCGCGGAAATACGGCGTGCACTCCGCCATGAACATCAAGGAGGCCTACCGCCTCTGCCCGAATGGCGTCTACATGCACCCGCACTTCGAGAAATACCGGGCGGTCTCCCAGCAGCTGCACGCGATCTGGGACGCCTACGCCTCGGCCTCCGAGACCATCGCCCTGGACGAGGCCTACCTGGACGTGACGCAGATGGCCGGCAGCTGGGAGCGGGCGCAGGTCTTCGCCCGCGAGATCAAGCGCAGGACGCTGGAGGAGCTGCACCTGACCTGCTCGGTGGGGCTGGCCTACTCCAAGTCCGCCGCGAAGACCGCCAGCGAGGAGAAGAAGCCGGACGGCTACTTCGAGATACCCACGGCGGAGGATTTCGTGCGCCTGATCCTGGACCGGGACGTGCGCGTGCTGCTCACGGTCGGCGAGAAGACCGGCGAGAAGCTCCACCGCGCCGGCATCCGCACCGTGCGCGACATCCGGGAGAAGCAGCAGGAGGTCGTCCGCCTGCTCGGCAAGCAGGGCGTCTGGCTCACGCGCCTGGCCTTCGGGGAGGATCACCGGCGGGTCACGCCCTACAACCCGCAGGACGCCAAATCCATCGGACGGGAGGTCACCTTTCAGGAGGACGTCAGCGGCCGGCCGTTTTTGAAGGACGTGCTGTTTCTGCTGGCCCTGTCTGTGGAGAGGCGGGCGGCGCGCGTCGGCCTCTGCGGCGAGGGCGTCACGCTGAAGCTCACCTACGCGGACATGAAGGGCATCACCCGCTCGAAGCGCGTCGCTTCCACCCGCTCCGCCTGGACCCTGTACCGGGAGGCGGAGGGCCTGCTGGACCGGACGGCGGACCGCCCAGTCCGCCTGATCGGCGTCAGCCTGACGCATCTGTCCGACCAGGCGTACAGGCAGCTGCGCTTCGAGGATATCCTGCACGACGGGGCGGCGGAGGAAGAGAAGGAGACGCAGGCAGCGCTGCTGCGCCTCGGCGAGCGCTACGGGCTGGACTTCGCGGGCAACCTCGACAAGGTTTTCCGCTCGGACACCCTCTACCGGACGATTGAATACATGCGGAGACACAGAAAAGGATGAGGCCGGCGCGTCGTCTGAGCGCGCGCGGCCCCATCCTTGTTTTTTCTGCTTATATCCTTTTCCGGAGGGCTTTTTCGCCCGGACGAACCGGGCAGAGAAGCGCTCTGTCACTTCTCAAAGGTCTTCGCGACCTGCTGCAGCAGCTCGCGGATCGGCAGGTGCTGGGGGCAGACCCGCTCGCACTTGCCGCAGCGGATGCACTCGGACGCCTTGCTGTGGCCGTCGCGGGTGACGATGCCGTAATACATGCCGCTGTTCCAGTCGTGGAAGGCTTCGTGGGCGTTCATCGCGGAGAAGATGTCCGGGATCAGGATCTCCTTCGGGCAGTGGCTCTCCTCGATGCAGTACCGGCAGGAGGTGCAGGGGATCAGGTTCAGGCCGTGGAAGATGTCGCAGACCTGGCGGATGGCCGCCTTTTCGCGCTCGTCCAGCGGCTTGAAGTCCGCCATGGCGCGGAGGTTGTCCTCCATCTGCGCCATGCTGCTCATGCCGGAGAGCACCACCGCCATGTTCGGGAAGCTCGCGGCGAAGCGGATCGCGTAGTTGGCGTTGCTGCCGCCGTTCAGGCCGCGCAGGATGGCGTCGGCTTCCCTGGGCAGGTTCACCAGGCTGCCGCCCTTCACGGGCTCCATGACGGCCACGGGCTTGCCGTGCTTCTCGCAGACCTCGTAGACCTTGCGGCTCTCGACGGAGGCGTCCTCGTAGTCCGCGTAGTTGAACTGGATCTGGACGAGCTCGATCTCCGGGTGCTCGCTCAGGATCATGTCCAGCACCTCCGCCTTGTCGTGGAAGGAGATGCCGAAGTGGCGGATCTTGCCCTCCTTCTTCAGCTCCTGCGCGATCTCATAGGCGCGGCACCGCTTGAACTTCGGGTAATTGGTGCGGTCCTGGGCGTGCATCAGGTAGAAGTCAAAATAGGACACGCCGCACAGCGCCAGCTGGCTCTCGAAGAAGGGACGGATGTCCTCCTCCTTTTTGAAATAGGGGTCGGTCAGTTTGTCGGTCAGCAGGAAGCGGCTGCGGTCGTAGCGCTTCGCCACGCAGTCGCGGATGGCGGTTTCGCTCTGTCCGCCGATGTAGCCGTGGGCCGTGTCGAAATAGTTCAGGCCGGCGGCGATGAAAGCGTCGGCCATGCGGCTGAATTCGTCATAGTTGACCTTGCCGTCCTTCATCGGCAGGCGCATGCAGCCAAAGCCGAAGTTGCCGTGAATCTCGGGGAAAAAGGGATTCTGGTACATGGGCGACTCCTCCTTGTCATGGGTCCGCGGGACAGACCGGCGTGTTCATTTATAATAATACAACAAAGCGGAAAAATATCCTTTTTCTGGAACGCTAATTTTCTTTTATTTCACGCTGCGGCCAGCGCCGCGCCGGGCGGGACGCCCCGTCACCTCGCGGTGCGGGTGCGCGGGCGGAGCGTGCCGCCGATGTCGAAGCAGCGCTTCTCGCCGTGGAAGCCGGAATAGGAGAAGTCGTTGCCCAGCCGCCGGTACTCGGTGCGGATCTCGTCGCCCGCCACGGCCTCGGTGTCGTAATTGACGGCAAAATGCGCCAGCTCCATGCGCTCCAGGGTGTCGATGCCGATCGCGTTGCAGCACCAGTCCATGTATTTCGTGTTGTTGACGTGGCGGTTCGCGTCCAGGTCGGTGTAGACCGGGCGGCGGATCTCCTGCGTCATGAGGCCGGAGACCTCGGTCACCGGCGCCGGCAGGCCGAGCGGGGCGGGGAGGTCGCTGTTGTCCGGGAAGAGCACCGGCAGGCTCTCCGGGCGGAGCATGCGGCGGGTCGTCAGGTCAAAGAGCACCCACAGGCTCGCGGCGCGGCCAAAGGCTTCGCCCTTCGCGTCCCGCAGGATGTAATAGCGCGGGAAGAACCAGCGGCGCACCGGCGCGTGGAAGGTCTCGATGGAGACGTTCTCCTCCATGAGGGGGTAGCTGTCCATATCCACCTCCAGGCGCGTCAGCACCCAGGCGATGTTCAGCTTGCGCAGGTCCTCGCGGCCCGCGCCGAGCAGGATGCTGTGCGCCTCGCTCGCCTCCTGCAGGGCCACCAGCAGCGCCCCGGGCATCCACGCGCCCGCGAGGTCGCAGTCGCCGGAGCGCAGCTTCAGGTTTTCCGTATGTGTCTTATAGCTCATGCATCATCCTTCTTTCGGATTTCCGCTGGAGGGAAAAACGCGTCCGTCCGCGGAACCCTGTGTCCATCATAGCACGCCGGGCGCAAAAAGACAAGCGCGGCGCGAAAGCCGATGGACACGCGATCCCTGTCACATGCTGCTGCCGGGCTCTTGCGCGATGACTGTCCGCGTCAAAGACGGCGATTCTATCCATACCGATGCGCGCCGCCCGCGTTTTCCGGTCAAAACATTGACATTGCCCACATTGTTTGTTATTATATTGTCAACAAGTCGTGATTCGCTGAAAAGGAGGGATGTCCCATGGCCATCCAGATTTACGAATATCCCGCGGGCGGCAGCAGCCTTCGCCTCCGCGTTGCGCGCGGTCACTTTGCCACCAGCCACAGCCACATCAACTACTACATCGACCTGACCATGACCAAGCACCGCCTGAGCGAGGCGCGCGAGGCCGCGAAGGAGCTGTGCAGCTCCTTCTCCGCGTCCACCATCATCGACACGATCCTCTGCCTTGACGGCACCGAGGTCATCGGCGCGTGCATGGCGAGCGAGCTCTCCGCGGCGGGCTTCCACAACATGAACGCCCACCGCACCATCTACGTGGTCACGCCCGAGCACACCTCCGGCAGCCAGCTCATCTTCCGCGACAACACCGCCCCGATGATCGTCGGCAAGCACGTGCTGATCCTCGCCGCGTCCGTCACCACGGGCTACACCGCCCAGGCCGCGGTGGAGGCTGTGCGCTATTACAGCGGCATCCCGGTCGGCATCTGCGCGATCTTCGCCAGCATGAACGAGTGCGCGGGCTTCCCGGTGCACTGCATCTTCGACCGCGACGTCATGATGCAGGACTACGAGAGCTGGCCCTCCCACGACTGCCCCCTGTGCAAGGCGGGCTACAAGCTCGACGCCATGGTCAACAGCCACGGCATCTCGAGCTTCGGAAGCAACAGGTAAAAGCGCCCTTCAGACGGATCTCTGTCCCAGCCGGGTTTTGACGCCCGGCTGGTTTTTTCATGCCGCGAAAAAAGAACCGCCCGCTGCGGGGCAGTCCTTTCGCCGGAGACGGCTTATTTCACTTCGTCAAACTCCAGGTCGCTCAGGAACTGGACGGCCATCTCGATCTCCTCGTCGGTCAGGGAGGAGCCGCTTTCGCCGGTGAGGTCCTTCACCAGGACGAACTCCATCTCATAGCCCTTGTAGATGGTGAAGAAGTCCACGTAGTCGGTGGTGTCGGTCATGTCCTTGACCACCATCATCTTGGTGCCCAGGTGGGTCTCGGAATAGGTGACCTCGATGTCGTCCTCCTCGGCGAAGGTCGCCGCGATCTTGGCGAGGGCTTCGTCGTCCAGGTCGTTCAGGCGGTCGATGTCCGCCAGGAGCTCGTCAAAGGCGATGGAGAGCATCATGGCGGGCTTGCTGGAATCAGTGGCGTGGGAGATGCTGGCCACATAGGTGCCGCCCGTCATGCCGGCGTTCTGCACCACGTAGCCCTCGGGCAGGTAGCACTTCAGGGCGAAGGCGCCGTTCATGTCGATGGTGGCCTGGAGGGTCTTCTGCTCGGTTTCCGCCAGGGCGGAGACGCAGCCCAGCAGCAGGGCGAGGCTCAGCGCGAGGGCAATCAGCTTTTTCATAATCAGTTATCCTTCCTTCTCAATGATGGTCGCGGCCGCGGCCGCCTGTTTCGCTTGCGGAAAATGAACGGCTCAGCGGCGCGTCACATACTTGCGGCTCACGAAGCCGATCATGCCGGTCTCGGGATCCTGCACCTGGTACCAGTTCTTCAGCTCGACCAGCACGGTCAGCTTCTTGCCCTGGGGGCAGGTGGCGATGCGATGGGCCTCGGCGCTGGGCGCCCAGCGGAGGTTGACCCAGCCGGACGCGCGGGAGGGACGGGCTTCGACCGTGTAGAAGTTCACGTTCTTGGCGGACCTGAATTCCGCGTTCATCGCGGCCAGGGCGTCGGCGGAATCGCTCGCGGTGCTGGAAGAGGCGGAAGAAGCGGGCTTCGGCGCGGGCGGAGTGGACACCAGGAAGCGGCTCTGGACATAGGCGACAAAGCCGTCGCCGGAGGCCCAGTCGATGCAGGCCCAGCCGTTCGCCATCGTCATGCGCACGCTGACGGGGGTGCCATAGTCAATCTTGGCCATGACCTCGCTGCTCGTGGTCGGCTCGCGGCGCACATTCAGGGTCTTGCCGTTATCGGTATAGACATACATCACCCAGCCTTCGGCGGAGGCCAGCACGGGGATGAACAGCGCCGCCAGCAGAACAGCGGCGAGCAACAGGGAGACAATGCGTTTGGTCATGGTGTTTATTCCTCCTTATCAGGTTTCAGAACAGACCGTTCGTTCCGGACAGCCGCACAGCGCGCCCCGTCCGGTGGCCGCTACGATCCTTCCCATTATCTTACCACAGAAACGCGAAAATGGATACAAGAAAATTCTTGCACAATGGGATTTTTACAGATGCTTCGGAGCGCTCGCCGCGCGCTTCGGCGCAGGAAAAGCCGGAAAAGCCTTGCGCGGCTTCCGCCGAAAGCGTATAATAAGCGCACAGACACAAACATGCATCAAAGGAGGCATTTCCCATGGCCATCACCACCAGGCCCTTCGGCGTGACGCCCGAGGGCAAGCAGGTCACGCTCTATACCATGACCAATTCCACCGGCTCCTCCGTCTCCGTCACCGATTACGGCGCGATCCTGACCTCCATCCTCGTGCCGGACAAGGACGGCGCCCTCGCGGACGTCTGTCTGGGCTTTGACAGCCTGGACGGCTATCTGAAAAAGCACGGCTCCATGGGCGACGTCGTGGGCCGCCACGCCAACCGCATCGGCGGCGCGAGCTTCACCCTGGACGGCGTGACCTATGAGCTGGAGAAGAACAACGGCGAAGCGAACCTGCACAGCGGCCCGAAGAACTTCGCCAGCAAGGTGTGGGACGCGAGCTGCGAGAGCGGCGTCGCCGGCGACAGCGTGGTCTTCACCCTGGTCAGCCCGGACGGCGAGAGCGGCTTCCCCGGCACCATGCACGTGAAGATGACCTACACCTGGACGGAGCAGGACGACCTGATCCTCCGCTACGAGGCCACCACGGACAAGGCCACCCTGTGCAACATGACCAACCACGCCTACTTCAACCTGGCCGGCCATGACCACGGCACCGTGCGCGACCAGGTGGTCTACATCGACGCGGACGTCTTCACGCCCGTCGGCAAGGGCCTGATCCCGCTGGGCACCTACATGCCCGTGGCCTGCACCCCGCTGGACCTGCGCGAGGGCGCGCTGCTGGGCGAGGGCATCGATCACTGGCAGGAGTGGCCGATCATGACCGAGGCCGGCGGCTACGACCACAACTACGTCCTCCGCAAGGGCACCGCGATGGGCCTGGCCGCCTGCGTGCACGACGAGGCCAGCGGCCGCACGATGGAGGTCATCACCGACCAGCCCGCCGTGCAGCTCTACACCGCCAACACCACCCACCTCGAGGGCGGCAAGGACGGCGCGGTCTACGGCCCGTTCTGCGGCCTGTGCCTGGAGACCCAGGTCTGTCCGGACAGCATTCATCACCCGAACTTCCCCGGCAAGGTGGTGCTCCGCCCCGGCGAGAAGTACGACACCTGCACGATCTACGCCTTCCGCGTGGACGACTGAGCCAAATGAAATGAACGAAAAGGCCCCTTCCCGCTGCGGGAAAGGGTCTTTTTTCGGCCTATTTTACGCGTCGGGGAGGGCTCAGAGTGTCCATTCCCCGTCGGCTGCGCAGCGCAGCGGCGTCTCGTAGAAGGCGCGCATCGCGCGGATCATCATCGGCACGTCGCGCGTGCCCGCCGTCTCGAAGCAGGAGTGCATCGCGAGCTGGGCCAGGCCGATGTCCACCGTGTTGATGGAGACGTGCGCGGTGGAGATGTTGCCGAGGGTGCCGCCGCCCGCCATGTCGCTGCGGTTGGCGAAATACTGCACGGGCACGCCCTCGCGGCGGCAGATCTCCGCGAACACCGCCCGGGACAGGCCGTCGGTGGTGTACTTCTGGTTCGCGTTGAACTTCACCACGGGGCCCTCGTTCATGAAGACCTGGTTCACCGGGTCGCTGAGCTCGGGGTGGTTCGGGTGCACGGCGTGGGCGTTGTCCGCGGAGAGCATGAAGCTGGAGGCCAGGGCGGTCAGCAGGTGCTCCTCCGTGCCGCCCAGGGCCGCGACGACGCGGCGCAGGGTGTCGGAGAGGAAGGTGGAGTCCGCGCCCTGCTTGGTGCGGCTGCCGACCTCCTCGTTGTCGAAGACGCAGGCCACGCGCATGCCGGGCGCGGGAGCGGCCGCGGTCAGCGCGCAGAGGGAGGTGAAGACGCACTCGAGGTCGTCCAGGCGCGCGGCGGAGAGGAACGCGTCCTCCTCGCCCCAGACGCGGCCGGGCACGCGGCTGACCAGGAAGAGGTCGGTGCCGAGGATGTCCTCCTCCGCCGCGCCGACGCTCTCCGCGATGACGCGCCTGAAGGAGCCCTTCGCCGCGCCCGTGCCCCAGAGCGGCATCAGGTCGACGTGCGCCTGGTACTTGTAGCCGTTGTTGACCTCGCGGTTCATGTGGATGGCGACGTTCGGGATGATGGCCATGTCGCGGTCGGGCGCGCAGAGGCGGGTGGCGATGCCGTCCGCGGTGCGCACGATGACACGGCCCGCGACGCCAAGGGGACGGTCGAACCACGGCGCGAAGAGCATGCCGCCATATTTTTCCACGTCGAGCTGGACGTACTTGTCCTTCACGGTCAGCTCGGCGTTTTCCTTCACGCGGAACATCGGGGAATCGCTGTGGCTTGCCACGAGGCGGAAGCTCAGGCGCTCCGGCGCGGCGTCCTCCGGCAGGATGAACGCGATGAGGCTGGAGCGGTTGCGGGTGACATAGTACCGCCCGCCGGGGACGAGCTGCCAGGGCTGCCCCTCCTCCAGCCGAACAAAGCCCGCGAGCAGCTTTTCAGCCTCCGCGACGGCATGAAAGCAGGTCGGGGAGCGGTCGAGAAAGGAGAGAAGAGACTGAACTTCTTGCATGGGTTGCCTCCTATGGTCATCAATGATGAAAATATACTGAAAGAACAGGAAATGCGCGGCTCACCGCGGGAGCGCCTTTCCATGGGCTCCAGGGGCGCATCCAGTGGGATCATGCTGCGGACAAAGCCCTCCGCAGGAGCGCCTTTCCAGGGGTTCCAGGGGACGCTTCAGCGGGATCACGCTTGCGGACAAGCTCTCCGCAGGAGCGCCTTTACAGGGGGGCCGGGGGAAACTTTCCGGAGGAAAGGTTCCCCCGGGTCAACTAACTATAATCTCCCCTCCCCGCAGGCGGGGAGGGGTCGGGGGAGGGGTCCCCCTCTACACCCACCCTGCATACAGCGCAGCCGTCCCGACGCCATGCACCATCACCCCGAACAGCATCAGCCCCAGATGCGCCGAATCCATCCTCCCGGGCTCCCGCTTCTCCAGCAGAAACCCCAGAAACAGCATCGGCATCACATCCACGACATAGCGGTTGCCGAACTGCCACCCGCCGAGCGTCCGGTGGCAGAGGATGACGAACAGATACAGCGCAACAACCGCCGGCAGCATCCACCGCAGCGGGCCGGCCGCGCGGTCGCGGCGCACCCTCGCGGCGATCCACTCCGCGCAGGCGCTGAGGAGAAGCGGGCTGGTCAGCCAGAGCGGCATCCCGTCCGCGACGGGAATCTCCGCAACCCCCAGCCCGTTCACGGGCAGCGGGAGGAGCCACTGCCGCAGGTGCTCCCAGGCGTAGCTCAGGCTGAACTGCCCCTGCTCCGCGCGCTGGAACTCCGGCAGGTAGTTGTGGCCGAACTCCAGCGGATTGCCGAAGCGCGCCCAGTTGAGGGCCGCGTAGAAGCCGCCGATCAGGGCGGGCAGGATCAGCCAGAGGGCGCAGCGCTTCACAAAGGCGCGTGGGCTCTCCGGGGCGTGCGCGCGCCACAGCAGCGCCAGCAGCACCGGCAGCAGGAAGAGCATCATCGGCCGGCAGCCGACCGCGCAGGCCCACAGCGCAAGCGAGGCCGTTCCGCGCCCGCTCAGGGCGTGGTCGATGGCGGCGAGGGTCAGCGCGAAGCAGATGTTCTGCGCGATGAACCACACCCAGCCGTTCAGCGTGAGGAAGAGATAGCCGTTGGCCAGCAGCAGGCCGCAGGCCCAGAGGACGGCGGCGCGGTTTTGCGCGCGCGCTTCCTCCGCTCCGGTTTCTCCGCTCAACTGCGTGCGCCCGGACAGGCGGCGCGCGATCCGCGCGGCGTGCACGGCGGCGATCAGGGAGAACGCCAGCGCGATCCAGCCGTCCGGCGTGGACGCGCCGAGCGCCGCCGCGAAGGGCAGCAGCACCACCGAGGGGAAGGGCGGGAAGGACACGTAATACCGGCCGCCGTAGACGGCGAGCTCCAGCCAGGGGTAATCCTGGCCGAGGTCGAGCCGCCCCTGCAGCCAGGCGCAGGCCTGCAGGCTGTAGGAATTGTAGGTGTTGAGGCGCTGCCAGGGCCACTGCGCGGTGAAGAGACCCACCGCGCACCGCGCCAGCAGGAGGGCGAGGACGACCGCCGCGGCGGTCTGCCATTCGGGACTCAGGGGCCGCGCGCCGCGCCGGCGGGGCCTGCCGGCGGCTTCACCCGGGCGCGTCATGGGGCGCTCTCCCCGGCGCAGCGGACGAGCACGGCGCGCAGGGCCTCCGGTTCGCCGCCGGCCAGCACGCCCTGCGCCATGTCCGCCGGGCCGCCGCCCTTGCCGCCGAAGGCCGCGCAGAGGGCCTGCGCCGCGGGGCGCACGTCCATGCTCCCGGAGAGGGCAAAGCTCCAGCCGTCCTCGCGGGGCAGCAGTACCAGCGCGAGCTTCGCGCCCTCCGCGAGCCTGCCGGCCGCCTTGCGCAGCTGGGCGGGCGCGAGCCCCTCCGCCGCCACGACACGCACAGCGCCCTGCTCGGAGGCCGCCGCGAGGGCGAAGGCGCGGTCCGCGAGACGGTCGGCGCGGAGCTTCTGCTCGTCGCGGTCGCGCAGCAGACGCTCCACGGCCTGGGCCAGCTCGCCCTGCTTGGCGGAGAGGGCCTGGCTGACGGCGCGGTTCTCGGCGAGCGTGGCGTCCGCGGCCGCCAGCGCACGCATGCCGCAGACGATGGTCAGCCGCACGCCGCCCTTATAGTGGATGCAGCTGAGCACCCGGATCTGCCCCACGCGGCCCGTGGTCGGGCAGTGCGTGCCGCAGCAGGCGCAGCAGTCCACGCCCTCGATGGTCACGATGCGCACCTCGCCGGTGAGCTCCTTCTTGCTGCGGTAGGTCATGGCGGCGAGGGTCTGCGGGTCGGGAATCTGCGTGATCACGGGCTGGTCGCGCCAGACGGCCTCGTTCGCGGCGCGCTCCACCCGCGCGACGTCCTCCGGCGTCAGCACCGTGTTGAAGTCGATGGTCACCGCGTCCGTTCCGATATGGAAGCCCACGTTGTCGCAGTGGAAGGTGCGGCAGATGAGGCCGGAGAGGATGTGCTCGCCGGTGTGCTGCTGCATCATGTCCAGGCGGTGGAGGGCGTCGATCTCGCCGCTGACCTCCGCGCCGACGGGCAGCGCGCGGTCCGCGCGGTGGAGGATGACGCCGTCCTTCTCGTGGGTGTCACGGACAGCCGCGCCGCCGAGCGTGCCCCGGTCGCCCATCTGCCCGCCGCCCTCCGGGAAGAAGGCCGTGCGGTCGAGGACAACGTCAAAGCCGTCCTTCGCGGGCTCGCAGGACAAAACCCGCGCTGTGAAGGCGCGGAGGTTCACATCGGCATCAAAGAGGCGGATCGTCGGTTGCATGGCGAACTCCTTTGTTTGGAAAGAATTTACAAGTAGAATAACGCGGCCGCACGCCCTCCGCAGGAGCGCCTTTACTGGGGGACCGGGGGATTTCCTGCGGGATCATGCTTACGAACGCACGCCCTCCGCAGGAGCGCCTTTACAGGGGGGCCGGGGGATTTCCTGCGGGATCATGCTTACGAACACAGGCCCTCCGCAGGAGCGCCTTTCCAGGGGCTCCGGGCATTCCCCGCGTTGCGGTCATAAGCCCTCCGCAGGAGCGCCTTTCCAGGGGTTCCGGGCATTCCCCGCGTTGCGGCCATAAGCCCTCCGCAGGAGCGCCTTTACAGGGGGTCCGGGGGAAACTTTCCGGAGGAA
>CAMNLM010000036.1 GCA_946543085.1 uncultured Clostridia bacterium | reverse complement strand
CTCACTCAACAGCGGCAACATCGACCTGATCATCGCCGGCATGAGCCCCACGGCGGAGCGCAAGATGACCATCGACTTCACCGATTACTACTACCAGAGCGAGCTGGTTGTGGTCGTGCGCAAGGATGGCGCTTACGCCAACGCCCAGTCTCTGGCTGACCTTTCCGGCGCCGTCATCTGCGCCCAGCTCAACACCTTCCACGACACCGTGATCGATCAGATCCCCGGCGTCATCCATGACACGCCCCGCGAGACCTTCCCGGCTATGATTGTCGCGCTCAACAGCGGTGCCATCGACGGCTATGTGGCTGAGCGTCCCGGCGCTGAGGCGGACATCATGGCCAACCAGGGTCTGACCTACGTTGCCTTCGCGGACGGCCGGGGCTTCACGGCGGACGAAAGCGACACCGCTATCGCCATCGGCATTGTCTATAACAGTGAATACAAGGACGCCATCAACGCCACCCTCGCCTCGATTTCTGAGGAGGAGCGCGTGCAAATCATGGTGGACGCGACGGCGCGTCAGCCCCTGGTGGCTGAGTAAGCCCTCGCGGACGCATGCGCCTGCCAGTGACATGCACTTTGGCAGGCGCATGCGTCTCTTTCTTTGTCCTATCCAGAACTGCAAGGAGCACGCATGAACGTACCAACTTCATTCTTCGGCTGGGTGTCCTTCCTGCTGGACCGCTATGGCCAGCTCTTTCTCCAGGGCACCGGTGTGACGCTGCTGGTCGCCCTCTCGGGCACGGTTCTCGGCTTTGTCATCGGTCTGCTTGTCGCCATTGTGCGCACCATTCCGCTGCCCAAGGGCCCGTGGTACCGCCAGCTGCCGCTGCGCGTCGTCTATTTCCTGCTCAATGTCTATATCGAGGTCTTCCGCGGCACGCCCATGATCGTCCAAAGCATGGTGATCTATTACGGCTCGATGATGATCGGGCTCATCAAGCGCGGAACGCCGGTCCTGCCCGCCGCCATCTTCATCGTCTCCATCAATACCGGCGCGTATATGGCGGAGATCATCCGCGGCGGCATCATCAGCGTGGATAAGGGCCAGAAGGAAGCCGCGACGGCCATCGGCATGACCCACTGGCAGGCCATGACGCACGTCGTGCTCCCCCAGGCTGTCCGCAATATCATGCCGTCCATCGGCAATGAGTTTGTCGTCAACATCAAGGATTCCAGCGTGCTCAACGTCATCTCCCTCAGCGAGCTGTACTTCACGGGCAAGAGCGCCGCGGGCAATTACGGGCGCTACTTCGAGTCCTTCTTCATCATCGCCTGCATCTACCTGGTGCTGACGTTCACGGTGACGCGCATCCTGCGCCTGGTGGAGAGGAAGATGGACGGCAGCAAGAACTACACGATCTACGGTTCACAGAGCGACAGCCACAGCAGCATTACCATCAGTGAGGAGGAGGCGTAATCATGGACAGCATTCTGGAAATCCGCCACCTCGAAAAAAGCTTTGGCGATCACGCGGTGCTGCGCGACATCAGTTTCTCCGTGAAGAAGGGCGACGTCATCTGCATCATCGGTTCTTCCGGCTCCGGCAAGAGCACGCTCCTCCGCTGCGTCAACTTTCTGGAGGAGCCCACGGGCGGCGAGATTCTCTATCACGGCAAGAACGCCGAGAAGGAATGGAAGCGAACCCTCTACAACAGCAAGGTCGGCATGGTGTTCCAATCCTTCAACCTGTTTGGCAATCACAACGTCCTTGAAAACTGCGTGCTCGGACAGATGCAGGTGCTCAAGGTGAAGCGCGTGGAGGCCGAAGAGCGCGCGCTGACCTACCTCAAGCGCGTCGGCATGGACGCCTACCGCGCGGCGCGTCCGGCTCAGCTCTCCGGCGGCCAGAAGCAGCGCGTCGCCATCGCGCGCGCTCTCTGCATGGAACCCGAGGTGCTGCTCTTCGACGAGCCGACCAGCGCGCTCGACCCCGAGATGGTCGGCGAAGTGCTGTATGTCATGCAGGATCTTGCCTCCGCTGGCATGACCATGCTGATCGTCACCCACGAGATGAGCTTTGCCCGCGACGTGGCCAGCCGGGTGCTCTTCATGGATGGCGGTGTCATTGTCGAGGATGCGCCGCCCCAGCAGCTTTTCAGCCATCCCGAGCAGCCAAGGACCCAGGAATTCCTCAAGCGCGTGCTCGCGCGTCAGCTCTGACGGGCAGCGTTGAGGCGCGGCTGCGCGCAATCCGGCGCTGATTCCATTTGCATTCTTTCCTTGACTTCCCTTTTTCGCTATGGTATACTTGATTCGTCGGACGGGCAACCGTCCAATCCACGAGATAGGAGAGATGGAACATGACCAGGATCAAGACCCTGGAGACGCGGGATCTGTGCGCCAGCGCGAAGAACGGCGGCTGCGGCGAATGCCAGACCTCCTGCCAGTCCGCCTGCAAGACCAGCTGCGGCGTAGCCAATCAGCAGTGCGAGAACACCGCGAAATAAGCTCTTGTTCAGCAACGGACATTGCCTGAGGCAGTCATTTGTTGACGGAAAGCTGTCGCCTGCAATCAGGCGGCACTTTTTCTTTGTTCTTTCCCAGTCCTTTCTTGTCATTATCCTGCTGCTACGGAGGCTGTGCCCATCATGGTTCATCAGTATAAACTCAACGGCTGCAACATTGTCCTGGACTCCTGCTCCGGCTCCATCCACAGCGTGGACGAGGTCGCGTACGACATCATCGCCATGTACAAGACCAGCACGGCGGATGAGATCGTCTCCGCGATGCTGGAAAAGTACGCGGATCGTCCCGACGTGACGGAGGAAGATGTCCGCCAGTGCATCGAGGACGTCGCGTCGCTGGAGAAGGCCGACAAGCTGTTCACGCCGGACACCTTCGCGCCGATGGCCGGCGTGCTGAAGGAGCGCTCGGGCGACGTGGTGAAGGCGCTCTGTCTGCACGTCGCTCACACCTGCAACCTCAACTGCTCCTACTGCTTCGCCAGCCAAGGTAAGTATCACGGCGAGCGCGCGCTGATGTCCTTTGAGGTCGGCAAACGCGCGCTGGATTTCCTGATCGAAAACTCCGGCTCCCGCCGCAATCTCGAGGTAGACTTTTTTGGCGGTGAGCCGCTGATGAACTGGCAGGTTGTCAAGGATTTGGTGCGCTATGCCCGCTCCGTGGAAAAGGAGCGCGGGAAGAACTTCCGCTTTACCCTCACCACCAACGGCATGCTGATTGACGACGATGTGATCGACTTCTGCAACCGCGAGATGAGCAACGTGGTGCTCAGCCTCGACGGGCGCAAGGAGATTCACGACGCGCTTCGCGTGGATCACGCCGGCCATGGCAGTTATGACCGCATCGTGCCCAAATTCAAGAAGCTGGTGGAGGCGCGCGGCGGCACCAGCTATTATATGCGCGGCACCTTCACGCACCGCAACCCGGACTTCACAAAGGACGTCTTCCACATGGCCGACCTCGGCTTCACCGAGCTGAGCATGGAGCCCGTGGTCTGCGCGCCGGACGATCCCGCTGCCCTCGCGCCTGAGGACATTGAGATTGTGAAGGAGCAGTACGAGATCCTCGCAAAGGACATGCTGCGCCGCAAAGCCGAAGGCCATCCGATCACCTTCTATCACTACATGATCGACCTGACCGGCGGCCCGTGCATTTACAAGCGCATCTCCGGCTGCGGCTCCGGCACGGAGTACATGGCCGTGACTCCCTGGGGTGACCTCTATCCCTGCCATCAGTTCGTCGGCGAGGAGAGCTACAAGCTGGGCGACATCTGGCACGGCGTGACGAACAAAGCGCTCCGCGAAGCGTTCCGCGCCTGCAACGCCTATGCGCGCAAGGAGTGCGGCGACTGCTGGGCGCGGCTTTACTGCTCGGGCGGATGCGCGGCCAACGCCTACCACGCGTCCGGCTCCATCCAGGGCGTGTATGAACCGGGCTGCGAGCTCTTCCGCAAGCGCATCGAATGTGCCATCATGATGAAGGTCAAGGAAGACGAAAAGACGGAGGAGGCTGCGGAATGAAAGCGCTGATCCTGAACTCAGGTCTCGGCACGCGCATGGGCGTGCTGACCTCCGAGCATCCGAAATGCATGACCGAGATCAGTCCGACCGAGACGATCCTCTCACGCCAGCTGCGTCAGCTCGCGGAGGTTGGCATAAAAGAAGCGGTCATCACCACCGGCATGATGGAGGGCGTGCTGCGGGACTACTGTGCGGCGCTCGACCTGCCGATCCGCATCACCTATGTCAACAACCCCCGTTTCCGTGAGACCAACTATATCTACAGCATCGACCTTGCCCGCGCTCAGCTGGATGATGATCTCCTTCTGATGCATGGTGACCTTGTGTTCGAGAACACCGTTCTGGACGATGTCCTGGCCTCCCCCGCATCCTGCATGGCTGTTTCTTCGACCCTGCCCTTGCCGGAGAAGGACTTCAAGGCAGTCGTGGTCGATGGCCAGATCCGCAGCGTGGGCATTGAGTTCTTCGATCAGGCCGTAGCCGCGCAGCCGCTGTATAAGCTCACCCGCGCTGACGCAAAGACCTGGCTGGACGCCATCCATCGCTTCTGCGAGGCCGGCGAAGTGCGCTGCTACGCGGAGAAGGCCCTGAACGAGGTGAGCGGTCAGATGCGGCTGGTCCCGCTCGACGTGCGGGATCGCCTCTGCTCGGAGATCGACAATCCCGAAGATCTGGGCCGTGTCTCCGCCGCGCTGCGCGAAGTGGAGCGCCGCTCGGTCTATATGTGCTTTGCGACAGACATTCTGCACAGCGGCCATATCGCTCTGATCCGCAAGGCAGCCCGCCTGGGCCGCCTGACCATCGGCGTGCTCTCCGACGAAGCCGTGGCTTCCTACAAGCGTTTCCCCCTGGTGCCCGCCGCTGAACGGCAGGCGATGTTTTCCCAGCTCTCCGGTGTCTGCCGCGTGGTGGAACAGCGCACCCTCTCCTACCGCGAAAACCTGAAGGCTTACCGTCCGGACATCGTGGTTCACGGCGACGACTGGGTTTCCGGATACCAGAAGCCCATTCGTGATGAAGTGATCGAAGTCCTTGCCTCCTACGGCGGACAGCTGATCGAGTATCCCTACGCCTCCGACCCGAAATATGCCGCGCTCGACAAGCGGGCGCGGGCTGAGCTCTCCCTGCCCGACTTCCGCCGTTCCCGTCTGAAGCGCGTCCTGAAGATGAAGGGACTCATCACGGCCATGGAAGCCCACAGTGGCATCACCGGCCTGATCGTCGAGAAGACGGTTGTGCACGAAAACGGCGGCACGCGCCAGTTCGACGCGATGTGGGTTTCCTCGCTCTGTGACTCCACGGCGAAGGGAAAGCCGGATATCGAGCTGGTCGATATGACGAGCCGCTTCCGCACCGTGGACGACATTATGGAGGTCACAACAAAGCCGATCATCTTCGACGGGGACACCGGCGGCATGATCGAGCACTTTGTCTATACCGTGCGCAGCCTTGAGCGCATGGGCGTCTCCATGGTCATCATCGAGGACAAAACCGGCCTGAAGAAGAACAGCCTCTTCGGCACGGATGTCGCGCAGACACAGGACAGCATCGAGCATTTCTGCGCCAAGATCCGCGCGGGCAAAGCGGCGCAGAAGAGCCGTGATTTCATGATTTGCGCGCGTATTGAAAGCCTGATCCTGGAGAAAGGGCTGGAGGACGCCCTCGCCCGCGCTTTCGCCTTCCGCGACGCGGGAGCCGACGCGATCATGATCCACAGCAGGAAAAAGGATCCGGCGGAGATCTGTGCCTTCCTTGAACGTTTCCGCGCTGAGGACAGCGTGACGCCGATTGTCCTTGTGCCCACCTCCTTCAACACGGTGACCGAGGAGGAATGGAAGGCGCGCGGCGCGAATATCGTCATCTACGCCAATCACCTGACGCGCACCGGCTTTCCGGCCATGAAGGACGCCGCGGAGACGATCCTCCGCGCGCACCGCGCCAAGGAGTGCGACGACAAGTGCATGTCCATCAAGGACATCATCACCCTGATTCCGGAGGAATGAGGCATGTTTGATCAGACGCTTCTCTCTCCCGCCGATGGCTACAGCCAGCTCTGTGAATACCTGGAGCAGCTCGGGACAAAGCATCTTCTCGTCGTGCACGACGGCGCCTTCGCGCATCTGAAGGTGGCGGATGCGATCAAACGTCTGCCCCAGACGCATGGCATGGCCGTGACCGAATTCAGCGATCTGCAGCCCAATCCGCGCTATGCGTCCATTGAGGCGGGGGTGAAGCGCTTCCGGGAGAGCCACTGCGACACTGTGCTTGCCGTCGGCGGCGGTTCGGCGATGGACGTCGCCAAGTGCGTCAAGCTCTATGCCGATATGGAGCCCGGAGAGCTTCCCTTCGTAAAACGCGAGGTGACCCCCAACAGCATTCCGCTCCTTGCGATCCCCACCACAGCCGGCACCGGGTCCGAGGCGACGCGCTTCGCCGTGATCTACCTGAACGGTGTCAAACAGTCCATCGCCCATGATTCCATCCTCCCCCAGGCGGTGCTGCTCGATCCCAGTGTGCTTGATACGCTGCCCGACTACCAGCGCAAAGCCACCCTGCTGGACGCGCTGAGCCACGCCATCGAATCCTTCTGGAATGTGAACAGCACGGAGGAGAGCCAGCGCTTCGCCGCCAGCGCGATCGAGGGCGTGCTGAGCCACATGGACGCCTACCTCGCGCATGACGCCTCGCATTGCCTGCCCATGCTTCAGGCCGCTTACAGGGCGGGCCAAGCGATTAACCTGACCAAGACCACAGCCGGGCACGCGATGTGCTATAAGATCACCAGCCTCTACGGGGCTTCACACGGTCACGCCGCCGCCCTTGTCAACAGGAAGCTCTGGCCGTGGACCCTGCGTCACCTGAACCGCTGCATCGATCCGCGCGGACAGGCCTATCTGGAGACGTCGTTCGCGAAGCTGGCCCATGCCATGGGCTGTGAAACCGCTATGGAAGCGGCGCAGAAATTCTCGGATCTCTTTGACCGTCTCGGGCTTCCCGTGCCGGAAGCGAGAGCGGAGGACTTCCCGGTTCTCTGCGCGTCCGTCAATCCGGAACGGATGAAAAACCATCCCGTCGCGTTGACAGTGGAAGATATCGACCAGCTTTATCACGAGATTCTCAACGAGAAAGGGCGTTGAACCATGCGTGCCGAAACCTTCATGGATATCATCGGCGCTGATTTCTATACCGGCGTCCCAGACAGTCAGCTCAGAGCGCTTTGCGACAGCCTGATGAACCGCTGGGGTATCGACCCGCGGCATCATCTGATTGCGGCCAACGAGGGGAACTGCGCCGCGCTTGCGGCAGGCTACCACCTGGCGAGCGGCAAGGTGCCCGTTGTCTACATGCAGAACAGCGGCGAAGGCAACATCATCAACCCGGTCGCGAGCCTGCTCCACGAAAAGGTTTACGGCATTCCCATGGTTTTTGTGGTCGGCTGGCGAGGCGAGCCCGGCGTGCACGACGAGCCGCAGCATATCTACCAGGGCGAAGTCACGCTGCGCCTGCTGCAGGACATGGAGATTCCCGCCTTCGTGATCAGCCAGGACACAGCGGAGGACGAGGTTCGCGCCGTCATGGACAGCTTCCGCAGGGAACTGGAAAAAGGGCATCAGGTTGCCTTCGTGATCCGCAAAGGCGCGCTCACCTGCGGCGTCCAGGCAGTCTATCACAATCCCTATGTCCTCACACGCGAGAATGCCCTTCGGCTCATCATCGCGCACAGCGGGGACGATCCCATTGTTTCGACGACGGGCAAGGCGAGCCGGGAACTGTATGAGCTCCGGACGGCAGCCGGTCAGGGCCATGAACGCGACTTCATCACCGTCGGGTCCATGGGTCACGCGAGTTCCATCGCGCTGGGCATTGCTCTGCACCGGCCCGAAAAGCGCGTCTGGTGCGTGGACGGCGACGGGGCGATGCTGATGCACCTCGGCGCGATGGCTGTCATCGGCTCGCAGAAACCGGCGAATCTGATTCATATCGTCATCAACAACGGCGCGCACGAGACCGTCGGCGGCATGCCGACCGTCGTATCCGGCGTGGATGTGGTGGCGCTTGCGAAAGCGTGTGGTTATCCTGAAGCCGTCTCCACTGCGGATGCGAATGCCTTGAACAACGCCCTGGAGACATCGGCCGTGCGGAACGTGCTGACCCTCATTGAAGTCAAGTGCGCCTTGGGCGCCCGCGCGGATCTCGGCCGTCCCACGACGACCCCGCAGGAGAACAAAGCTGCCTTCATGCGGCATCTGCAGGCGGACAGGCACGGTGAGAATGCATGAAAGCCATACCCGGGAGCGCCGTGTTCGCCGCCATCGATCTCAAAAGCTTCTACGCCTCCGTGGAATGCGCTGCGCGCCATCTGGATCCCCTGACCGCGCTGCTGGTCGTCGCGGATGAAAGCCGCACGGAAAAGACAATCTGCCTCGCTGTCTCCCCGGCCATGAAGGCCTACGGCCTGCCGGGACGCTGCCGCCTCTTTGAGGTCATGGAGAAAGCCCGGGAGGTCGAGGCGCGCACTGGGAAGAAGCTCGATTACATCATCGCGCCGCCGCGGATGCGCCTCTATATCGAGACCAGCAAGCGCATCTATGATCTCTATCTGGAGTTTTTCGCGCCCGAGGATATTCACGTCTATTCCATCGACGAGGTCATGATCGATCTCACGAAGTACCTCGCGCTCTACAAATGTTCGCCGCGCGAACTGGTGCGCCGCGTGATCCAACGCATCCTCCGCGAAACCGGCATCACGGCCACTGGCGGGATCGGCACTAATCTCTATCTTGCAAAAGTCGCCATGGATATCCTTGCCAAGCACGTGGATGCCGACGAGGACGGTGTGCGGATTGCCGAAGTCGATGAGCGGACCTACCGCGAAACGCTCTGGCCGCACCGCCCGATCACCGATTTCTGGCGGACAGGACGGGGCATTGCGAAACGACTGGAGCGTTACGGCATCTACACGATGGGAGATCTGGCCCGCATGAGCCTGATCAGCGCGGATACCCTTTACCGCGAGTTCGGTGTGGACGCGGAGCTGATGATCGACCATGCCTGGGGTCTGGAGACCTGTACCATGGCCGATATCAAAGCCTTCGAGCCGGAGACGCGCTCAATTTCCCAGGGGCAGGTGCTCGCGGAGGCCTACAGCTTTGAGAAGGCGCGCGTGATCGTCCAGGAGATGGCGGATCAGATGTCGCTGGAACTGGTCGAAAAGCGTCTCACTGCGGCTTTCGTCAGTCTGACCGTTGTCTACGACAAGACGCCGGCGGACTATCAGGGTGAGATGATCGAAAACCGCTATGCCGGACGCATCCCAAAGCCTGCCCACGGCGTGCAGCGTCTGGAGGACGTGATGGGCAATCCCGCTCCGACCGCATCGGCCAGACGCCTGATGGCGGCCGCCCTCTCCGTCTATGACCGGACGGTCAGCAGGCGGCTGCCGGTGCGCCGCATTTATCTCGACTTTGGTCTTTCCGGAGACCAGGACAGTCAGGCACCCGCGCAAGCGGAACAGCTCAGCCTCTTCGCTGCCCCCGAAATCACGGAAGCTGACCGTGAAGCGGAGGAGAAGGAACGCCGCGTGCAGGAAGCGATGCTGCAGATCAAGAGCCGCTACGGGAAAAACGCGATTCTCAAGGGAATGAACCTGCAGAAAGGCGCGACGGCCATGGAGCGCAACCGCCAGGTCGGCGGGCATCAGGCCGAGCTGAAGCCTGAAGAGCAGCTCAAACAAAAAGAATGAGACAGGATTCGCAGTTTTCTGCGTGCCTCGTCTCATTCTTTTTATACCTGTCATGTCATCCGGCTACGCCCAGCAGCATGCGGTCATTGTTCATCTGATGCCCGGATGCGACGCGGAAGCGCTCCGTCAGGTCGTGGATGGTCAGCGCTTTGCGCTCTTCCCCTTCCACGTCATAGATAATCCGGCCGTGATCCATCATGATCGTGCGGTTGCCGAGATCCAGTGCCGTCTGCATATTGTGCGTCACCATCAGGCAGGTGATGTGATTGTCCTCCACAAGGCTGTGCGTCAGGTTGAGAACCTTCTCCGCCGTGCCCGGGTCGAGCGCAGCCGTGTGCTCGTCCAGAAGAAGCACCTTCGGGATGTGATAAGTCGCCATGAGCAGGGTCAGCGCCTGCCGCTGGCCGCCGGAGAGCAAGCCGACCGGCTGCGTTATGCGGTCCTCAAGCCCCATATCCAGGAGCGCCAGCCTGTCCCTGAACGCTTTCCGGTCACTGCGCCTGGTCACGGAGAGCCAGCCGCCGCTGCCCGCTGCGAGCGCGAGGTTTTCCTCAATGCTCATCTCCGGCGCCGTGCCGCGCATCGGGTCCTGGAAGAGGCGTCCGATGTCCCTGGCCCGTTTGTGCTCGGCCTTCAGGGTGATATCCTCCCCGCCGAGAAAGATGCGGCCCGTATCCACCAGGAAGCTTCCGCCGATCGCGTTGAAGAGCGTCGATTTGCCTGCTCCGTTCGCGCCGATGATGGAGATGAAATCACCGTCCCGCACGTCCAGCGTGAGGTCGTCCAGCGCCAGCTTGGCATCCACCGTGCCCGGATTGAACACCTTGGTGAGATGATCCATTTTCAGCATCTCATTTCACCTCCCGCGGTTGATTCGCATAGCCCATGCGGCGGCGGATTGTCGGCATCTGACTCTTCATATAGGGCACGAAGATCGCCAGGATGACGATGACAGAGGAGACCAGCTTCAGCATGAACGCCGGCAGATGGAAGCGCAGCGCGATCGTGTACACAAGGCGGAAGATGAAGGTGCCCAGCACCGCGCCAACGGCCCGAACAGGAATCGAGCGGCGGGCAAAGAACGCGTTGCCGATCAGCAGAGAGGCCAGCGCAACGGTCACCATGCCGCTGCCGATGTCGGCTGTGACCGACTTCTGGCTCTGCGCCAGCAGGCAGCCGGAGAGAGCCGTGAAGGAGTTGGAGATCATCAGTCCCACCGTGGTGGTGAAGGCAGGATTGATGGAGGAAGAGCGCACCATGTCGGGATTGTTGCCCGTGGCGCGGATCGCCATGCCCAGTCTCGTCCGCAGGAAGAGGCAGAGGAAAACGATCACCAGCGCCACCGCCGCCAGGCCGATCATCAGCGAATAATACGGAGCGAGGGCCGTGTCCTTCAGCGCGTCCTTGAGGATGGTGAAGACGGTCTGGGTCTTGAACATGTTCTGCAGAGCCGCGCCGCCCATCACCGCGATGTTGATGGAATACAGCCCCGTGTTGACGATGATGCCGGCCAGGAGGCTGTTGATGCCCATCCGTGTCTGGAGGAGAGCCGTCACAAAGCCTGACACAACGCCCGCGAGCATCGCCGCGGGAATGGACAGCCAGGGGTGGCCGGCCAGCGCGACCATGGTGCCGACCGCCGCGCCGAACGCGTAGCAGCCGTCCGTGGACAGATCGCAGACATTCAGCATCGAATAGCTCAAAAACAGGGCCAGCACGGTCAATGAATTGAACAGCGCGAGCTCAAGCGCCGTCTGGCCGAGACCCATGATATCCGCAAAAGACATGGTCATGCTCCTTGTGGGTGAATGCGCTCCGAACCGCCGGCTGCCTCCTCTTCGCTTCAGGCGGAGAGATCAGGCGGCCGGCGGCTTTTCGGAGAGCCTTGTAATTGAAGAATGAAGTCAGAAGCTCTCGGCCGTCTGGACAGACTGGACACGGGTGCACAGCGGCGCGAACACGGCGGCGACGTCGTCATAGTTCAGGCCCAGCGCTTCACAGGTCTCGCTGTTGACGGTGGCAATGCCGTTGTCGAAGGTGCGGACGGCCATCTGCGCAGGTTCAGCGCCGGCAAGCACGTCGGCGACCATCTCACCCGTCACCTGGCCGAGGTTGGCATAGTCGACACCGTAGCCGAGGAAAGCGCCGTTCAGGGCGAAGGAGTCGGCACCGGTGTAGTGCGGGATTTTCGCCTCCGCGAAGAGCTCATAGATGGAGAGCTCGGCGGTCATGATCGTATTGTCCGTGGGCGTGAAGATGGCGTCTGCCTTATCGGTCACGATCGCCTGCGCGGCCAGGATGACCTCGGAGACGTTGCCGCCTGTATACTCCTTGTAGCCGATGCCCTTCGCGTCCAGATAGGCCTTGGCGTCCGCGATCGGGGTTGTGGAGGCGTCCTGTCCCACATCATAGAGCAGGGCAATCTGCTTCGCATCGGGATTCTGCGCGAAGATCAGGTTCAGCACGGCGTTCGTGTCCAGGTAGTCGGAGGTGCCGGTCACGTTCGCGCCGGGCGCTTCGATGCTGTCCACCAGGCCGACGCCCAGCGGGTCGGAGACAGCGGCGAAGACCACAGGAATCTGATTGTCCTCCGTCATGGCCTGCATGGTCATGGCGACGGGCGTCGCGACGCCAACCATCACATCGACCTTCTCGGCGATGAAGTCGGCGATGATCTGGCTCATGATGGAAGCGTCGGCCATGCAGTTGGCGTCAATCACTTCGATCTTGATGTTCTTTTCCGCTTCGACAGCGCTCAGCTTCTGCTTGATGTTGTCGACGATCTGGTTCAGGGAGGCGTCATCCACATAATTGCAGATGCCCACTTTGTAGGTCTGCTGTTCCGCAGAGGCAAAGGAGACGAGGGACAGCGCAAGCACCATTGCGATAACGATAGCGAACAGTTTCTTCATGGGGATGCTCCTTTCTTTTTGAAACATAGGGTGAAGCATTTGGATTCCTTCCGGCAGCTGATTCCGCGCGCTGGTCTCGACTGCCGGAGATTGGAATAAAAACGCCTCAACCGATCTGATTGATCGGCTGAGGCGGTATTCCCGTGGTGCCACTCAGCTTCGTCCATAGAGGACGCGCTCTGCCGCATACACATGATATGCGCCGCTCTGATCACGGGTGCGGAACCCGTTCTCCCCTACTTGACTTCGGAGAGACCCTCAGGAGCCCATTCACTCTTCCCGCGCGCATCGCCGTCCCACTCTCAGCGACTCCCTTTGCCGTGCTGTCAGAAGAGATACTCTTCTCCCTCTGCGGTTTCGTATGAGATTGACTGAAGAATACACCAGAATGTCCAGCTTGTCAAGTGCTGATTCCAAATTCGTTTTGTTTTTTGGTTGTTCGCGCTTGCCGTCAGTTTTTGACAGCCTTCGCGTTCCGCATCAGCTCCAGCCAGTCCGGCAGCTTTTCCAGCAGTTCATCGTTGGTCGCGGTGCGGCCGATCATCTGGCAGATCTGCGCGCCTACGGTCGCAGCCGGCTGACCGGAGAACGTCTGGCGCAGGAGACGCAGGCGGCTTTTCTGCTTATCGTCCAGGAGCAGTTCCGCACGGCGTGTGCCGCTCATCTGGATATTGATCGCCGGGAGCAGGCCCGTCCGCGCCACGGCGGTGTCCAGCACAAGCGCCATGTTCGCGGCTGAGCGGAACTCTTCCACCAGCGTGTCGTCTACCTTGTTGGTGCCCTCGATGTTCATCGCGCCGATGATGGTGAGACTGCCGCCCTCGCGTACCGCTCTCGCCGCGCCGAACATCTTCTTCGCGCGGTAAAGGCTCGCGGGATTGACCATGCCGGGAATGCTGCGGCCCGCCTGCACAGACGCCGTGGTGTGCGTCTTCGCCAGATGCGTGAGGCTGTCCACAAAGAGAATGACATCCTTGCCTTTCTCAACGAGGCGCTGGGAGCGCTCCAGCACGAGATCGGCCATGCGCAGATGGGTCTCCGGGGGCTGGTCGAAGGTCGAGGCAACGACCGTGCAGTTCGAGCGGTCGCGCATCAGGGTAACTTCCTCGGGAATCTCATCCAGCAGGAGGATAAAGATCTCAGCGTCCGGATGCGCCTTGTGTATCGCGTTGGCGTAATCGCAGATCAGTGTGGTCTTGCCTGTATCCGGCGGGCAGAGCATCAGCGTCCGCTGGCCAAAGCCCATCGGCGCGAAGAGATCGGCAAGACGCACGGCCTCCGCCACATCGGGCTGCGAGCTCAGCTGGATCCGCCGCGTCGGGTAGGCCGCCGTCAATGCGTCGTAAGCCGGCCTCACGCCGAGTGTTTCAGGCGCTTCCCCGTTGATGGTGTCCACCAGCAGCAGCGTCGCGTAGCGGTCGCCCTCGCGCTGGGGTCTGCACTTGCCCTCGACGTAATCGCCCGCCCGGATCCCGTAGCGGCGAATGATCGAGGCGGCGACATAGACGTCGCGGCTACTCGGGGTGAAGCCCGTCACACGCAGGAACCCATACCCATCCGGGTGGAATTCCACCACGCCTGCGCCAGGGGTCATCTCCGCCGGTGTGATCAGCGCGTTGGGATCGGGGTCGGCGGGAAGCTCGCGGCGCTGGGGATTCTGCGTGTAGGTGCCCTGCCGCTGATAATAGCGGTTGGTGCTGTTGTAGCCTGTATTCGCATTGCTCTCGCGGTTATTGCTGTAGCCGCCGTTGAATCCGCCGCGCTCCTCGCTGTTCTCGCGGCTGTTGTAGCTGCGGTAGCGCGGCGTTTCCTGACGCTGGATGCGGCTCACATAGGAGATACCGCCGGCAATGCCGGTGTTTTCCTTCTCGCCGCTGTCGCGGTCTTCGTTCGCGGCCGGACCGAACCGCGGTCCAAAGGTGCGGTTATTCTGCTGAAAGCCTTCATTGGCATCGTAGCGGCGCTGAGGGCCGAAGCTGCGCTGGGCTGATCCGTAGCCGCCGCGCTGCACATTATAGCGGCTGTTGCCGGAGGACGGATTGTGCCAGGCCGCGCGGAAGCCGCTCGGAGCGCTCTCATCCGCCTGCGGAGCAGCGCTGCTTTCCGGATTCCCGGGTTCGGCGCTCTCCTCCGTCTCTTCCGGCTCGTCCGTCTTCGCGGACAGATCAAAAGAAAACTGTTCTTCATCCAGCTCTTCCGCTTTGGGCTCGGCCGGCTGAATCCCTTCCCTCGCCTGTTCGGCCAGCGTCAGCTTGTCCACAATATCCGCTTTATTCACGCCTGCGCCGAGCTTCACGCCCATTTCTTTCGCCATCCTGCGCAGCTCAATCACCGTCATCGTGCTGAAATCAATTGACAAAAAGAAGCACCTCCGCTTCAAACTCAGCATGATACAAACAGTCCGACACAATCAACCGTCGCACTTTTTTGTCGTCATCATCATGTCACAGCCATCCAAACAGATCATTCCATCGGAAGACAAAACAATTATAACAAAGTTTTTGAGTTTTCGCAAGCCAAAATGTCTTTCTGAACAGATTCTCTTATACTTTGACATAATTTTTCGGTTGAATCAAAAAATGGCAGCAGGCTGTTCATTGCGTGAAGCCTGCCGCCACATCATTCAATGTCCCCTGTCCCACCCTCGCTGACAGTCAACGCGCGGTGATGCGAAGTGCGCGGTCTTGATGCATGGATGCGTTGTCCGGACATATGCATGAAAATGAGGATTCGAACCTCTTCCGCGTCCCGGCAGACACCATACATGTGGACTCATTCTCAGCCACAGAGATGCGTTCGCCCCGCCAGCGAAAACCAAATTTGGAATCCCTCTGAATCTCAGATCAGTTCCGTCGTCCAGTTCATTTCCTGGATGAGGTTGTCCGTCTGGCGCAGCTCACGGGAAAGCGCATCCAGCTGACGCTGCACCGCGCGCACATCGATCGCGCTGAGGATTCTGATCTCCGAACGCGTCGCGCGGCTGGCTGTCTGGCTCGCCGCCGAGACAAGCTCCCTGTAGGAAGCGACGCGAAGCTTCAGCGCATCGCGGGCCGCAATCAGCTCGGTGAGCGTTTTGCCGCTTTCGTTCTGCTTCACCTGGCTGTTCGTCAGATTGATCCGCGCCATCAGCACTTCCAGGCGATCCAGCGCGCCGTTCAGTTCTTCCAGCAGCTCCGAGGGGTCTTCGGGCGGATTCTCCCCCTCCTGAACCAGCGCGTTGGTGCGCAGGCGGTCCTGCAGCTGATCGATTTTCCTGTTCAAGTCCGCCCTTTCCTGCAGGGCTTCGGCAAGCTTCATTTCTTCCTCATATCCTTTCCGTCGGGCACAAAGCCCTCGAAGATTTGCAGGTCGTACCGGCTGCGCAGCCGATCCATCTCCTCCTGACTCTTCACCGTCCAGGCGACCAGCCACGGTCTCAGCAGGCGCTGGATGCGCATGGGCAGGCTGTGATCCGTCACAGCCTCCATCGCCACGAAATCAGGACGGCTGAGCGCGTTCACCATCATGCTGGCCAGGACGCGCACCTTCAGTGTTTTCTCCTGCTTGCTCGGCTTCACAAGACCCAGCGAGAGCTGGCCGCGAATGACGTCCGGCCGATGCTTCCGCCACCAACGGACGGCGAAAGGATCGAAGCTCTCGATGCAGTAAACGCCCGGATAGCGCCGAAGGCGTTCCTCGGCCAGCTCGCAGAGGCGTGTGATTTTGCTGTCGCTCTTGAGTTCCACGATCAGCGGCACCTTCCCGTCCACCGTCCGCAGAAAGTCGTCGAAGGTTGGAATCCGTTCCTCCGTCTCCAGCAGGCGCAGTTCCTGCAGCTCCGCCAGCGTGCAGGCTGATATGCTCCGGTCATCGCCGCACATGCGTTTCAGATCATCGTCGTGGAAAACGACAAGCTTCTCATCGGCTGTCAGGTGGACGTCCATCTCAATGCCGAAGCCGTTTGCCACCGCGTTTCGGAAGGCCGGAAGGCTGTTTTCCGGGAATTCCCTGTTCCACAGGCCGCGGTGCGCGTAGTCCCAGCCCCGGAGGGGATCGATCGGCCGGCGCGGCTTATGCGGAAAGCAGAGACAGAGATAGATCAGCGCCGGCAGGCACAGCGCAGCGATCAGACAAAACAATGAATTCATTTGTCAGTCACCCACATCCAGCGACTCCAGGCCGCGTCTGGCCTCTGGTTTGCTGTCGCCGTGCTTCACGAAAAGCATGGTGATGAAGGATCCCAGCACCATCAGCGCAGCGTACGGGAAGAGCGTATGGTAGCCGATATGCTCCATCAGGGCTCCGGAGAGAATGGGCGTCAGCACCTGCGCCGCCATGGAGAACGTGTAGTAGTACCCTGTGTATTTGCCGGTATCCGATCCGCTCGCCAGTTCCACCACCATCGGGAAAGAGTTCACGTTGATGGACGCCCAGCCGAAGCCCAGGCAGGCGAGTACGATGTACATCAGGGGATGCAGGGTCTTGAAGAACGCCATGATGGTGAAACACACAGCCAGGATGATGATGCCGATCTGGATCATCCTCTTGCGTCCGACCCTGGAGGAGAGAATGCCCACTGGCCAGTAGCTCGCGATGGCGGCAACTGTCGCAACCATCATGCTGCTGGCCGCGGCGCTCTCCGTGGCGCCCATGACCGTCACCGCGTATTTGCTGAAAGCGGTGGTCACCGCGTTGTAGCCCATAAACCAGAGCGCTACGGAGAAGAGAATCAGCATCAGGGACTTCATCGCGGCCCTGTTCAGCTTGCCCGTCCCCTTCTCCTTGACCTCCTGCGCCTTGGTGTTCTCGGGCGACTCGCCGTAGTTGATGGCTTCCATCTCCGCGACGAGTTTGCGCTCCTTGATGGTCATCATCAGCACGATCACGCATATCACCATGATCACGGCGATGGCCCAGTAGAGATAGGCGTAATCGGACAGCGTTTCACCGGTCGCAGCGTCCACGCGCTTGACGACAGCGACGCGGATGAGGCCCAAGGCAATCACGCCGCCCACAGCGCCCATCAGGTTGATGATCGCGTTGCCCTTGGAGCGCAGCGGCTTCGGGGTAACATCCGGCATCAGCGCGACGGCAGGCGAGCGATAGGTCCCCATTGCCAGCAGCAGGATGCCCAGGCAGACCAGGAAAAGCGCGAGGGATCCGCTGGCGATCACCATGGGCAGCACGCAGAGGATCATGGCTGCGGCAAATGTGCCAAAGAGAATGAAGGGCATCCGGCGGCCGAGCTTCGAGGTGCACTTGTCGCTCAGCGTCCCAAAGAACGGCAGCAGGAACAGGGCGAGGATGTTGTCCATCGCCATCACGACGCCCGCCCATGTATCGCCCAGGCGGAAGTTGTTTTTCAGCACGAGCGGAACGGTGAAATCATACATCTGCCAGAACGCGCAGATGGACAGAAAGGCCAAACCGACCAGCGTCGTGCGCTTCACGTTCAGCTTCATCGCGGATACCTCCTTCTCAGCCTACATGCGGCATGCCAATCACTTGTTCTTTCCCAGACACATGCGGACGAAGTCAGGATCAAAGTGCTTCGCCCGGGTGCCCGTATATCCCATGTCGCGCGTCGCGATCAGTTCCATCTCTTCCCTTTTGAGCGTGAAATCGAAGATCGCAAAGTTTTCCTCGATACGTTCCGGATGCGTGGACTTTGGAATCACGACCGTTCCGCGCTGGATGCCCCATCGGAGCAGCACCTGCCCGACCGTTTTCCCGTGTTTTTCAGCAATCCTCTGGAAATCCTGATCCTCAAAGGGGTTGTAGCGTCCGCCGCCAAGAGGCGCCCAGGCCTCAGGCACCACGCCATAATAGCGCATGGTTTCCAGCGCGCCTTCCTGCGTGTAATAGGGGTGCAGCTCAACCTGGTTCACGGCAGGGCAGATCTCTACAGTCTCACAGAAGTTCGTGAGGATATTCGGGTAGAAGTTGCTCACACCGATGGCTTTCAGCTTGCCCTGCTGATAAACCTGCTCCAGTCCGCGCCAGGCGCTGAAATAGTCGCCCATGGCCTGATGCAGGAGATACAGGTCAAGGTAATCCAGCCCGGATTTCTTCAGGGACCGTTCCGCTCCGGCGATTGCCGCTTCTTCGCTTGTCATATCGGAAACCCAGAGCTTGGAGGTGATGAAGAGCTCTTCGCGTGTGCAGAGACCTTCCCTGATCGCCTGACGGACGGCGTCGCCGACCGCGTCCTCGTTGTCATAGGCTGTCGCCGTGTCGATTAGCCGATAGCCCACCCGGATCGCGTGCAGCACAGCGTCGAAGCATTCTTTTTTATCCGGTACCCGGAAAACACCGAACCCTTCCATCGGCATTGCCGCGCCTGTATTCAGCGTCACAAATTCCATGCCAAATCCCCCTTCTTGTCCTTTGTCGATGGTTTTCATCTTTCCGGATTATACCACATGCGCTTTCTCTTGAACAGAGGCAGGTCGAAATTCTCCCAGTGGATGGTAAAGACAATAGAAAAGAATCTGCTCTTTTCACGATTTCCCGTATAAGAAAACCCCGCCCTGTGTGCATCAGGACGGGATTCCTGCTTTGATGTGCTTGTGTTTTATGTTGCGTTGAAGCGGTCAGCTCAGACCAGCTCCAGAATGACCATTTCGGCAGCGTCGCCGCGGCGGGGGCCGACCTTCACGATGCGGGTGTAGCCGCCGGCGCAGTTCTTCTCCGCGTTGCGGGCCTTATACTTGGGGCCGATCTCGCGGAACAGCTTTTCCACCACAGGATGCTTGTTGTCCTTGGTGCGCGTCTTGTATTCGGCCTTCTTCTCCTCGGGCAGACGGGCCTGGGGAATCTCATAGAGATAGGCCATCATCATACGACGGGCATGCAGCTTGGAGGGGGCGTCGTTCACGACGTCCAGCGTGACCAGCTGGCCCTTGTCGTTGTGGGTTTCCTTGGTGGTGTTCACCGTGTTGTCGCATTCCTTGATAGCCAGGCTGATCATGCGGTCGGCAATGCGGCGCACTTCCTTGGCCTTCGCTTCCGTGGTCTGAATGCGGCCATACCAGATGAGGTTGGTCACCTGATTGCGGAGCAGGGCTTTCCGCTGATCAGCGGTGCGACCCAGCTTGCGTTTGTATGCCATGGGGTTTTCCTCCTTCACGGATGGTCTGTATCATTTCTCATACAGACGCGATACATACAGCTTATTCTTCGTTGGGTTTCAGGCCAAGTCCGAGGGCTTGCAGCTTCTGCTCCACTTCCTCAAGGCTCTTACGGCCCAGGTTGCGCACCTTCATCATGTCTTCCTGGTTGCGGGTCACAAGCTCCGCGACCGTGTTGATGTTGGCGCGCTTCAGGCAGTTATAGGCGCGGACGGAGAGATCCAGCTCTTCGATGGTCATCTCCAGTACCTTTTCCTTGCGGTCGTCCTCCTGGGGCACCATGTTCACGGGCATCACCTGATCGGTCAGGGATACGAACAGGGACAGGTGCTCGGAGAGAATCTTCGCAGCTCCGCTGATGGCTTCCTCCGGCTTCAGCGTGCCGTTGGTCCAAATCTCCAGCGTCAGCTTGTCGAAGTCGGTCATCTGGCCTACACGCGTGTCTTCCACCGTGTAGTTGACCTTGCGGATGGGGGTGAAGATGCTGTCGATCGGAATCACGCCGATCGGCATCGCGGGATTCTTGTTCTTGTCTGCGCTCACATAGCCGCGTCCGAGGTCAACGGTCATCTGCATCTGCAGGTGCGCGTCCTCGTTCAGGGTGGCAATGTGCAGTTCAGGATTGACGATCTCCACTTCGTCGTCCACCTTGATGTCCCCGCCGGTAATCTCGCAGGGGCCCTGGGCGTCGATGGAGATGGTCTTGGTCTCGTTCCCGTCGCTGTAGAGCTTCACAGCCAGGGCCTTCAGGTTCAGGATGATCTCAGTGACATCCTCCTTGACGCCGGGGACGGTGGAGAACTCATGCTGCACGCCCTCGATGTGCACCGAGGAAACGGCAGCGCCGGGAAGGGAGGAGAGGAGCACACGCCGCAGAGAGTTGCCCAGCGTGTGGCCAAAGCCGCGCTCCAGGGGCTCCACAACGAAGGTCGCATGCTTGCCGTTCTGATCGACATTCACACACTCGATGCGGGCCTTTTCGATTTCTACGATCATTTTGTTTTCCCTCCTCTGATGGGGTTTTGCCAAAGGGCTGAGTCGGTCGGCCTGCGCGTTCTCTTTTGGGAAAAACATGTTCAGCCATCCGAACCCCGTCAGGATTAACGGGAGTAATACTCGACGATCATGTTCTCCTGCAGCTGCAGGTCGATGTCCTCACGGGCTGGCAGGGCGACAACCTTGCCGGTCAGGTTGGGAGCGTCGAAGGACAGCCACTTGGGAGTCACGGTGCTGGTGCCCTCGCGAAGGCTCTTGAACATGTCCATCTCCTCGCTGCGCTTGCGCAGGGTGATGACGTCGTCCACCTTCACCTGGTAGGAGGGGATATCCACCTTCACGCCGTTGACGCGGATGTGACCGTGCACAACGACCTGACGGGCCATGCGGCGGGTCTTGGCCAGGCCAAGGCGATACACCACATTGTCCAGGCGCTGCTCCAGCAGGCGGAGCATGTTGTCGCCGGTGATGCCCTTCATGTTGGAAGCCTTGAGGAAGTAGTGATGGAACTGCTTCTCCAGGATGCCATACACGAACTTCACCTTCTGCTTTTCCTTCAGCTGGGCACCGTATTCGGAAACCTTCCTGCGGCGGTTGCCGCCGGGATTGCGGTTGGATTTCTTATTGCCATAGCCCATGACGGCCGGGGAGATATCAAAGCTCCGGCACTTCTTGGCGATGGGCTGTTTATTCACTGCCATGATTCATTGTCCTCCTTCAACATACCTTACACGCGGCGGCGCTTGGGCGGACGGCAGCCATTGTGCGGAATGGGCGTCACGTCCTTGATCATGCTCACGTCCAGACCGGCGGCCTGCAGGGAGCGGATCGCAGCCTCACGGCCGGAGCCAGGGCCCTTCACGAACACTTCCACAGACTTGAGGCCATACTCCTTGGCGGCGTTGGCGGCAGTCTCGGCGGCCATCTGAGCGGCGAAGGGAGTGGACTTCTTGCTTCCGCGGAAGCCCAGACCGCCGGCGCTGGCCCAGGACAGAGCGTTGCCCTGCGTGTCGGTGATGGTGACGATTGTATTATTGAAAGAAGAAGTGATATGGGCCGCGCCGCGCTCGACAAGTTTGCGCTCCTTGCGCTTGCGCACGACCTTCTTCAGCTTGGACTTGGGTGCCATGTATCTTACCTCCGTACCCGATTGTGTTCGGGTTGATCATCATCGGGAAGCGAATCTTGCGGATCCCCATTGCCTCATGCGGCACAGGATTCGCCGGGCTTCCTCGCCGAGGGCGGCTTACTTGCCGGCCTTCTTCTTGCCCGCGATGGTGCGCTTGGGGCCCTTGCGGGTACGGGCATTCGTCTTGGTGTTCTGTCCGCGAACGGGCAGGCCACGGCGATGACGGACACCACGGTAGGAGCCAATCTCGACCAGGCGCTTGATGTTCATAGACACCTCGCGGCGGAGATCGCCTTCCACCTTCAAATGATGCTCGATGTAATCACGGAGCTTGCTGATGTCGTTCTCGGTCAGGTCCTTCACGCGGGTATCGGGATTGATGCCGACATCCGCGAGCATTTTCTGGGAGGTAGTCAGACCGATACCGTAGATATAGGTCAGGCCGATCTCCACGCGCTTTTCTCTGGGCAGGTCAACGCCCGCAATGCGTGCCATGTGTTGTTTGCACCTCCAAATGTTGTTGGCCCGTTCTCTCAAACAAGCCCGAAAGACGCGGTTTATGCCTTCTCAGGGGCAACCCACCCCGGAGCGGCTCTGCACCGCAGCTTTTTTGCCAGCGCCTGGTGAAAGCAAGCGCCGGCGGCGAAGCGCTCCGCTGAAGGAAGGTGCGGAGAAGCTTCACGCATGTATCGGCAGACTGATGGAACACGCGCGGGGATGCGCATGCAGCCGCCCACCAGGCGAACCTACACGGAAACCACTCAATCATAACCCTTTTTTGAGGCCTTG
>CAMNLM010000035.1 GCA_946543085.1 uncultured Clostridia bacterium | reverse complement strand
GGCCCGACCAAACCATCTCCCCTCCCCGCTTGCGGGGAGGGGTCGGGGGTGGGGTCGTCATCAAAGATCAAGCGGCTCAACCTCAAAAGCATCCTTCCCGGCTCACAGAAAAAAGGCCGGAGGATGCGCCATCCCCCAAAAAAGAAAACGTAATCGAGGTGAGAAAATGACCATCACAGTCCCCGATATCATGCGGGAAATCAACCACGCCTTTCCCAAGGCCTGCTGGCAGGGCGCCTTCACCCTCACCGACGGCAGACTGAACCTGGACGAACTGCTCCCCGGCGACTGGATCGCCGTCAGCGGCTCGCGCCACGCGGACGGCATCCGCCAGCTCGACGCGGAGGGCCGCCTCCCCGGCGCGTCAGACGAGACCTTCTTCGGCGCGGTGTGGCTTCTCAGCCCAAGCGCGGACTTCCTGCGCCTCTGCGGGGAGATCAGCGCCTGGGCGGAGGCAAAGAGCGCGGGGCCGGACATCCGCCGCGAGAGCTTCGGCGCGTACTCGGTGGAATACCCGACGAACGCCCTGGGCCTCACGCCGGACTGGCGGAGCGCCTTTGCGGCCCAGCTCAGACCCTACCGCCGCATGTGGACGGAGGTGCCGCTGTGCTGAGCGATTATATGGAAGCCTTCGCCCTCCTGCGGCGCGAGGAGACGGACGACGGTGCGGGCGGCACAGCGGTGCGATATGGGGAGGAGTGCGTGTTCCGCGCGGGCGTGACCGCTGCGGGCGGCGCGCTGGAGAGCTTCGCGGGCGGCGCGGCGCTGAAAACCCGTACCGCCCTGCTGCATGACCGCTCGGTGCGGCTCAGGCCGCGCATGCTTGTGAAGCGCCTGCGCGACGGCGCGGTCTACCGCGTGACGGGCGACAGCGCGGACATGGAGACGCCCGCCCGGATGCGGTCCGCCTTTGCGCAGGTGCCGGTGGAGCTGGTGCGGGAGATGGAGGTGACGGCGGATGCTCCCGGAGCGTGAGGCGCGCCGGATGCTCGCCTCGTTTCTCGGCGGGCTGGATTTTATAACGACGGCGGCGGAGGAGGGCTTTCCGCCCGCGGGCGGCGTCCCCCTCCCGCGCCTGACCTGGTCGCTTTCGCGCGAGGGAGACACGGGGGATGTGACCCTGCGCGTCTGGTGCGCGGATCACGCGGGATGCGTGGCGGCGCTGGAGAGGCTGCACGGGGCAATCCCCTTTCCGGGCGTCCTCCTGCGCGGGGAGGGCGGCTGCCTGGCGCTCGTCCCGCGGACGACCCGCACGGAGGCGGAGCTCAGCCAGCTCTGCCGCGCGGAGATGACGGCGGAGGTGCGGTTTTATGAGCGCTGACGTGATGCCGCTCTGGTCTGACGAGGCGGCGCAGGGGGCCGCCCTGCCGCTCGGCCCGGGGTACCTGATCGCGAATCCGCCGCCCCTGACGGACGCGGACATGGCGGCGCTCTGGGAAGGGGTGACGGCGGGGAGCTTCGGCGTCCGGGCCGCGCGGACGCTCGGCGGGTCGCTGACCTGCGAACCGCTCTGGAGCGATCTGAGCGGCGGCGCGAGGCCGCTGGAGGCGGACGGCGCGGCGCTGGACGGTCACCGCGTGTGTCTGCGCCTCGCGGCTGAACGGCTGACCCCGGCCTTCCTGTCCCTCGCTGCGCCGGGCACGGCCGTGACGGAGACAGCGGCCGGGTTTATATGGGCGGAGGAAAACAGCGTCCGCATGCCGGGCGTGCTGCCGGGGCTGCTCTGAGCGGGGTGGACGCCGTTTGGCCTGGCGGCCATCCGCTTTGCCTGCGCGCGGCCGGACACAGGGCTGAAGCTGGACTTCGGCGCGCCGCCGGACAAGGGCATCGACTGCGGCTTCATCGCCCTGCGAAGCGACGGCAGCGGGGAGGAAGCCCCCTGGCAGGTGCGCTGGCTGGACGGGACGGAAGGAGGATGATCGGGCATGCCGGATTGGCTGAGACGGAGAAAAGAGAAGAGCGCAGAGGAGACGGAGGACACGCCGGAAGCCCAGCCCGCCGGGGAGCGGGCGGAGGCGGCGGGGCCGCGGACAGCCCCTGAGGCGGCCAAGCCGGTCTTCGCGCGGACGGATCAGATCGCGCAGATGACACAGGCGGAGCGGGAACAGCTCGCGGCCCTGCTCGCGCCCGCGCTGGACGAGGAGCTGGCGAGGATCGCGACCCTGAGGAGGTGGAGCGCATGATTCTTGCCGGAGGGATCGCGCTGGACGGCGTTCTTTTGGAGAGCCTCGCGGACACCCTGGCAGTGACGGACGTGACGGAGGAGCCTGTGCTGGCCGTCGAGACGGCGGAGCGCGTGGGCAGCGGCGGAATCTGGGTGACAAGGCTCCGCCGCGAGCGGCTGAACGTGCGCGTGACCTTCCGGGTGCGGGACGTCCGCCGCCTCCGGCGCGCCGGGACGCTGGGGCTCGCGGCGGCGTGGGCGCAGGGGCGCGTGATGACCTGGGACAGCCGGCCCGGCCAGCGCCTGCGCGTGCGCTGCACGGCGTGGCCGGAGACGGGCAGCCTGCGCTGGAATGAGAGCCTCTGCGCGGTGTTCACGGCCTGCGAGCAGCCCTTGTGGGAGAGCGCGGCGCCGGTCACGCTCGCGCTGGCGCATGCGGGCGGCGCGACCGCGGGCACGCTGGAGATTCCCGGGCAGACGGAGGCGGAAATCGCCGCGGAGATCACAGCGGGCGCGGGCGGTCTGAACGCCGTGTCGGTGACGGTCGCCGACAGGACGCTGGCCTTTGCCGGGCTGGGCATGGCCGCAGGCGAGACGCTGACGCTCGGCCCGGACGGCGAGGGCCGCTGGTCGTGGCGCATCAGCGGCGCGGGAGGCGCGCGCAGCGCGTTTCCGTGCCGGACACTCGGCAGCGCGGACAGGCTCTGCGCCTTGCCCGGCGCGCGGAGCGTGACGGTGACGGGCGACGCCTGCGCGGTGACGCTGGCGGTGAGGGGGCGCTATCTGTGACGGAGCTGAAGCGGCCTGTGCTGCTGGATGGCGCGTACCGGCCCGCCGAACAGCTGGAGCCGTTCGCGCTCTCGGTGCGCGAGGAGGCGGGCGGCATCGCCACGGCATCGATGACCCTGGCGTCCCGCCCGCAGGTCGGTGTGGGCAGCGCGGTGCATTTCTGGAACGGAGCGGGCGAGGATCTCGGTGTCTTCCGCGTGACGCGGGCGGTCTCCGAGACCGGCCATGGCGGCAGGCAGAAGGTGGAGCTGGAGCACACGCTGGCCGCCCTCTGCGACTGCGTGCTTTCCTATGCGGTGAGCTCGGGCACGTCGGTCTCCCGGGCGGTGCGCGTGCTGATGAGCGCGGGCGGCGCGCCGATGACCCTGGGGGATGCAGAGGTGGACGCCGCGATGACGCGGGTGAACTTCGCCTATGTGACCGTGTGGGAGGCCGTGCGCACCGTGCTGGGCGAGCTGCCGGAGGGCTGGCGGCTCGAGGTCAGCCCGGACACCAGCCCCTGGACGCTGCACATCCGCGCGGCGGAGGCGGCGCCCTGCGTCCTCAGCGCGAACCGGAATCTGCTCTCCCTCAACTGTGAGACCGACCTGACCGATTACTGCAGCCGCCTCTATCCCATCGGGAAGGACGGGCTGACGGTGCGCGGTGTCAACGGCGGCGATCCCTGGGTGCAGAGCAGCGCGAATCCGCCCTATGGCATCGCGTCGCGGATGTTCATGCGCCCGGACGTGGAGCTCGCAGCCGACCTGAAAGCGCTCGCCCTCGACGAGCTGGCGCGGCGCAGCGTGCCGGTGGTCTCGGTGCGGGCGGCGGCGCGGGATCTCTCCGCGGAGACCGGCGAGGACGGCGACCGCTTCTCCCTCGGCCGGTTGTGCGTCATTCCGACAGCGGAGCTGCCCGGGGCCTGGCCGGGCGACCTGCGGTTCCGGGTGATGACGCGCTTCTGGCCTGATCTCGTGCGCGACCCGGCGGGCGTGATCCTGACCCTCGGCAACCGCAGACCGAGGTTTTCCGCCGCGCTTCCGGCGACAGGCGGCAGGAGCAAGATGTATGAGTGAGGAGCAGACCTCAGAAAAGTGCGCGGCACAGCGAAAAGAGACAGGAGCACAGCATGAAACAGGAATCCATTAAGAAGCCGCTGGCTTCCGCCTTCGCCGCCTCCGGCGCGTCCTTTCTCGGGACGCCCTACACCGCCCTCGACTGCCAGGGCCTCTGTGAGGCCATGCTCCGCCGCGTCGGCCTGACGGAAAACCTCCGCGGGAGCAACGCCTGGTGGCGGCGCATGACCTGGCGCGGCACGCCGGAGGCCTGCCGCAGGCGCTTCGGCTGCGTGCCGCCCGGGGCCTTCCTCTTCATCGTGACGGAGGACGGCGGGGAGCGGGCGCGCGGCTACCGCGACGGGCTGGGCAACGCCGTCCACATGGGCGTCGCGACCGGCGCGGGCAAGGGCGCGATCCACGCCTCGCAGACGCGCGGGGAGACGGCGGAGAGCGCGTTCACCGGGCGTTCGATTCCCGGCGGGTGGAACCGGGTCGGGCTTTGGGACGCGCTGGATTACGGCGAAAAGATCAACCGACTGTTGATACTTATTTCCAATAAGCATGTCATCAACAAAGAAACGGACGCGAAGGGGTCCAGGGACCGACCGCAAGCCCCCCTGGATTCCGAACGCCTGGAAACCATGCCCTATGGCATAATCTCAGAGAAGAATTGGGTGATACCCCCCGCAGGCGCGACATCCCCTTGCCAGGATGTGTCATTTCAAAAGGAGATGAGTACGAGCGCATTAGCGGCGAAAACGGAGGTGGAACATCTGAGCGAAAACAAGACGAAGGAACGCGCCGTGGTGACCTGCCCGGAGGGAGAGACCGTGCGGCTGCGGGCCGCCCCCGGCACGGGCGCGGCGGTGCTGGCCCGCGTGCCGTGCGGCGCGCAGGTCGAGGTGACGGAGGTCGGCGCGGAATGGCACCGCGTCCGGTGGAAGAACAGGCAGGGCTGGATGATGAGCGCGTATCTCACGCCGCTGGCCCTGCTGACGACCGAGGAGCGCGTGGACGCGCTGGAGAGACGGGTGGAAGCCCTGGAGGAGGGACGCGGATGAGCGAGAGCCTGGTGACGGCGCTGGTCTCGGTCGGCGGGACGCTGATCGGTTCGCTGATGGGCGTGCTGACGGCCCAGCGCCTGACGGACTGGCGGCTGCGGCAGCTGGAGGAGAAGGTGAACAGGCTCGGCCAGCTGGTGGAGCGCGTCTGCCGGCTGGAGAGCCTGCTGGAGCCGCGGCCTGGGAAGGGAGGCGCGGCGGCGTGAAGCGGGAATACTGGAAACGGTGGGCGAGGGCGGCCCTCGTCCGCGCGGCGCGCACCATGGCGCAGACCGCCGCCGCGACGCTGAGCGCCTCCGCCGCGCTGGCGGAGGTGGACTGGGGTGTGCTGCTCTCTTCCGCCCTGCTGGCGGGCCTGCTGAGTCTGATGACGAGCCTCGCGGGCCTGCCGGAGGTGGAGGAGCGGGAGCGGACGGCGCCGTGACGCGGAACACGGCAGGACGCGGAGGGCGCGGCTGAAGCGCCGTGCGGAAGAACGATGCCCGAGGGCTGTCTCACATCGGGACAGCCTCCTTCTGCGCGGAATGAAGCCGGGAAAACCTGTTTTCAGCATCAGAAAAAAAAGACTGCCTCCCGCGCCGCTTTTCAATGGGGCATCGGCGCAGGGAGGCAGTCTTTTCTTTCCGGCCGTTTGTCAGAGCTTCTTCAGCTCCTTGCGGAACTGGCTCGGGGAGGTGCCGACCAGCTTGCGGAACATCCGCATGAAGTTCGAGTAGTCGTTGAAGCCGCACTGGTAGGCGATGGCGTTCAGCGAGAGGTCGGTCTGCATCAGCTGGCGGGCGAGCATCACCCGGCGGTACAGGACGTAGTCGTAGACACTCCGATTGGTGAACCGGGTGAATTCGTGGCTCAGATAGCTCACGCTGATGCCGAACCGCTTGGCCAGCTGGTCGATCTTCAGCGGCTGGGTGTAGTTGCCGTTGATGTAGGTCAGCACATCCAGGATGATGCTGTTGGGCACGACACTGCCGGGCACGAGCTGCGTTCGCCGGATGGCGCGGCACAGGGTGTGCAGCAGGTCGATCAGCAGGCCGCAGCTCTCCAGGCTGTCCAGGGCATCGGCGGCGTCTCCGCTGCCGGGTGCGTTCAGGCGGCGGATCAGGTCGACGCACTTGCCGGCCTCCGCCTCCGGCAGCTGAAAGGTGAAATAGCCCTGCGCGGTATAGGAGCGGAAGAAGCCGTCCAGATCCATCACGCCGCAGCCCAGCGCCTGGAGCATCTCAGGGGAGAGGTTCAGGTAGGCCCGCTCGTAGTTCTTCAGCACGGAGGCCGCGGAGAGGCCGTGCATGCAGAAGGGCGGGATGATGAAGACCTGGTTGGGCTTGAGCAGGTAGAGGTTGCTGTCCAGGCCGAAATACTGTCCGCCGCGGCGGTGGATGTAGATCTCATAGAAGTCGTGGCAGTGGTATTCCGTGTTCTCCATCCGCTCGTCGAAGGCGTATTTGGCCTCGTAGCCGCGTCCCTTCTCCATGGAGGTCAGGATGGGCTTGGCGGATCGTTTGTCCTCCATGGGGGACACCTCCTTTTATGCGCTGCGCGGAAAGGACGGTTTTCAGGCGGACGGCCGCCGGGACCGGCAGAGGCAGGTCCCGCGGAAAGCGCCTTTTGAGAGAAGCGGGCGTCAGCCGTTGCCGACGCCCGCGGATTGGGTTTTCTGAGGGGATTACTTTGCGACAAAGTTGTAGCCGTAGACCTCGGCGAGCTTCTCGATGCGCTCGTCGATGATGGCCTGGCCGCCGGAGGCGAGGTAATCGGCCATGCCGGCGTCGAACTCGGCGTCGAAGGCCTCGGGCGCGGCGGTGACAGCCTTGGTCAGCAGCGCGTCGCGCTTGGAGGTCAGGCTGGTACCGACGTCGTTCTCAGCTTCGATCGCGCCGCAGTTGAAGTGCTTCGCGATGCGGCCGTTGGTCTTGCTGTAGTTGTTGGCCTGGATGACGAGGTCGGCGGAGATGCCGGGATAGCTCAGGGCGGTGGAGGCGTCGGTGGCGTCGCCCAGGTACAGGCCGTTGCAGGTCATGGTGTAGTCGATGTTGTTGCCGGAGTTCTTCACCCATTCGCCGGTGGCGGGCAGGATCTGATAGGCGCCGCCCTCAGCCATCACGTAGTTGGTGCCTTCCAGACCGGTCTGGAGGTACTTGATGACGTCGGCGTTGGAGATGAAGTTCAGGTACAGCAGGGCGGCCAGAGGCTCGTCGCAGGTGGAGGGGATGAAGGACTTGCGGTCGCTGCCGACCACGTCGCCCAGGAACTTGCGGGTGATGCCGGCGTCGTTTTCGAAGCAGTCGATCGGGACGTACATGGCGTCGGGGCCGACATTGCGGACGAGGTTCGCGGCGATGGAGTCCTCACCATTGCGCCAGGGGTAATCCCAGTTGTGCATGAAGGCGCCGACATAGCCGGCCTTCATCATGTTGTCTTCCTCGGTGCTGTCGGTATACAGGGCGAAGTCCTTCCAGACCAGGCCCTCGTTGTACCAGGCGTTCAGCTCACGGATGCCTTCCTTGTAGTTCGGATAGAGCATATGACGGTCGTCATAGCCGTAGACATACAGCTCCTCGTCGGTGATGTCGTTGGGCACGAAGCTGATGCTCATCAGGTCGTTGCGCCAGCCGATGTCGGTGGAGGTGGTGTAGGGCACCATCTTGTCGGCGTCCGCGCCCAGCAGGGTCTCGGCGTTGTCGCGGAAGGCGACCAGCGCGTCATGGAATTCCTGCCTGGTGGTGGGCAGGCCCAGGCCCAGCTTGGTCAGCCAGTCCTGACGGATGAAGGTGGTGATGCGGCCGTTGTTGGGCATCGCACCCTGCAGCATGTAGAGCGTGCCGGTGGCGGGATCCTTGTCATAGTACAGGTTGTCCGCGCCGATCAGGGCCTTCAGGTCGCCCAGCTCGTCGCCGTATTCCTCGATATAGGGAGCCAGGTCGGTCACGCCGCCCATGCTCGCGTAGTTCAGGATGGTGGTGCCGGAATAGGTGTAGCAGACGTCGGGCGCTTCGCCGATGGCGAGCAGGTTGTTGACGTCATCCACCTCGGTCCAGCGGCCGACGGACACATATTCCACTTCGACGTTGTAGCGGTCGAGCATGGCCTTCTTCAGGTAATCCGTCCACACGTTGTTGGTGGGATCGGTGCCGCCGTCGTTGTTGCGGTTAAAGATCTCAACGGTGATGTGACGGGTCTCGGTGAACTTGCCGTCCACGAAGCCGTCGTCAGCGGCGAACGCCGAGGTCACGCCCAGGGTCGCGATCATCGCCACGATGAGAACCAGAGCCAGGATACGTTTCATGAGTTCTTCCTCCTTTTTTATTCAGGGCTTCTGCCCTTGGAAACAGAATGGATGGGGACCTCCCGCCGCCCTTTGGAGAGCAGCGGGATTGCAGGGACATTATCCCTTCACAGCGCCGATCGTGACGCCCGCGACGAAGTATCGCTGCAGCCACGGATAGACCAGCAGAATCGGCACGGTCGCGAACATGACCGTCGCCATCTGAATCGTCTTGCTGACGCCGTTGGAGAAGAAGCCCTCCTGCGCAGCCTGCTCGCTGGTCTGCGTCGAGTTCTTGATGACGTTGTAGAGCAGCAGCTGAATCGGCCAGTACTTTTCGGAGCTGGACTTCTTCAGGTACATCAGCGCGTCGGAGAAGCCGTTCCAGCGGCCGACGGCGTAGAACAGCGCCAGGGTCGCGATGACCGGCAGGCTCAGCGGCAGGTACACCTGCACCAGCGTGCGGATGGGGCCTGCGCCGTCGATCTCGGCGGCTTCGCGAAGACTGTCCGGCACGCCGTAGAAGAAGGAGCGCATGATGATCACGTTGAACACGCTGATGCAGTTCGGGATGATCAGCGCCCAGGGCGTGTTGAGCATCTTCAGGTTATTCAGCAGGATGTAGGACGGGATGGTGCCCGCGCTGAAATACATCGTGAAGAGGATGATGAAGTTGATAAACTTGCCGCCCTTGAGGTTGGAATAGGTCAGGGGATAGGCGGCGCAGATGGTCAGGAAGAGGGACAGCAGCGTGCAGCCGACGGTCAGCAGCGCCGTCCACCACAGGGAACGGACGTACTTTTCCGTGGTCAGCACGGTGTGGTAGGCCTCCATGTTCCAGCCCTTGGGCCAGAGGAACACGTCGTTGCGCACCAGCGCGTCCGGGGAGGACAGGCTGCATGCCAGCACGTGCAGCATGGGAACCAGACACAGCAGCATCAGGATCAGGCAGAGCAGGGCGATCAGCAGGTCGCCGACTTTTGTCTTTTTGGACTTGATCATGCCGTCCTTGATGTGCCTGGAGGACAGATTGACCGGCGTAGTACTCATGACGACACCTCCTCACCAAACGCCGCGCTCGCCGAATTTCTTCGCGAGCCAGTTGGACAGCAGCAGGAAGATGACGCAGACCACGCTCTGGAACAGGCCCACGGCGGTGCTCAGCGAGAACTGGCTGCCCTGGATACCGCGTTCGTACACGAAGATGGAGATGGTCTTGCTGGCCCCCACGACGAGCGGGTTGCTCAGCGTGAACGGCCGGTCGAACTCGGAACCCAGAATGTGGCCCAGATTCATGATCAGCAGCACGATGATCGTGGAGCGGATGCCGGGCAGGGTCACGTGCCAGATCTTGCGCAGGCGGCCCGCGCCGTCCACCTCGGCGGCCTCGTACAGCTCGGGGCTGATGGAGGTCAGGGCGGCGAGGTAGATGATGGTGTTCCAGCCGCACTCCTTCCAGATGCCCAGGATGATGTAGGTGGCGCGCCAGTTGCTCTCCGTGCCGACGAAGGGGATCGCCGTACCCAGGGCCTTGTTGATCAGGCCGTCGTTGGTGGCGAAGAGGCGCAGCGTGATGCTGGAGATGATGACCCAGCTCAGGAAGTGGGGCAGGTAGAGCACGGTCTGGGTGAGGCGCTTGAACTTCGGATAGGCCAGCTCGTTCAGCAGGATGGCCATGATGATGGGCATCGGCGAGCCGATGATCAGGTCCAGCAGGTTCAGCACGATGGTGTTGCGCAGGGCGTCCAGGAAGTTCTTGTCGTTGAACGCCTTGATGAACCACTCAAAGCCGTTGTTCTTGGCCCAGGCCACCTGCCACGGCGGCTGAAGAATGTTGTTCTTTTTGAAGGCCAGCAGGATGTACGCCATGGGCGTATAGCGGAAAACGACAAAAAACACGATGGGAAGCACCAGGAGCAGGTACAGCGTCCAGTAGCGCTTGAGGTAGGTCTTCCACGAAAATCCCATGTGTTTATTGATCTTCATGCGTCCATCCTGCTTCTTAGCGATGGATGTCAAGATGAACCCCTCCATTCCTGTCAGCAGTGCAGCCCATGAACCCGAAAGGCGATGGACTGGCTTCCTATGCGATTGGCTGCGCTCAGGTAGGACCGAGCTTTTCCTGCTCTTATTGTACGATTCAGCGCCTGACTTCTCTATGCAGATTTTGCTTAATAGTATGTATTTCTTGCACTAAACCACCATGCGGAATCAGGTCGGTTTTCAGCAGGATTTCTCTATGAATTGGCTGAAAACGCAGGGGTTTCTGGTGAATTTGGCAGAAAAACGCGCGATTCAGTTTGTTTAGGCTCTTTCAAAAGCGCAAGAAATGCACAGACAGACAGCAAATTCTGAGCATCCGCGGAAAGCCGCGCACGGCGGCGTCTGCAGGATTTACCGTCTGAAAGGAAACGGGGCGGGCCCGAAGCCCGGCGGCTCGCGCTCCGGGGCATGCGGGGAAAAGGCCGGCCGCCCTGCCCTCTCCAAAGGAAAAACGCCCCTGATGCTCCGCTGAAGAGCCCAAAAAAGGCGCGGGAGCATCCTTCTCTCCCGCGCCCGTTTCATGGGCCGCGCGCCGCCTCACGCTTCCTGCTTCAGGTTCGCGTGGAAAGCGCTGCGCATCTTCTCCTGATAGGCCCCCGCGTATTCCCCGCGGAGGAAGCGCTCCAGGGCTTCGTCCAGGAAGCGCTGCCAGCTCTCGTTCTCATGATTGACGAGAATCGGGTAGTAGAACACGCCGTTCTGGTCGGCGGCGGCCTCGTCGCCCGGGGCGTCGCCGCACATGAGGATCGCGTCGTAGCCTTTCTCCTTCAGGCGGCCGATGCAGTAGGCTTTGCTGCCCATCTCCTGGGTGCAGAGCAGGTCCACGTGCTCCAGCAGACTGAAGCGCTGCCACTCCGCGCGCACGGCCTCGGGGTTGGCGCTGGAGACGACAACCACGTCGGCCTCGGTGTGCGCGGCCGCGAGGGCCTCCGCCACGTGCGCGAAGGGGTGAATCTCCTCCTCGGGCAGCTTCTCGATGGCGGCGTTCACCGCCTGACTCCACTTGAGGGCCTTGAGAAAGACCGGATGGCGCTCAGCCTCGCGCGCCACCGCCGCGTTGGACAGCTCCGGCGCGGTCTCCGCCCAGGCGCAGAGCTCCCGGACGCCGTCGATGGGGGTATAGCGGGCGTCGATCTCCTTCAGCGCCATCGCCAGCCCCTTGAAGCGGTTGATGCCCCGCGTGCCGGAATAGAGGTTGATCACGTTCCAGCGGCGCAGGATCTCGTCCCGCCACGCGCCGAGGCCCCACTCGTCCACCATGCAGGGGCCGAAGCAGCGGATGTGCTTGATGTTCATGGTATCCATCGCGCAGCCGTCGGAATCCACACAGACCGCGCAGCGCTCCCGGCGCTTGAAATCATCCAGAGCAGACATGCTTATTCCTCCTGAGGGTTGTTCTCGATGGCGTTCAGCCGCGCCTCCAGCGCCCGCACTGCCTCCGCGTCCAGTCCCATATACTGCAGGCTGTCCCGCAGGGTGATGACGCCGGTGGCCGCCGAGGGCACCATGCCGCCGGGCCTGCCGCCGGCCAGCTCTTCCAGGATGGCCTTTCCCGCGGGGAGGGACATCAGGTGGCGCAGGGTGCAGTCCAGGTTCAGCGTCCGCTCCCGGTTGCCGTTGACCTTTGCGCCGAAGCGCGGCGCGGTGAGGCCGGCGGGGGAGGCGCCGCCGAGCACGTCGCTCAGCCAGGCGATGCTGTCCCGCACCCAGCCGGCATAGCGGTCGGTGAAATTCGGCGCGCAGATGGCGGGGTCGCCGGTGGCCAGGCCGTGCGGGCCGTTGCTGTAGATGTGGCTCTCGAAGGCGATGTCGTTTTTCCAGAGCGCCTCGATCATGTGCAGGGTGTTGGAGGCCGGCACCAGGTTGTCCGTGCGTGTCGCGAAGACGAAGCAGGGGCAGGTCTTGGCGTCCACGGCCGATGGCACGTCCGGCGCGGTGGCCAGGTAGTCGCGCGCGCAGTCCCCGTCGATCACGGGGTAGCCCAGAATCGCGGCGTTCGGGCGGTTCTCCGACATGGTCGCGGCGCAGGCTGCGAGGTGGCCGCCCGCGGAGAAGCCGATCACGGCGATGCGGTCCGCGGCGACGTGCCAGTCTGCCGCCCGCCCGCGGATCAGGCGCATGGCCTGCTCATAATCCTCCAGGGGATTCGGCCAGACCGCCTGCTCATTCAGCGAATAGCGGAGGATGAAGGCGTGATAGCCGGCCTGCAGGTAGGGGAAGGCCACGGGGTCGGCCTCCCTGTCCGAGCAGAAGTGATAGCCGCCGCCGGGGAGGATCAGCACCGCGGGGCGCTCGGTCAGGCCGCCGAAGTCACCGCCCACGGGCTGGATATAGGCCGTGAGGGTGACGCTGCGGGTTTCATTGAGAACCAGGAATTCTTTTTCCATCTTTCAGGCCTCCTCACAGTCGGGTGTCCCAGCGCCCGCAGAAGACGGTGTCGTCCGCTTTGCCGCGGAAGGGGCTCCGGCCGGTGATCTTCTCGACGGCCGCGCGGATGTTCTCGCGGTTCGGCCCGTAGGCGTTGACGAAGGTGTGGATGTTCGCGCAGTCCACCAGGTGGTTGGTGTAGTTCAGGCTGACGCCGACGGTGGGAACCTCCTCGGTATACCAGGGCATCTCCATGCTGTGGCCGCTGCTCCAGGAGAGGCGCTCCACGTTGCGCTGGGCGTAGCCCTTCACGTAGATGAAGACAAACACCACGTCGTATTTCTTCTTGAAATCCTCCCGGCGGCCCATCTGCATCATCCGGACGAAGTTCATCGGGTGGACGCCGTTCTCGATTTCCAGATCGTAGAAGCTGGGGCACTGCGTCACGGCGAACCCGGCGCGCTCCAGCTCTTCGGTGATCGTCTGCCGCATGCCGTCGCCCTGGTAGGCCTTGCTGTTGGGCGTGCTCTGGACGTAGACGAGCAGGGCGTTTTTCCGCCGGGCGGGATCGATGGGCAGGAGATGCCGGGTGTCCTTCACCAGGGTCACGCCGGCCTCCGCGGCCTCCCGCGTCCAGGCGCGGTGAGCCTCGCAGCCGATGCTGTCCAGCAGGGCGCGGTCGGGACAGCGCACCGTCTCGTCATAGAGCTTCAGGTGCGCCTTGAGGCCGAGCACGCGGCGCAGGGCGTCCTCCAGGCGCGCTTCGGTCACGATGCCCGCCTCATAGCCGGCCTTCAGATAACCCAGGTCTTCCTCAAAGTCATTGGCGAAGAGGAACATGTCGCAGCCCGCGGCGATGCAGCGCGGCACGGCTTCCCGGCGCGCCATCACGCCGGACATGCCGATCATGTGGGAGGCGTCGGAGATGATCAGGCCGTTAAAGCCCATCTCCCCGCGCAGCAGGTCCTGCAGCAGCTCCGGCGCGAGGGACGCGGGCATGATCTCCTCGTCGCGGATGCCGGGGCGCAGCTTCCGGCTCATGGCGGGCAGGGAAATCTGCCCCGTCATGATGGTCTCCAGGCCCTCGTCGATCATGGCCTGGTAGACCTTGCCGAAGCTCGCGCGCCATTCCTCCACGCCGGCCTCGTTGTGGGCCGGGGAGATGTGCGGGTCCAGCTCGTCCCAGCCGTCGCCCGGGAAGTGCTTGCAGGTGCAGGCCATGTGCGGCGCGGCGTCCTTGATGCCCCGGATGTACGCCCGCACGCAGTCGGTCACCCGGTCGGGGTCGCTGCCGAAGGAGCGCGTGTTGACGATGGTATTACGCCAGTTTTTGTAGACGTCCGCCACGGGGTTGAACATCCAGTTGACGCCGATGGCCGCGGCTTCCTTTCCGGCCACATAGCCCATATGGTAGGCGGTTTCCGTGCCCTCGCTCGCGCCGGCCTCCGCCGCCGTGGCCACGAAGGTGCCCTCCCCGGGCAGCACGCCGTTGCCGCCGTCGTCGCAGTTGCCGGCGATCAGCACGGGCACGCGGCTGTGCTGCTGGAAGAGGCGGTTCTGCAGCCAGACCGTCTCCTTGTCGCCGCCCTGCCAGCGCATGCCGCCGGGCCGGGCCGTGCGCATCAGGGTTCGGATCTGCTCCTCGTTCGCGCCGGGCACGGGCTTGAGCAGCACAAAGAGCTGGGAGAGCTTTTCCTCCAGCGTCAGGGAGGCGGCGGTCTCCTCGACCCACCGGATCTCCTCCTCCGTCAGTTCAAAGGGCTTGGCCTTCAAATCCACCATGGCGATTCTCTCCTTCACCGGACGATGTCCGTCAGCTCGCGAATGCTCTTCATGTTCCAGTCGCCCGCGCCGTTCAGCGCCGCGTCGCCCAGGCAGGCCACCTTCATGCCGCCCGCGTGGCCGGCCTGCGCGCCGGACACCGCGTCCTCCACCACCAGGCAGTCCGCCGGGGCGACGCCCAGCATCTGCGCGGCCTTGACGAAGACCTCGGGGTCGGGCTTGGAGCGGGTGATGTTGTTGCCGTCGCTCACCGCGTCAAAGAAGTCCTTCAGGCCGATCTGTCCGAGGATGAAGGGCGTGTTTTTCGAGGAGGAGCCGATGGCGAGCTTCAGCCCCATGGCGCGCAGGGCGTCCAGGGTTTCGCGAACCTCATCGCTCAGGTCGGCGGTGCTCATCTCCTTGAGAGACTCGCGGTAGAGGTCGTTCTTCTGCTGGGCCAGGGCGGCCTTCTGCGCATCGCTCAGCGCTGGCCCGTCGTACTTTTCGAGGATGATCTCCAGGCTGTCCATGCGGCTCACGCCGCGCAGACGGTTGTTGATCGTGCGGTCGAAGGGAATGCCCATGCCGTCGGCCATGGCCTTCCAGGCGCGGTAATGGTATTCGTCGGTGAAACAGATGACTCCGTCGAGGTCGAAGATGATGGCTTGGAACTGCATCCGTGATCCCTCCTGATTGAACTCTTTCTGCGCGGCGGCGCGGGCGCCGTCTTCTGACGCGAGGCTCCGGACCGCCCGCGCGCCGCCGGTGTCCTGCGTGGGTGCGGCTTCCGTCAATACTTCAGGTAGTCCTTGCCGCAGAAGGGATCGACGGGGCTTTGGCCCTTGAAGGCGCTCCTGCCGACCAGCTTCTCCACCACGGTGTCGATCATCAGGTCATGGTTGGAATAGGCGTTGATGTAGGTCTTCACCATCGGGACGTCCAGCAGGTGATAGGGGTTCTGCAGGGAGATGAAGACGGTCGGCACGATCTCCACGAACCACGGGATGTTGTTGCCCGCGCCGTAGGGGGCGTGCCAGTTGAGGCGGGCGGTGGTCTTGTTGGAGGCGTTCTCGACGTTGCCGATGTAGACCACCAGGTCGTACTTGCTGCGGAATTCCTCCACGGTCTCAAAGCGCATGGGCTTCGAGAAATCGAAGACCTCCTCCTCGTAGGGGATCATCTCGAAGCCCTCTTTCTCCATGTCCGCGATAAAGCGCTCGGCCACGCGGCGCTCGCTGGGGCATTTGCCGAGGATCTCGAAGAGCACGCGGTGATGCTTTTTGGGGTCGAGGGGCAGGAGGTGCTGGGTGTCCTTCACCAGGGTCACGGCCTTGTCCGCGCATTCCTTCGCCCAGGCGGCGTGCTGCTCGCAGCCGATCACGCCGAGGCCCTCCCGGCTCGGGGCGAGGGTGCCGGCCTGCTGCTTCTCGTGCAGCTTCAGGGCGGCCTTGGCGGCGAGGATGCGGGTGATGGCCTCGTCCAGGCGCTTCTCGGAGAGCACGCCGTCGGCATAGCCCTGCCGCATGTAGCCCAGGTCCTCCTCGTAGTCCTTGTTGAAGAGGATCATGTCGCAGCCGGCCTCGATGCAGTAGGGCACGGAGCGGCGGCGGTCCATCGCGCACAGGAAGCCCACCATGGGGGTGGCGTCGGTGATGATCATGCCGTTGAAGCCCAGCTTTTCGCGCAGCAGGTTCTGCAGCAGCTCGGGGGAGAGGGTGGCGGGCATCAGCTTGTCCGGGTGGTTCGGGTTGAACTTCTTCTGGTAGGCGGGCATCGCGATGTGGCCGACCATCACGGTCAGCGCGCCGTTGTCGATCAGCGTCTGGTAGACGTCGCCGTAGGTCGCGTCCCACTCTTCGCAGGAGAGGCTGTTGACGCTGGTGAGGATGTGCTGGTCGCACTCGTCCACGCCGTCGCCGGGAAAGTGCTTGATGGAGACCGCGCTGCCGCACTCTTTCGCGCCCCGCATGTAGGCCAGGCCGCACTGCTTGACCATCTCGGGATCGCTGCCGTAGGTGCGCACGTTGGTGATCGGGTTGTGGTAGTTGCGGTCGATATCCACCACCGGGGCGAAGGCGTAGTTGCAGCCGACGGCCTGGCCCTCGGCGCAGGCGATTTTGCCCAGGCGGTAGGCCTGCTCGGGATCGCCGGTGGCCGCGACCTGCATCTGCTTGCCGAAGGCCGTGCCCTCCGCCACGATGCCGTCGCCGCCCGCCTCGAGGTTGGCCGCGAGGAAGAGCGGGATCTTCGTGTTCTTCTGCAGGTAGGAGTAGGCGGAGAAGAGCTCCTCGGTCGCGCCCATGCGGAACATGACGCCGCCGGGATGGCGGTTCAGCAGCTCATACTGCAGGTAGCCCTCGTTGGCGGAATAGCCGATGGGGAAGAAGAGCTGCTCCAGCTTCTCATCGGTGGTCATGGCGGCCTTGGTCGCCTCGACCCAGGCGATGTCCGCGTCGGAGAGGAAGAAGGGATTGCCTTTCAGGTTGATCATGGGGGATTCCTCCTTGAGGTGTAATGCCGTGTGAGGCGCGGGCGGGCGGACAGCAGCCAGTCAGCCTTTCAGGGTGAACAGGCGCCGGGTGCCTTCCTGGACCATCTGGGGATTGAAGCCGCGGAAGAAGAGGAACTGCATCTCCTTGAGGGGCAAGGTCATGAACTCGATGTCGCCGGTGCGGATCAGCTCATAGGCGGCGGGAAGGTCGGCCCGGAGGATCTCCAGGGCTTCCGGGTCGTCCGCCATGTCGCTGAGGGTGCTCTCCATGGAGTACTTCAGGCGGAAGTCGCAATCCGGGCGGTAGGTCTTCTCGAAGACGCCCGCCTCCAGCTCCACGGTCTCCTCGGTGCCGGGCAGCAGGACCTCCGCCGTGCAGCCGAAGGGCACCTCGAAGCGGACGGTCAGCGTGCCGTCGCCGTTGATCTGCCAGCGCGAGGCGTAGACGCCGCGGATCGAGTCGTAGGCGACGTCGAGCGCATGCGCCTGCCAGGCCGGCTGCGGGGCGAAGCGCACGCGGCCAAAGCCGGGCTCCAGGGACTGAATGCCCGCGAGGTCGCGGAACACATACTCCATCACGGAGCCGTAGGAATAGTGGTTCAGCGAATTCATGCCGGTGCCGCTGATGCGGCCGTCGTCCAGCACGCTGTTCCAGCGCTCCCAGATGGTGGTGGCCCCGAGGTTGACGCAGTGCATCCAGCCCGGGAAGCCCTCCTGGAACAGGAAGTGCGCCGCGAGGTGCTCCAGGCCGTTTTCCGCGAGCACCCGGCACATCATCGTCGCGCCGACGAAGCCGCCCTTGATCTTGCAGCAGTCCTTGCGGAAGCGGTTGTTCAGCCCCTCCAGCAGGCGCGCTTTGTCCGGATAGACACCGAAATTCAGACACAGCAGGTAGGCGGTCTGGGTGTCCACGCACAGCCGCCCGTTCGGGCTGAAGTATTCGCGCAGGATCGCGGCGCGGATGGCCTCCGCCCGCTCTTCGAGGGCCGCGGCCTCCTCCGGTCTGCCCAGGATGCGTGCCGCCCGGGCCGTCCGGCCGGTGGACGCGAAATAATACATGCTCGCCACGAAGAAATCGTCCGTGCCGCCCTTCATACTCTGGGGCGTCACGCCGTCCTGAGCCAGCCAGTCGCCGAAGTGGAAGCCGAAGTTCCACAGCCGGCCGCCGCCGTGCGCCTCATCCTGGCGGTAGATCCAGTCCACCCAGTCCCGCATCAGGGGATAAGCGGCCTCGAGGTCGGCCCGGTCGCCGTAGAAGTCGTACAGGGTCATCGGCAGGAAGGCCGCCACGTCGCCCCAGACGCTGGAGCCGCCCGGCATGCCGCCGATGTTCGGCAGGTAGTTGGCGACCATGCCGTCGTGCTTCGTCTGATCCAGGCGCAGGTCGGCCAGGAACTTGCGGTAGAAGGCGCGGGTGTCCATCTGGAAGCAGGCCGTCGGGGAGAAGACCTGCGCGTCGCCCGTCCAGCCCAGGCGCTCGTCGCGCTGGGGGCAGTCGGTGGGCATATCCAGGAAGTTGCTGCGCTGCCCCCAGAAGGCGTTCTGCGCCAGGCGGTTCAGCTTCTCATTGCCGCTGGAGAAGCGGATGGAGGTGTCCAGGTCGGAATAGACCACGCGGCCCGTGAAATCCTCCGCCTTCACCTCGCCGGGCCAGCCCGTGACGCGCACGTAGCGGAAGCCGAAATAGGTGAAGAAGGCCCGCACGGTCTCCTTCCGCCCGTCGGAGACGTAGATCATCTGCGCCTTGGCGGAGCGGTAATTGTCGTTGTAGAAGCAGCCGTTCTGCAGGATCTCGCCGTGATCCAGCACGATCCGGGTGCCGGCGGGGAAATCCGCCTGATACTCCATGCAGCCGGTGAAGTTCTGGCCCATGTCCAGCACGGTCTCCCCCGCGGGGGTGTGGATCACCTCGCGCACGGGCAGGCTGTCCTTCACGATAACCGGCAGGCTCCAGCGGTCCGCGAGCCTCTTCTCCGGCAGAACCACAGCGGGCTTTCCGGGATTCTCCTTATCCTGCCACAGAAGGCGGTCGAGGCATTCGCCGTCGTAGATGTCGGTGAAGGCGAAGTCGCTGCCGCGGTACTGCCAGTCCGCGCCGGTCGCGATCACCTGCTCTTCGCCGCCGGCGAGCGTGACGCGCAGCTCGGCGATCACCTGGAAGCGGTCGCCGAAGATCGCGCTCCGCCCCTCGTAGCCGAGGCGGCCCTTGTACCAGCCGTTGCCGGTGAGGAGCTCGATCCGGTTTTCGCCCGCGCGCAGCAGGGCCGTCACATCATAGGTCTGCGCTTGGACGGCCTCGTCGTAGTCGTTGCAGAAGGGGGCCAGCAGCTCGTTCCCGGCCTTTTCCCCGTTGAGATACGCCTCGTAGAGGCCCAGGCCGCTGACATAGAGCCGGGCGGAGACGATCTCCCCGCCGAGCGTGAACGCGCGGAAGAACAGCGGGTGGAAGCTGTCCTCCTCCGCCGTGCCGATCCACTTCGCCTGCCAGGGTTCGTCCATCTTGCCGGTCTCCAGCCAGCTGTCGCCCACGGCTTTTTCGCCGTTGTCGCCCTCGGTCTCCACGCGCACATAATAGCGCGTGCGCGGGCGGAGAGACGCGGGAATCACCTCGCCCGCGGAGGCGAGGGCAGGGGCTTCCTTCTCATACAGGACGTCGGTGAAGGCGGGATCCGCGGCCAGAGTCAGCTTTTCCCGCACGGGGCGTTTGGCCGCGGTGTCGGTCACTTTCCACGAGACAGAGAGGTGCGGCAGGGCGAAGCCCATGGGCTCACGGATGCCGTTGACGCGAATCGCTGTGATATGCATGGCTGCTTCCTTTCAAAAAGGCGGACGCGGTGTCTTCGCCGTCGCCCGCCTCTGGGTGATATCCGAATGCTGTCCTTTTCATCCCGATCCGGCGCGCTCCGCACCCAGGGGGGGTGGGGAAAGCCTTCGCCCGCCTTTTTCAGGCGGGCCGCTTTCAGCAGGAGAGCGGGATTACGCTTTGACCGACTGCTGCGAGCCGAACAGCTTGCCGAAGAGCTTCCTGATGTTGCCGCCCTGGCCGGCCACCAGGTTGACCAGGAAGACGAACAGGCCCATCATGGCGGTGGAAATCGCGCCGCCCAGCTCGGCCTTGAACACGGTGGTCAGGCCGGTCTTCATCATGCAGATGGCCAGGGAGCCCATGATGATGCCGATGGTATCGCCGCAGAACACGCCGATGTAGAGGCCCACGAACACGGGCAGAATGTTGGAGAAGAGCTCGCCGACCGTGCTCAGGGAGGAGAAGCTCGCGTCCCGCTTGCCCAGGGAAGCCCAGATGATGGTGGCAAAGCCGAAGATCAGGCCGCTGTAGACATAGCTGAGGATGACGTTCTTGTTCTCGTTGATGCCGATGTTCACGGCGGCCTGCTGGTTTTTGCTCAGCAGCAGGCTCTGCTTGCCGGTGGTGGCGATGTAGTTGTACACCGCGTAGACCAGCACCGCCCCGGCGAAGGGCAGCAGCACCGTGGGATAGGCGGAGAGCTGCTTGATGAATTTCACGGAGACCAGGTTGATGCCGCCGCCGCCGAAGACCAGCGGGGTGATGGATTCATACAGCAGCGCCATGCCGATGGTGGCGATCATGATCGGCAGACGGCCGTAGACATACACCAGGGCCACGCCCACGCTGAGCAGCACGCACATGGCCACCGCGATGACGCAGAAGACCATCGGGTTGCTGGTGCCGGAGTCGCGGGCGATGCTGCCGGCCACGATGGCGGAGAGCAGCATGATGGAGCCGCCGGAGAAGTCAAACCGTCCGTTCTTGAACTGGAGGCCGATGCCCATGGCGCAGGCGACCGATACCGCCACGTTGGGAATCATGACCTTCCACATGGCCATGTTTTCCAGGAACTTCTTGCCATTGGCATTGCACAGGATCTTCATGACCACAAACATGATCACGGGCAGCATCAGCGTGCCTGCGACGCGCTTGAGAATGTCCAATGCTTTCTTCATGGGATCCGCCTCCAAATACAGGATGGGGCGCCCGTCCGGGAGCGGATTCTCCCGGGCGGGCAGGGAACCGGGCAATTACTTCAGATAGTCTTCCACGGTGAAGCTCTGGCAGAAAGCGGTCATCTCAGCATAGCTGGCGTCAGGGTTCACGGAGGTGAAGTAGTTCTTCATGTCGTCCCAGCTGGCGAGGGCCTTGCTGAGGCGGTCGGCGTCGTTGGTGGCGCCCATGGGGCTGTTGTTGACGACGGCCTCAAACTTTTCGGTGCTGTTGATGCACATGATGGCGCTGTCCATGCGCTCGACGCCGGGATAATCCTTGTACATGTGGCCGGAGACGGCGGCGTCCATCATGGCCATGGGCCAGATGATGCTCTCGAAGGCGGCGGTGGTCAGGCGCACGATGTTCTTGTCGTCGCCGCAGTCGGCCATCAGGTCGGGGTCGTTGTCAAAGCCGCCGGTGATGATCTGCATGCTGTCCTTGCAGATGCCCATGGATTTGGCTTCCACAACCGTCGGATACACGAAGGTGGTGCCGGCGCAGAAGCCCACGATGCAGTCCAGATCGTCGTGGCCGTCCTCGAAGAAGTAGTTGGTCTCCAGGGGCGTGAAGTTCAGCACGGTGGCGTCGCCCACGATCTCGATGGGCTCCGCGGCGGTCTCATTGTACTTGGCGATGTAGGCGCGGAAGGCCGCGTCCGCCTCGGTGTGCTTGGGATAGGCGTAGATGGGGAAGATGCAGGTGGCGACCTTCTTGTAGCCGCGGGCGATGACTTCCTCGGCGTAGGCTTCGCCCACGGAGGTGCCGCTGATGTAGTTGTCGCCCATCAGGCCCAGGAAATGATCCTTCTGCAGGATACCCTCGCTGGTGCCGCCGGGATTGAACACGTTGTCAAAGTCGGAGAAGAAGCCCACGACCCACATGTCGGGATATTCTTCCATGATGTTGATCAGGCCGCCGTCCATGCAGGAGATCAGGCCCACCACATCGGAGGTGTAGGCGTTCTTGACGTTCTTCAGGTTGCCGGCGGGATCGTTGAACGTGTCGCCGTAGACGATTTCAACGGTGTAGCCCAGTTCCTTCGCCATCATGTTCATGTAGGCGACATAGAATTCATACTGCGCGCCGCTGTTCAGGTTGGACAGATACAGGATTTTGCCTTTGCCTTCGGCGGAAGCGGGAGCGGCCGCGATGCCGAGCAGCAGGGCGAGGGTCAGGACGATCGCGATGAGTTTCTTCATGGGGGTATCCTCCTTTTTATTCTGGCAGGCGACAGCCTGCATGGGAAACCGGATCAGCGGGGCAGGACGCCGTTCTTCTCGCGGCAGGTGATCAGCACGACGATGAGGAAGATGGCGGCCTTGATGAGGAAGGTGAGGCGGGTGGGCACGCCGATGATGGGCAGGCCCACGGCCAGCAGGGAGTAGGTGAGGGAGCCGATGATGGCGCAGGAGAGGCGGGACTTCATGCCGCCCTTGAGGGGCATGCCGCCCAGGATCAGGGAGACCATGACGTTCATCTCGAAGCCGGTGCCCGTGGCGTCCGAGGCTGCGCCGGTGTAGCCCATCTGGAAGAGGGAGGCCGTCACCAGGCACACCGCCAGGAAGATATACGGGATCACGCGGTACTTGATGATGTTGACGCCGCTCTGGGACGTGGCGGTCTGGTTCGCGCCGATGGCCCGGGCGTACTTGCCGAACTTCGTGAAGTAGAAGAAATAGCCGATGACCGCGGTCTCAATGGCCAGCACCAGCACCATGAACCAGGGCTGACGGAAGAGCGTCAGGTCGATGCCGGGGTTCATGCTGATGTTGCGCGTGCCGATGTTGGAATAGATGATGGTGCTGACGCCGGAGAGCACCATCATGAAGACCACGGAGGAGATGACCGAATACATGTGCAGCAGCTCGCCGGCCGAGCCGTTGACGATGCCGATCACCACCGCGATGGCCAGGCACGCCAGGGTGGCGATGAGGAGGCTCCCGGTCGCGTTGCCGATGATCACCAGCAGCGTGCTGTAGAGGCCGACCTGCTTGCCGATGGAGACGTCCATGTTGCCCAGGGAGTAGATGAACACCGCGCCCACGGCCATCAGGGCGG
>CAMNLM010000034.1 GCA_946543085.1 uncultured Clostridia bacterium | reverse complement strand
GCCGGAACAGATCGTCGTCATTGACGTGCAGGCCGGCATGATCGTGGAGCCGGACGAGACCGGCAGCCTCTCCCTGACCGAGCTCGCCGCCCGTCACGTCCGGCGCGAAAGCCCGGAAGCGCCCGCGCCTGTCCCCTGCCATCGGCTGGACAGCCAGACCTGCGGACTGATTCTCTACGCAAAAACCGACCGCGCCTCGCAGGTGATGGACCGCGTCTTCCGCGAACGGACCCTGGAGAAATACTATATCTGCCTGGTCAAGGGGCACATGAAACCGCCGAGCGCCATCTGCCGCGCCTACCTCGTGAAGGACGCCGGCGCGGGCCGCGTGCGCATCAGCGACAAGCCCCTGCCCGGCTCAAGACCCATCGTGACAGCCTATGAAACCCTCGAAGCAGGGGATGTCAGCCGCCTTCGGGTGCATCTGATCACAGGCCGCACACATCAGATCCGCGCCCATCTCGCCTCCCTCGGTCACCCCCTGATCGGGGACGACGTCTATGGCGACAGGAGCCTCAACCGTGCCCTGAAAGCCCAGGGCAAACTGATGCTCTGCGCCTGCGAGCTGACCGTGCACACGGGCGGCGAGCTGCCCGGCCTGGAAGGGAAAACCTTCTCTGTCCCCTGCCCCTTCTGATCTTTTCCGCTCCCGCACACTTGCCGCCAGGGCAAGCTGCCGGGACACAATGAACTTCACCTTCCGGAGGAAACAGATGGCCATCCGACTCATCGCCACCGACATGGACGGCACCCTGCTGACAGGCCTCGCCACCTATGGCATACCGCCCGAGAACGCCGCCGCCATCCGTGAAGCGCAGGCCGCGGGGATTGTGGTCGCCCTCGCATCGGGCCGCATGAGCGACGATGCCGGCTTCTACGCGATCGACGCCGGGCTGAGCATGCCGGTCATCGGCCTGAACGGCGGCACCATCGCGATGGAGCCGCTCGGCAGCATTTTCTACTCCCAGCCGATGAACATTTCAGAAGCGCGAAAGCTGACAGCGCTTGCGCTGGAGAGCGGCATGCTCTTCGCGCTGTTCGGCGCGAAACGCCTCTGGGTCAGCCGGGAGGAGCGGCAGCTCGACCACATCTGGGGCGGCTACATTGGCCGGGACGGCAGCGACACACAGATCACCGCCGGTTCGGAAACCCTGGAAGCCATGTTTGCGGAGGGCGTGCACAAGCTGGTCATCATCGACGAACAGGAGACTGGCCGGCTGCCCGCGCTGCGCGAGCGCTGCCTGGCCGCCGTGCCGGACTGCAGCATCACTTCCTCCTGGTACAACAACATCGAGATCAACCCGCACGGCGTGGACAAGGGAAAAGCGCTGAGCGCCCTTGCCGCTCACCTGGATATTCCCATGGAGGAAGTGATGGCGCTGGGTGACAACGACAACGACATCGCCATGCTCGACGCCGCCGGGCTCAGCGTCGCCATGGGCAACGCCTCCCCCGCCGCCAGGAAAGCTTCGGACTATATCACGCTCAGCTGCGAGGCATTCGGCTTTGCCGCCGCCGTCCGCGCGCTGGCGCTCGGTATTCCACAGGATGGGGTGGTGCCTGTATGAGCGCTGTCCGGAATCTCCTGCTTCGCGCGGAATCCGTCCTTGTGCAGACAGTTCTGCGCGGGCTGATTCGCCTCTTTTTCCGCCCGCAGAAGCGCTATATCAGCGACAAAGCGCGGATGGAGGCTTTCTCCGGCCCCTGCGTCATTGTGAGCAACCACGTGAGGGGATTCGACGGCGGCGTCATTCTCACCATGCTCTGGGGGAAGAGGATCACCGGTCTCGTCGCGAAGGACATGGGCGACAACAACCGCGCGCTGGCCTGGTTTCTGAAATTTCTGCCCACGATGCCCATTGACCGTGAGCACCCCAGCCTGTCCTGGCTGCGCGACAGCCGGAAGCTGCTCAAAAACGGCGAGATGATCTACATGTGTCCCGAGGGCAAATGCAACTTCGACCGTGTGACGCAGCCCTTCAAGACCGGCTGCGTGCTGCTCGCGGCGATGGCCGGCGTGCCCATTGTGCCCGTGTATCACAACGGCATCTACCGGATTCTTTTCGGCAGGCGCTGGCGCATGATGATCGGTGAGCCCATCACCGTGACGCCGCCGCCCGACGGTCTGAACGAGGAGGAAATGCAACGCGAGGCGGACACCCTGTATCACAGGATGCAGGAGCTGGAAGCTGCGCTGACAGGCACCGTGCGGACGGAGGAAACCGCGGCGGCCGAACGAAAGAGGCGCAGATAAAAAGAACCCGGTCTGTTTGTGCCGGGTTCTGCTCATTTCTGCTCTGCCGCTTTATTCCGCAGCTTCCCCGCTGCCCTCCGGATAGTGTTCCAGCTGGACCTTGCCCTCGTGAAGCAATTCCAGGGAGAAGGCGTCCGGATAGCCCTCGCGGTAAACCACGCGCTTGATACCCGCGTTGATGATCATCTTCGCGCACACGCTGCACGGCTGGTGCGTGCAGTAGAGGGTCGCGCCGTCGATATTCACGCCCAGCTTGGCCGCCTGGATGATGGCGTTCTGCTCGGCGTGGATCGCATAACAGACCTCGGCCCGCGTGCCGGAGGGAATGCCCAGCTTGTCCCGCAGGCACTCACCGCGCTCGCGGCAGGTCCGCAGGCCCGCGGGCGCTCCGTTGTACCCGGTTGTCATGATGCGCTTGTCCTTCACGATGACACAGCCGATGGCGCGCCCCTTGCGGTAGCAGCTCGTCCAGCCGGAAATCACCTGAGCCATCTCCATAAACCGATCGTCCCACTTGTCCAAGGCTATCCCTCCTTCCGCAAGGCTATTATAGAACAGGGCGGAGGGCTTGTCAACAAAAGGAGGCCGCTGCACATGGAACAGCTGACCATTCGCCGCGCAGAGCCCGCGGACGTCCCCGCGCTGGCAGCCCTCGAGGCGCTCTGCTTCCCCGCTGCCGAGGCGGCGACGGAAGCATCCCTGCGCGAGCGCGTGCTCACATACGGCAATCATTTCTATCTTCTGTTTGCAGATGAGACTCTGGTCTCTTTCGTCGATGGTCTGTGTACAGATCAGCTGGACCTGACCGATGATCTCTTCGCCGACGCTGCGCTGCACGACGAAGCAGGCGCCTGGCAGATGCTCTTTGGCGTCAACACGCATCCCTCTTACCGGAGAAAGGGCTATGCCGGCAAACTGATCCGCGCCATGATTGCGGACGCTGCGTCCCAGGGACGCGCCGGCCTCGTCCTCACCTGCAAGGAAGCGTTGGTTCACTGGTACGCCTCATTCGGTTTCGTGAGCGAAGGTCTGTCCGTGTCCCAGCATGGCGGAGCGGTATGGTATCAGATGCGCATCCGCTTCCGGAAGTAACGCGCCTTTCCGTGAGCTTCTGTTTTTGTAGAACACGGTCTGTTCACAGCGCATCGAGCGTGCGCAGCATGATGTCTGCTTGCCGGCATGGCTGCGCTTGTCTTTCATCTGCGATTGATCCTGATACGATCTTGACATTTCTTTCCCGGCGCGTACACTTATCTATGGAAGAAAACGCCCTTCCCAAACGTTGGATGATCAGCAAAGCTGAGGGAGGCTTGACCATGCAGTACGACCGCGCACACGCTTTGGCGCAGGACATCCGCCAGAGTGAGGAATACCAGATCTATCACAGGCTCCGCGAGGAGGTCAACGGCGACGAGACGACCAAGGCTCTCCTGAAGGAATACAAGAAGCTGTCGGCCGCCCTGCAGATGACGGCCCTCGCCGGGCAGACCGCCCCCGCCGAGGATATGCAGCGCTTTCAGGGCCTGTCGACGGTGCTCTTCGCCAATCCCACCGTGTCCCAGTACCTGATGGCGGAGATGCGCATGCAGCAGGCGCTCGCGGATATTCTGAAGATCATCACCGAGGCCGCCGATCTGGACATCCCGATGCCGGGTCTGGACGGCTGACAGGCAGGTTGAACCTATGAAGAGATTGAGAGCAAGCAGCGACGGGCAGCCCGGCCGGGCCTACACCTACCGCAGCATACGCGACGAGCGCCGCTATGGCCTGTACTGGTACAGCGGCGTGTGGCGCGTCCTGCGCCCCGTGCTGGTCGGCATCACAGCGTTGATCATCGTGGGCGGCCTCCTCTCCTCCGCCTGGCGCAAGGTCAGCGAAACCTTCATCGACCCGCCGGGTGATACGCAGGTCGTGGACTTCTCGGTGGTGAGCGGGCAGAGCCTCAACAGAGTCGCCCACAACCTGGAGAACCAGGGGCTGGTGCGATCGGCCACCGTCTTCAAGTATTACTGTGACTTCGCGGGCCTGGGGCAGAAGCTCCAGCCGGGCGACTACCGGCTCTCCGGCGATATGACCATGGCGCAGATCGCCGACCGCCTCACCACGGGCGACGGCAACCCGCTCGTGCGGAACATCACGCTGATTCCCGGCTGGACGGTGGAAGACTTCGCCGCCAGGCTTTCGGACGACGGCGTCATCGCGGACAGGAACGCTTTCCTCGACAAATGCCGCACAGGCGGCGCCTTCAGCGATTACTACTACATCGCGGACATTCTCGCGCAGAAGAACCGCAGCCAGCGCAAGTACATCCTCGAGGGCTACCTCGCCGCGGACACCTATGAGATCTACACCAACGCGTCCGACGAGGATATCCTCCGCAAGCTGCTGAGCCAGACGGAGCGCGCCTTCCCCGCCGACGACCAGGACCGCGCCGAGGAGCTGGGCTGCACGATGGACCAGATCCTGACCCTCGCGAGCCTGATTGAGAAGGAAGCCAAGACCGCCGACATGGCGAAGGTCTCCGCCGTGTTCCACAACCGTCTCGTCAAGGGAATGCGGCTCGAGAGCGACGTCACGATCCACTACATCACGGGCGTTCAGCGCATGGATCTGCAGGGTGACGATCTCGCGGTCGATAGCCCCTACAACACCTACCGCTACGCCGGTCTGCCGCCGGGACCGATCTGCAGTCCATCGCGCGACGCAATCCGCGCGGCGCTCTACCCGGATGAAACCTTCCTCGCGGAGGGCTACCTCTACTTCTGCGCCAAGGACCCCGCAAGCGGCGAGCTGTATTTCTCCAAGTCCCTGGAGGAACACGAGCAGGCCGTCGCGATCTATGCCCCGCTCTGGAGAAAGTGGGACGAGGAGCGCGGGCTGTAATCTCCGGCATCCGGCCTTTCCTGTGGGATCTTTCCCCTGGAAAGGCTTTTCTCTTTGCCGGTTTTCCTCTGTCTCAGTTAGCCTTGCCGAAAGCACGCAAAGATGGTAAAATACTGCCATGCTGTCAGGAAGGAGGGTGCCCATGAATCCGGTTCGCCGCGTGGCGGATTACGTGTCCCGCCACGGTATGCGCTACACCCTCCGCCGTTCCTGGGAAAAGGTGAGCGAGCGCTGGCTCGGCGCTTATGACCGCGTTTGGGCCGTGCTCGCGCCGACAGAAGAAGAGCTCGCCTTTCAGCGTGAACACCAGCCGGACGCCGGTCTCATCAGCGTCGTGATTCCCGTCTACAAGCCGCAGGCGCGCTTTGTCCGCGAGCTGTGCGATTCGCTCAGGGCCCAAAGCTACGCGAACTGGGAAGCCTGCTTCTGGAACACGGGCATCAGCCCTGAGGTCAGCGAAGCGCTCAGTGAAGCCGCGGCCTCCGACAGCCGCATCCATGTCTGGCACAGCGCGAACAACGAGGGCATCTCCGGCAACACCAACCGCGCCATCGCGCAGGCAAAAGGCGCATGGATCGCCCTCTGCGACCACGACGATCTGCTGACGCCCGACGCCCTCTGGCGGGTCGCCGAATGCGCGGAGCGGGAGCATCCCGACCTCATCTACACCGACGAGGACAAGATCACCGAGGACGGCCGGCACGCGACCGACCCGCACATGAAGCCGGATTATTGTCCGGACAATCTCCTGTCCTCCAATTATATCTGTCATCTCATGGCGATACGCCGGGAGCTCCTTGAAGAAGCCGGCGGCGAAAACAGCGCTTTCGACGGCTCCCAGGATCATGAGCTGGCGCTGCGCTGCACCGATCGGGCGAGGCGAATCGCGCACGTGCGCGCAGTCTGTTATCACTGGCGCACGGTCGGCGCGTCCATGAGCCATCAGCACCTCGACCAGTGTCTGCAGGCATCCTGCCGCGCGGCCCGGGAGCAGATGGCCCGCGAGGGGTATGCGGGCTCCGCGGAGCCCTGCCACGGCGTCGCGCGCCTACGCTATCCCGCTCCGGAGGGATGCTCCCTGCGGGTCATCCTGACCGGCAGCGGAGAAAAGCCGTGCCTCCCCTGGCCCGGCCCCATCGCATGGACAGCCGTGGAAAACCCTCTGGACTTTGCCGCCGTCAACCGCGCGGCCGCCGAAGCGCGGGAGGACTTCATTCTCCTGCTGCACAAAAGCGTACACGGCTTCTCGCCTGATTTCACAGCAGAGCTTGCGGCGCTGGCCCAGCGGAGCTATACCGGCGCGGTCTCGCCGACGCTTCTGGATGAGCGCGGGCGAATCTCCCATATGGGTTTTGCCGTCGGCGGGCCGGCGGTGGCGCTTCCACGTCAGCTCGGCCTGAAGCCTGGGGCTGGCGGCTGGCATGAGCTTGCGCGGCAGACGCACAACGTGGGCGCTATCAGCCTGGCCTGCTGCATGATCCGCCGAGAAAAATGGCTGCCAATCCCGGAGACGTACCAGAGCGCCATGGCTGCCGCCGCGTGGTGCGCATCGCTCAGCGCGCAGGGCCTGTGGCATACAGTGACCCCGAACGCCACCGCTGTCTGCGAGGAAAGCGGCCTGCTGCTGACGGGCACGGCTCCGTCGCAGGCGGACGCGGCGCGTTTCAGGCGCGATCATCCGGATTACCGCGACTCCTGTTGGCATCCGTATTTTCGCGAGGACAAAGGCGACTTCCGCCTGAAAGACGTGCGCGCCCTCGCCGCTTTGCGGGAGGAGGAGCGCAGACTGCGGGGAATGAAATCATGAACAGAGAAGCCATCCTTCGGGAGCTGGAGAAGCTTCCCGGCCATATTGGATTCTACGCGAAGGAGCTTCACTCCGGCGAGACGCTCCGCTATCATGCGGACGAGCCCGTCGAAGCTGCTTCCGTCATCAAGCTGACCGTCATGGCGGAGGCTTTCCGTCAACGTGAGGCGGGTATCCTGCGCTTTGACGAGACCGTCACCATCCGTGAGGAAGACAAGCTGCCCTCCTGCGGCGCGCTGACCTACATGCACAGCGGGCTGCAGGTGCAGCTCGGCGACCTGGTGACCCTGATGATCATCCTCAGCGACAACACCGCGACCAATCTGCTGATCGACAGGCTGGGCATCGACGCCATCAACGCGCAGATCGACTGCATGGGGCTGAAGGCGACGCGCCTCAACCGGAAGCTGTTTCAGCCCGAGCTCGCGCGTCTTGGCATCCGGAACACCGTTGGCGCGGAGGATATGGGCCGCCTGCTCGAGGCGATCTGGGCGGACGAGCTCGTCAGTCCCGCGGCTTCCCGCGAAATGCTGGAAATCTTGAAGAATCAACGCCTCAACGGCAAGCTGCCCTTCTATCTGCACAGCCGGGACATCGTCTGCGCGCACAAGACCGGCGAGGACGACGGCATCACCCACGACGTGGGCATCATCTTTGCCGATGAGCCTTGCGTGGTCTGCTTCCTCAGCGAACGGACAAACGTCCCCCGCGCGGAGCAGGCTATGCACGAGATTGGCCGCATTGCGGCCGAAAGCACATGACACCAAAGGACACAGACATGACAGATCAGGATAAGCAGCGGGTATGGGTCACCCTGCGCACAGCAGGCACCGATCCCGACGGTTTTGCAGAAGAAGAACAGATTCTCCGTTTCCCCGGCGAGGTCACCCGCGTCGGCGATGCGTGGCTCCTCAGCTACACCGAGCGCATCGAGGAAACGGCGGACACCGAAGTGCGCCTGCGCCTGAGACCCGGCAAGGTCATGATGATGCGCCAGGGGGATTACAGCGTCAGCCTGATCTTCGAGGTCGGCAAGCACTACGAGGGCGCTTACCACACGCCCTATGGCGATCTGGACATCGCGGTCGAGACGCTCTCCCTGAGCGACCGCTACAGCGAGCGGCAGGGCGAGGTCTCCATCCGCTATGACGAGACCATCTCCGGGCAGCTCGTCGGCGTGCGCACCATGCATATCAGCTACGCCCGCCGGGGCGCGCCGTGCTGACCGCACTGCGCGGAGAGCTCCGCGCGAAGCTGGAGGCCCTGACCGTCCCTCGATGCCCGGTTCTCCGGCGCGCGCGGGAGGATGAATGGCTCTTCGCCAGCGATCTCCCCGCGCTCGCCGAGGCCGGAGCGCTGCGCGTCTTCCTGGATAGCCTGCGGGCTGACGGCTGGAGCGCCGCCATTGAGGAGGACGGCTGGCTTCGGCTGGACCATGCGCTCCCGCTGCCGGAAGACCTGTCGCCGGTGACAGGCCTGGATGCGAATGAACTGGACTGCCTGATATCCCTGCTGCTGCGCCATCCCTCCCTGACGGAAGATCCAGTTTCTCTTCGCCGGCTGGCCAAAGCCCGGGAGGAAGGCGCAAACGCGCTGAACCGCGCCCTGGCCGGTCTGCACGGAACCTGGGCGGAACGCCTGCGCCAGGATCTCCCGCTTCCGGGCGCGATGCTCCCTTATCTCATGCGGATGCGCGAAAGCGCTGTGTCTGAACCACTGAATCCAGAGGAGGAACGCTCATGCTGATCAAGAATCTCGGCCACGCCAAATACCTGATCGAAACCGCCGCCGGCGCGCGCATCGTCACCGATCCCTTCGACGCCTCCACCGGCTATCCGGTTGTCCCCGTGACAGCCGACCTGGTGCTCGTCAGCCACCAGCACCACGACCACAACGCGGTCAACACGATCGACGGCGATCCGCAGGTGATCGACCGGGCAGGCGTCTTTGAGCCGCTGCCCGGTGTGCGCGTCACGGCCATCGAAGCCTTTCACGACAGCCAGGGCGGGGCCCTGCGCGGCAAGACCCTGCTTTTCCTGATCGAGGCGGAAGGCCTGCGGATCGCTCACCTCGGCGATCTCGGCCACAAGCTGACGCAGGAGCAGACGGCTGCGCTGAAAAATCCGGATGTCCTGCTCATCCCCGTGGGCGGCCACTTCACCATCGACGCGGCCACGGCGGTCGAGGTCTGCGATCAGCTGCAGCCGCGCACCGTCATTCCTATGCATTACCGCACGGAATACAACGCCGATTGGCCGATCCAGCCCGTCGACGCGTTCCTCGAACTCTATCCCGCGCGCGCGGAGACCGTCAAGCTGCTGCGCGTGACGGAAGAGGACACCGCCTGCCAGCCGAAGCTCGCTGTGCTGGAACGCGTGGACGGCTGATCCGTCCGATCACAGGCAGGAGGCGTCTTCCATGTCTGCAAACAACGCGAGGCAGCGCCGCATCATTCGCACCAGCCTTGTCGGGATCGGGGCGAATGTGCTCCTGGCCGCGTTCAAGGCCGCTGTCGGCCTGCTGAGCCATTCCATCGCCGTGGTCCTCGACGCGGTGAACAATCTCTCCGACGCGCTTTCATCCGTCATCACCATCATCGGCACCCATTTGGCCGGGCGTCTGCCGGACAAGGAGCACCCCTATGGCCACGGGCGCAGCGAGTACCTCACGGCGGCGGTCATCTCCCTGCTGGTCCTTTACGCCGGTCTGACGTCGCTCGTCGAGTCGGTGAAGAAGATTCTCTCCCCCGAAGTCCCCGAATACAGCGTGACATCCCTCATCGTGATGGGAGCGGCCATCGCCGTGAAAATCCTTCTGAGCCTGTATGTTAGCCGTGTGGGCAGGGAGACCCATTCGGACGCGCTGGCCGCATCCGGCGAGGATGCGCTGATGGACGCCTTCATCACCGTTTCCACGCTCGCGGCGGCCGTCTTCTACCTGACCTCCGGCATCTCGCTGGAGGCATGGCTCGGCGCGGCCATTTCGCTCGTCATCCTCAGGAGCGGCGCCAAAATCCTGTTCGAGACGGTCAGCCGGATGATCGGCCAGCGCGTGCCGCCAGAGACTGCCCAGGCCATCAAGGCGGAGATCGCCGCCATGCCGGAGGTCGAGGGGGTATATGATCTCGTCGTGCACGACTACGGGCCGGACCGCAGTCTCGGGTCGCTGCACATTGAGGTGCCCGACACGCTGACGGCGGAGGAGATTGACATCCTCTCCCGCTCGATTCAGGAAAAAATCTACAATGAAAACCATGTGATCATCACAGCGGTGGGCATCTATGCCCGCAACACGACCTCCGACGAGGCCGCCCGTCTGCTCGACACGGTTCGCCGCATCGTAATGTGCCACGCGGAAGTCCTGCAGATGCACGGCTTCCACTGGGACGGGCAGAGCCGGAAGCTCCGGTTCGATATCGTGGTCGACTTTCAGTGTCAGGACCGTCAGGCGCTCTATCGGCAGGTCTGCAGCGAAGTCGCCGAGGCCGTGCCGGACGCGGAGCTGATCATCACGCTGGACACCGACGCTGCGGACTGACGGGAATTCCGCGCCGAGCAGATGAGAAGGAGGAAGATGGGATGCGCTTGGTGGGCGTAATCTGTGAATACAACCCCTTTCATCTGGGCCATGCCTGGCATCTTGCGGAGACGCGGCGAATCACCGGAGCGGACGCCGTCGTCGCCGTCCTGTCCACCGCCTTCACCCAGCGCGGCGAGGCAGCCCTGCTCTCGCCCGCGGCGCGCGCCGAGATGGCTCTGCGCGGCGGCGCGGATGCTGTCATCGCGCTGCCCGCTCTGCACGCCGTGCGCGACGCGGAGCACTTCGCGAAAAGCGGCGTCGCGCTGCTGGCCGGACTCGGCTGCGACACGATCTCCTTCGGCGCCGAATGCGCGGATTTGGATCGGCTGAAGACGATCGCACAGGAGATTGATTACCCCTCCGCAGGATTCGGCTGCGCTCTGAAAGCCGCCCTGGCCCGCGGCGTCCCCCACGCCGCCGCCGTGCGCGAAGCCGCGGATGCCCTGTACCCAGGCGCCGGCGCGATCCTCGCGTATCCCAACAACCAGCTCGCCGTCGCTTATCTCCGCGCCATCGGCGCGCTGCAGGCTCCGCTGACGCCCGTTGTGATTCCCCGGACATCCGACCATGCGGCGGAAGCGCTCCATGCAAACAGGCTGCCCAGCGCCGGGGCCGTCCGCACTGCCTTCCGGCGCGGCGACTGGAGCGCCGCTCTGTCCGCGCTGCCGGCTGCGAGCGGCGAGATTCTGCGGCGCGAAGCGCTTGCGGGTCGCATCCCCGATCCGCGCAGGCTGGACGCCGCCGCGCTCTACCGCCTGCGCACGATGACGGACAGCGAGTGGCGCAGTCTGCCCGGCCTCAGCGAGGGCATCGAAAACCGCCTGCGCAAGACCGCCGCCGGGAGCCAAACGGTGCCCGGCCTGATCGAGAGGGCCGCGACCCGGCGCTATCCCGCCGCGCGTCTGCACCGGATGGTGGCCCATGCGCTCCTCGGCATCACGCAGGAGGACTGTGACCTTGAACCGCTGCCCGTCTCGGCGCTTCTGCTGGGCCTGCGCAGAGACGCAGGCGCTCTGACGGCAAGGCTGCGGGACGCAGCCATCCCGCTCTGTGTCAGATCCAGCGATCCGGCGCTCGCCTCGGAAGCCTGGTTTCAGGCCGAGCGGCGCGCCATGGACGTCTGGGCGCTCGCGGCAGGGCTGCCGCAGGGTACGCTCTTCACGCAGGGCGTTGTGACGGTTTCCGCTTTCTGAGCGGAGGCGCAAGCCGCTCTGCGCTGCGCGCGTTCTCATCCTTCCCGGGCGCGGGGAGATTCAAATTTATTTCCTGACTTTTTCCTTTACCCCCTTTCTTTTCTCCAGAAAAATGTGTATAATGGTCACAGAGTGTACGAGAGGGGGTAAAGCGATGGCGGATATGTTCAACACCACCACCCTGGCGCCGATTCCAGACTCGGGCAACGAGGCCCACGATATTCTGATGTATGTCTATCAGGCGCTGCAGGCAAAGGGCTATGACCCCATCACCCAGCTTGTCGGGTATATCATCTCCGGCGACCCGACTTATATCACCAGCTACAACCAGGCGCGCAGCCTGATCTGCCGGCTGGAGCGCGACGAGATTCTGGAGGAGCTCGTGCGCTTCTATGTCACGGCGCAGAGCAAGCTCTGAGAGGCATTTTCTTATAGCGCTGTTCTCAGCGCATGATAAAAAGGTCTGCCAATTCGGCAGGCCTTTTGCGTGTCTCCCTGTTCAGGCTTTCTCTGCCTGGGGCTCTTCCTCCACAGGCTTTTCCGGCTCAGGGCGCGTCAGGCGGATGCCCTCCACCTGATCCACCGGCACAGAGAACACGACAGCATGGGCGGAGCTGCTGATGCCCGCGTCGTCCATGATTGCCCGCATGATCGGGTTGCGGTTTTCACGGGAGGCAAGAATCAGCACGAGTTCCTTCTCAGAGGCCAGGGAAATGCCCAGGAACTTCTTTGTCAGCGCGCCCGCGGTTCCTTTCGCGTGCACGATGGTGCCGCCGCCCGCGCCCGCGGAACGCGCCGCCTGCATCACCAGGTCGGACGAACCGATATCAGCGATCGCAACGATCAGCACAGCTTCGCTCTTTTGCTCCTGCATGGTGTTCTCCTCTTCTCTCGTCAGGTCGTAAGGCTGATTGCCCAGCAGCGCTTTCAGCACGGTCTCGCCGCCCATACCGTCCAGCGGCACGGCGCAGAGAATGCCGTTCCCGGGCTTGTTCAGCTCCCATTCGTCGCACAGTCCCTTTGTCACCTCGGCGCGCCGCGACGAGGGAATCAGCGTCATGTGCATCATTTTCTCGGTCTGCTCCAGGCCCAGCAGATTCAGCAGTCCGCGGCCCGCCGTGCCCTGGCAGGGCACCGAGAACACGGTCTGCACGCCGTAGGGCTCGAAGAACGCCGTGTTCTCGGAGAGGGCGTCGCGCGGCAAGATGGTTATCAACAGATTGATCTTGCTCATGTCATCATCCTCCCATCGTCACAGGTCAATGATCTCTTCATGGCTGATGGCCACGGCGAGAGCCCGGACACGGCGCTGGCGTACCCGATAGAGGATGCCGAGGCCCTGGATCGTGATCAGCGGCGTCATCGCGACCATCGCCACCACGCCGAAGGCGTCCACCGCCGTGCCGGCCTCGACGCCGGCAGAGCAGGCGCCCATCGCCAGCGGCAGCAGGAAGGTCGCGGTCAGCGGGCCGGATGCGACGCCGCCCGAGTCGAACGCGATGGCGGTGAAGACCGGCGGGCAGACCAGTGTCATCAGCATGGCCAGCCCGTAGCCGGGCAGCAGCAGCGTCATGACCGGAATCTGATAGAGCGCGCGCGCCATGGCCAGCCCCACAGAGACGGCTACGCCGATCTGCAGGCTGCGCATCATGGATTTCTGCGAGACAGCGCCCGCCGTCATCTCGTAGACCTGCTTGGCCAGCACCTGCACCGCGGGCTCCGCGGAAACCACAAACCAGCCGATCACCATGCCGGTCGGGATCAGCAGCGTCCGGATCGAGGAGGACGCGAAGAGCCGGCCGATGAAATAGCCCATCGGCATGAAGCCCACATTCGCGCCGGTCAGGAAGAGCACCAGCCCCGCATAGGTATAGATCAGGCCCAGCAGAATCCGGTTCAGCGCGCGCCCTTTCAGGTGCAGGAACACAAACTGGAATACCGCGAAGAACAGCGCAACCGGCGCAAGCGCCAGGCCAACCTCGCGCAGCATGTGCGGCAGGCTGGAGGTGAAGGAGGCAAAAAGCGCCAGGGAATCCGGGGCTTCGATCAGGGAGGTCGCCGGAGCCGCGCCGCCGTCGGCGTGGTAGAGAATGCCGAGAAGCATCACCGCCATGATCGGGCCGACAGAGGAGAGCGCCACCAGACCGAAGGAGTCCGCCTCCGCGTTGCTGTCCGAACGGATCGCGGCGACGCCGATGCCCAGGCCCAGGATGAACGGCACCGTCATGGGGCCGGTGGTGACGCCGCCCGCGTCAAAGGCGACGGCGAGGAAGCTCTGCGGCGTGAGCAGGGCGAGCAGGAACAGCACGCCATAGCTGATGAGCAGCAGAAGGCGCAGGCTGATGCCATAAAGGATGCGCGCCAGCGCGAGCAGGAGAAACACGCCGACGCCCATAGCCACGGCGATGATCATCACCCAGTTCGGAATGTCGGCCACCTGGCTGGAAAGCACGGTGAGATCCGGTTCGGCGATGGTCACCAGGACGCCCACGGCAAAGCCGGTGGCCAGCACCAGCCAGAGCTTCTGGGATTTGGTGACGCTGCGGCCCACGGCCTGGCCGATGGGCGTCATCGCCATGTCGGTGCCGAGGTTGAACAGACCCATGCCGAACACGAGCATCACCGCCGCCAGCGCGAAGGCGGCCAGCGCGTCTGTCGGCACGGGGATCAGGAGACAGGCGATCGTCAGCACAAGCACGGCAATCGGCAGCACGTTCCGGGTCGATTCGACCCACTTTTCGCGTAGGGTCGTGCGCTGCTGGCGGCGCTGGGAGATCAGTTTCAGCCGGCGCGTATAGAAGGCCTGCACGCTGCGCAGGGGGTTCAGTCCGCCGGATTCTGTCGAAGACAAGGCAAATCGCTCCTTTGGTTCTGCAATCGTTCCTATTATAGCAACCGGATAGTCTTTTTGCAATGCAAAGGAATCATCTTCCCGCTGTCTTTGCGGCATCTGCGCACGGAAACGGCTGCCTCTCCGAAGAGCCGGATTCCGAAATCTTTTTTTCCGGATCTCCGGGAATTTCGTCCGATTTCGTTCAAAATGCCTGCTTTGCCCCTTGACATCCGCGGGAAAGCATGGTAAGATCGTCACTGTTCAAGCAGAGGCTTGCCCGCCCCTCACCTTGTGTGGCTCGCGCCGCCGGGTATCATGGCTCCTATTTCAGGGTGCGCATATGAGCGACGGGTTTCTGCCCGCCGCCTTTTTGTTGCAGCGGGCACAGGATTGTATGGAGGTGTTGAGCCATCGCTGTCGATCTGATGATCAACGACGAGATCCGCGAACGGGAAGTGCGCGTGATCGATGAGAACGGAGCACAGTTGGGCGTGATGCCCACGCGTCAGGCGCTGGAGCTGGCCGAGAGCCGCGGGCTCGACCTGGCCGCGATCCAGCCGACTGTCCGTCCCATGGTCTGCAAACTGCTGGACTACGATAAATATCGCTATGAGCAGTCCCGCAGGGAGCGGGAAAACCGCAAGAATCAACGCGTTGTGGAGATCAAGGAAGTGCAGCTCTCCGCGACCATTGAGGAAAACGACGTCGCCACCAAGGCCAAGGCTGCCATCAAGTTCCTGCAAAACGGGGACAAGGTGCGCGTATCCATCCGCTTTCGCGGACGCCAGATTACGCACAGCGAGATTGGCCTGAAGGTGATGCAGGACTTCGCCGAGCGCTGCAAGGATTGCAGCCAGGTGGAGCGCCGGCCCATGATGGACGGCCGGCATATGATCATGATCCTGGCCCCCAAGGCGGCAAAGGCGTCCTTCGCCGAGAAGAAAGCCGCCCGGGAAAAAGCCGCTGCCGAAGCCAAGCAGGAAGCACCGGCTCAGGAATAAAGCCCTATGCCGTGATCACGGCTGTGAAAAGGAAGGAGGATGCCCCCATGCCTAAACAGAAATCGCATCGTGGTGCTGCCAAGCGCTTCTCTTTTACCAAGACTGGTATTGTCAAGCATAAGCAGATGAACGCCAACCATCAGGTTCGGCTCAAGACCACCAAGCGCACCCGTCATCTGCGCAATGCCGGTATCGTCGACAACGCTGCTGAAGCGCGGACGATCCATAAGCTGCTGCCCTACAAGTAAGCCATTGGCTGGTTAAGGAGGAAATAACATGGCACGTGTTAAGAGAGCTGTCAACGCTCAGAAAAAGCGCCGTAAAGTCATGAAACTGGCCAAGGGCTACTGGGGCGCCAAGTCCAAGCAGTACCGGGCCGCTACCGAGCAGGTCCGCCGCTCCCTGCGGTATGCCTATATTGGCCGCAAGCTCCGCAAGCGCGACTTCCGCCGTCTGTGGATCACCCGTATCAACGCGGCGACCCGCCTGAACGGCATGTCCTATTCCGTGTTTATGAACGGTCTCAAGAAGCAGAACATCAACCTCAACCGCAAGATGCTGGCTGACCTGGCTGTGAACGATCCCGCCGGTTTCGCCAAGCTGGTTGAGCAGGTGAAGAACGCGAAGTAAGCGCCGCAAATGTCCGGTCACCCCAGGGTGGTCGGGCTTTTTTACGTCCGTAAGCGCACGGCTGCATGTTTCCCCCGTTTCTCATTTCTTGCGCTCTCCTCCTTCAGGCCAGGGGATGCGGGATCGCGCAAAAATCCAGCAATCTCGCCGAAAACCCGCGCCGCGCGGGAGCGGCGCCGCGCGACAATTGAGACAGCGTTTCGCATCATTGGGAAAGCGCGTCTTGACATCTTCCGCCGCCGCGAGTATCCTCGTCCTTGCCAACACGCAGGAGACGCAAGGAGGTTGATCGTTGATGTTGGAGGTTCAGCACATTGTCAAAGCCTACGGCAAGCAGCTCGCCGTGAATGACGTCAGTTTCAGCATCCCGGACGGGGAGATCGCCGTGCTGCTCGGGCCGAACGGCGCGGGCAAGTCCACACTGATCAAATCAATGGCGGGTCTGCTGCGCTTCAAGGGCGAGGTACTGGTCAACGGGAACAATAACAAGACCGTCCAGGCGCGCCGCGATCTCGGCTACGTGCCCGAGATGCCCGCCGTCTATGACCTGCTCACGGTGCAGGAGCACATGGAGTTTATCGCCCGCGCCTATAAGCTGGAAAACTGGGAGGGCTTTTCAGAGGAGCTGCTTGCCCGGCTGGAGATGGCGGACAAGAAGAGCAAGCTCGGCAAGGAGCTCTCCAAGGGCATGCAGCAGAAGCTCTCTATTGCCTGCGCCATGCTGCCCAAGCCCCAGGTGATGGTGCTGGACGAGCCGCTGGTCGGCCTGGATCCCCACGCGATCAAGGAGCTCAAGGAGATGCTGCACGAGTGGCGTGACGCGGGTCACACGCTTCTGCTCTCCACGCACATGATCGAGAGCGTCGAGCACGATTGGGACTGCGCCTATATCCTGATGAAGGGCCAGCTCAAGGCAGTGATGCGGCGCGAGGAGGAGACGGAAAGCGACACCCTGGAGAAGCTCTTCTTCCGCATCACGGAGGGCGAGGTGACGGAGCAATGAAAGCCCTGTCCTACCTGCTCGCGCACCGGTTGAAGAACCAGATCGTGCAGTTCTTCAAGCGGCCCGTGCACGCAATCCTGCTGCTGTGCGTCTGCGCCAGCCTGGTCGCCGCCGTCGTTCTTCCCAACAACGACGCGCTGGTCAACCTCTCCCCCATGCGCAATCTCTACGCGATGGGCTACGGCCTGTTCATCCTGATTTTCTGCCTCACGGCTTACAAGGGACTTGGGCACGGCGTCAGCCTCTTCACCATGAGCGACGTCGATCTGGTTTTCCCCTCCCCGCTCACGCCGCAGAAGATTCTTTTCTACGGCTGCGTGCAGACGCTGGGCCGCTATCTGCTGATGAGCCTGTTCCTCTTCGCGCAGTACGGCTGGATGCACTCAGGCTACGGCGTTGAATTCCCGCAGCTGCTGTTCGTGCTGCTGCTCTACGCCCTCGCCTGCTTCCTCGGCCAGCTCACCGCCATGGTGATCTACGCCCGCATCAACGGCGAGCCCAGACGCAGAAAGATCGCGACGATCCTCTTCTATGGCGTGATCGGCGTCTTCGCCGCCGTCATTCTCGTGATGACGCTGCAGAGCAACCGCCCCGGTCTCATGGCGCTCACGACGCAGGTCAATCAGCCCGTCATCAAATGGTTCCCGGTCGGCGGCTGGCTGGGCGCCATCTTCCAGGCCGTGATGAGCGGAAAGCCCGCGCAGGCCGTTCCCTATGTCGTCGTCACGGTTGTTTTCGCTGTTCTCCTGCTCTTCCTGATTCGCCGTGTCGGCAGCGGCTTCTATGAGGACGTGCTGGACGCGACCGCGCGGAGCCACCAGGCCATCACCGCGCAGAAGGAAGGCCGCGTGACGGAAGCCCTGCCGGACCACGTGAAGCACGGCAAGGAAGGCATCGGCCACGGCTCGGGCGCTTCCGTGCTCTACTACAAACACCGCCTCGAAGCCCGGCGCGCAGGCCGCTTCCTTTTCAACACGCAGACGCTCATCCTGATGATCGGACATATCGTCTTCAGCGTCCTCATGCGCGACGCCGGCTTCATGCCCTGCTTCGCCTTCGGCGTCTATGTGCTCTTCTTCTCCGCAAATTCCGGGCGCTGGGTCCGGGAGCTGATGCTGCCCTGGGTCTACCGGATCCCTGCCGCTTCCTTCACCAAGCTGCTCTGGTGTTTGCGCGAGTCCGTGCAGGAAGTGCTGCTCCAGTCGGTCATCATGATGGGCGCGAGCGGCATCATCGTCGGGGAAAAACCGGCTGTCATCATCGCCGGCATCGTCTGCCATTTCCTGCTCGCCCTGCTGTTCATGTCGGGCAACCTCGCCGGCGACCGTCTCTACGGTCAGATCCAGTCCCGGGCCATCGCCCTGCTGCTCTATGCGCTGGTCATGATCGTGCTGCTTGCGCCGTCCGTCGCCCTGCTGATCGCCGCCCTGGTCAGGGGCTGGGTGTTCGTCTCGGTGAACTTCACGTTGGTGGTGATGATGGCGCTGCCGACCCTGATTCTGATTCCGCTGTGTCTGTTCTTCGCGCGCCGCGTGCTGGACAATGTGGAGATGAACAACTGAGCGCCGAATGCCAGATTGTACATTTTCCCGTCCACGACGTTCGCCATCGCTATACCGTGTACCGCAGATTCCACGGCTCCGCTCCCGCAGCGGAGCCGTTTTGCTGCGCCGGAAGAGCGGTCACCGGATCGCTTTCGGCGCGCAGAGAGGAACACGGCAAAAAGGCGTCAAAAAACGTTATAAATCGCCCATTTTCGGCGTGAAACCTCTTCCAATCAGGGTTGATTTGTGGTATACTATTTTGTGGGTCACCATGTACTTTTCGGTGGCGAACGGAGGCTCTGCGATGCTGCTTCATCTGGGACGGGGCGTGTCCATCCACTCGGACGAGATCATCGCCCTCTGCGACCTGTCCGAAGCGCCGGGCGACGATACGCGGCGTCTGGCAGACACCCTCCGCGCAGCCGGCCGCGTCCGATATTTGGGCGATGCGCCGAAAACCATGATTCTCTGCGATGACCCGCAGGGCGGCGTCCGCTGCCTGTACAGCTGCGTCGGTCTGCGCACGCTCATGCGGCGCGCAACCGCAGGTGTGAGCCGCGGCAGCTGCCCGGAAACACAGCCAGCCATCACGATTCCATAGAGGTGGAAAATGACAGATCAGGAATTGAATCAGGAAAAGAACCAGGAGCAGCTTGAGCAGGAGATTGAAAAGGCCATCCAAGTCACCGAGGATTACGGCGAGGACCAGATCCAGGTGCTGGAGGGCCTTGAAGCCGTGCGCAAACGCCCCGGCATGTATATCGGCTCGACAGATGTGCGCGGTCTGCACCACCTGGTCTATGAGATCGTGGATAATTCGATCGACGAGGCCATCGCGGGCTTCTGCACGCGCATCGTGGTCACCATCGGCAAAGACGGCTCTGTCACCGTGGAGGACAACGGCCGCGGCTTCCCCGTCGGCACCCATCACAAGACCGGCCGTCCCGCCGTGGAGGTCTGCCTCACTGTGCTGCACGCGGGCGGCAAGTTCGGCGGCGGCGGCTACAAGGTCGCCGGCGGCCTGCACGGCGTGGGCGCGTCCGTGGTGAACGCCCTCTCCAGCCATCTGACCGTCACGGTCTATCAGAACGGCCAGATTTACCGCCAGGAGTACGCGCGCGGCAAGTACCTGTATGACCTGAAGGTCATCGGCGAGACCGACCGTACCGGCACGACCATCCAGTTCTGGCCCGACGTGCGGTCTGCGGAGAACCCCGACGGCATCTTCGAGACCGGCGACTTTGAGTTCGAGACCCTCAAGACCCGCCTGCGCGAGATGGCTTTCCTGAACAAGGGCCTGCGCATCATCTTCCGCGACGAGCGCGGCGAGGAGCCCAAGGAGCGCGAGTTCTGCTACGAGGGCGGCCTGCGCGAGTTCGTGAAATACCTCAACCGCCACAAGAACGTCCTCTTCCCCGAGCCCATCTACACCGAGGGCATCAAGGACGGCATCCTGGTCGAGGTTGCCATGCAGTACAATGACAGCTACCAGGAGAATATCTATTCCTTCGCGAACAACATCGCGACGCCGGACGGCGGCACCCACCAGGCCGGCTTCAACACGGCGCTGACCCGCGCCATTAACGACTACGGCCGCAAGTACAAGATTCTCAAGGACAGCGACTCGAACCTCAAGGGCGAGGATGTCCGCGAGAGCCTGACCGCCATCATCTCCATCAAGATGGAGGATCCCCAGTTCGAGAGCCAGACCAAGAGCAAGCTGGGCTCCGGCCAGGTGCGCGGCGTGGTGGACGCCCTGGTGACCGAGGAGCTGAGCACCTACCTGGAGGAGAATCCCCCGGTGGCCAAGGCGATCCTTGAGCGCTGCGTCAGCGCGGCCCACGCCCGCGAGGCGGCCCGCAAGGCCCGCGAGACCGCGCGGCGCAAGACCGTGCTGGAGAGCGCTTCCCTGCCCGGCAAGCTGTCCGACTGCTCCGAGCGCGACCCCGCGAAGTGTGAGATCTTCATGGTCGAGGGCGACTCGGCAGGCGGCAGCGCCAAGGGCGGACGCGACAGCCGCTTCCAGGCGATCCTCCCCCTGCGCGGCAAAATCCTGAACGTGGAGAAGGTTCGCCTCGACCGCGCCCTGAGCAACCAGGAGATCGTCGCGATGATCACGGCCTTCGGCTGCGGCATCGGCGATGAGTTCGATGAGAGCAAGCTGCGCTATCACCGCATCGTCTGCATGACGGATGCCGACGTGGACGGCGCGCACATCCGCATCCTGCTGCTGACCTTCTTCTACCGCTACATGCGTCCCCTGGTGGAGAAGGGCTATGTCTACGCCGCCATGCCGCCCCTGTACAAGGTGACCAAGGGCAAGTACGAGCGCTACGTCTACGACGACGACGAGCTGCAGCGCGTGCTGGACGAGGTGGGCCGCGAGCCCAAGCCGGAGATCCAGCGCTACAAGGGCCTGGGCGAGATGAGCAGCCAGCAGCTTTGGGACACCACCATGAACCCCGAGACCCGCGTGATGATGCAAATCACCCCCGAGGACGCCATGGAGGCCGACGCCCTGTTCACCCTGCTGATGGGCGAGGCCGTGGAGCCGCGCAAGCTGTTCATCCAGGAGAACTCCGACCTGGTCAAGGATCTGGATGTGTAAGCCCCCACTCACTGAGAAAAGGAAAGTGTCATGAGCGATATCAAGGATAGACTGATTCCCGTCAACCTCGAACAGGAGATGAAGAAGTCCTTCATCTCGTATGCCATGGCGGTCATCATCGACCGCGCGCTGCCCGACGTGCGCGACGGTCTCAAGCCCGTGCACCGGCGCATCCTGTTCGACATGAACGAGCTGGGCATGACGCCCGACAAGCCCTTCCGCAAGAGCGCCCGCGTGGTCGGCGACGTGCTGGGCAAATATCACCCCCACGGCGATTCCTCCGTGTACGACGCCATGGTGCGCCTGGCCCAGCCCTTCAACATCCGCTATCCCCTGGTGGAGGGCCAGGGCAACTACGGCTCGGTGGACGGCGACGGCGCGGCCGCCATGCGTTATACCGAAGCCAGGCTGCAGAAGCTGACCATGCACATGCTCGACGGCATCGACAAGGACACCGTCGATTTCTATCCGAACTTCGACGAAACCCTGATGCAGCCCGCCGTGCTGCCGGCCCGTTTCCCGAACCTGCTGGTCAACGGCTCGAGCGGCATCGCCGTGGGCATGGCGACCAACATCCCCCCGCACAACCTGCGGGAGGTGATCGACGGCGTCGTGTGCATGATTGACAACCCGGACTGCACCATCGACGACCTGATGCAGCACATCAAGGGCCCGGACTTCCCCACCGGCGGCCAGATTCTGGGCCGCGCCGGCATCCGGGAGGCCTACTTCACCGGCCACGGTCGGATCACCGTGCGCGCCAAGTCCACCATCGAGGAGATGGGCGGCGGGCGCAGCCGCATCATCGTGACCGAGATACCCTACCAGGTCAACAAGGCCGTGCTGGTCAAGAAGATCGCCGACCTCGTGCACGACAAGCAGCTGGAGGGCATCAGCGACATCCGCGACGAGAGCAACGACCGCGAGGGCATGCGCATCGTCATCGAGCTCAAGCGCGACGTCTACCCCCAGGTGGTGCTCAACTTCCTCTACAAGCACACCTCCCTGCAGGAGAACTTCGGCGCGAACATGCTGGCCCTGGTGGACGGCAAGCCCCGCGTGCTGAACCTGCGGGAGATGATCTACTACTACCTGCAGCACCAGAAGGACGTGGTGACCCGCCGCACCCGCTTCGACCTGAACAAGGCCCAGCAGCGCGCGCACATCTTGGAGGGTCTGCTGAAGGCGCTGGATCACATCGATGAGATCGTCGACCTGATCCGCCACAGCGCGGACACGAACAGCGCCCGCACCGCCCTCATGGAGCGCTTCGACTTCAGCGAGCGGCAGGCCCAGGCCATCCTGGACATGCGCCTTGCCCGCCTGACCGGCCTGGAGCGCGACCGCCTGCAGGCCGAGTACGACGAGCTCGAGAAGACCATCGCCTATCTGCAGTCCCTGCTGGCCGACGAGCACAAGCTCATGGGCGTCATCAAGGACGAGATCCTGGAGATCCGCAACAAGTACGGCGACGACCGCCGCACCGAGCTGACCATCATCGATGGCGAGATCGATGTGGAGGACCTGATCGCCCAGGAGAATATGGTCGTCACCATGACCCGCGCGGGCTATGTGAAGCGCATCGCGGCCTCGACCTACCGCGCGCAGCGCCGCGGCGGCAAGGGAATCGCAGGCATGACCACCAAGGAAGAGGACTACGCCGTGCAGATGTGCGTGGTCAATACCCACCAGGAGATCATGTTCTTCACCAACCGCGGGCGCGTCTTCGGCCTCAAGTGCTACCAGATCCCCGAGGCGGGACGCCAGGCGCGCGGCACGGCCATCATCAACCTGCTGCAGCTGGCCAGCGATGAAAAGGTCTCCACCATGCTGCCCATGCCCAAGGGCGATGACACGGAGTACAACCTGATCTTCGGCACGCGCGGCGCAATGGTCAAGAAGACGCCGCTGAGCGAATACGCGAACCTGCGCAAGAACGGCCTGATCGCCCTGAACCTGCGCGAGGGCGACGAGCTGGTCGGCGTGCGTCTCTCCACCGG